>CBJNAE010000112.1:0-11311 GCA_966433995.1 uncultured Ideonella sp. | reverse complement strand
TTGCGGCTGCGGGCGGGGCTCACGCAGGGGCAGTTTTTTGACACAGTAAGATTAAGAGCCTGTCGAAACCTTTTCTGCGGACCTACGGAGTTTCGACAAGATGAAGTGACGGGGGCCTTTCGACAGGCTCGGTCACCAACTGTGTCTGTCCGCCACCGCCCCCTCACCCCAACCCTCTCCCCCGTGCGGGGGCGAGGGAGTTTTTTACTCCCTCTCCCGCTTGCGGGAGAGGGCAGGGGTGAGGGTGGACGCGGACCTGCGGCGGTTGACACAAGCCCTAGACCTCAGGGCGCACGGGGATGGCGGCCAGGGCCTTTCGACGAGCCTAGGACGGACGGAGACGCGGTTCCGGCTGAGCGCCCGACGACTGAGCACACCGGGACACGCGCCGACACTGGGCGGCCAACACAATGGCCGCATGCCCAGACAACGCAACGCCTCCCGCCGCAACCCCGCCCCCGATGCCCGCCTCGACCGCGGCGCCGCGCTCATTGGCCGCTGCGTCGCCCACGGCGACGCCCACCTCGACCAGGTGCTAGACGCCCCGACGCTCGCCCGCCAGGCGGCGATGTCGCTTCACCACTTCCACCGGGTCTTCCACACCCGATGGCGCTGTGCCTCAACGACCCTTCCACCACGCCGCCCGCCGAGCTGCTGACCGAGCGAGATCTGGATACCGGTGGAATGAGCGCAGCGCCGGCGACGGCCCGGTCGCGGCCCCCATAACCCCTTGCGCGCCTGGTGCGAATCGGACGGCGGCCGGCGGCGCGCGGGCCGCCCGATATCCTTTCCGGCTCATCCCCTTTCCAGGAGCTTCCATGACCGACCCGACCCGCGCCCTGCCCGCTCCGCTCGCTTCTCTGAAGACCCCCGGCTTGCTGCGCGCCGACGCGTTCGTCGACGGGCGGTGGCTGGCCGGCGCATCGCGCTTCGTTGTGGACAACCCCGCCACCGGCGAAGGTCTGGTGGAAGTCGCCAACCTCGGCCGCGCGGAGGCCGAGCAGGCCATCATGGCCGCTGACAAAGCCTGGCCGGCGTGGCGCGCGCTGACCGCCCAGGCACGCTGCAAGCTCATGACACGCTGGTTCGAGCTGATCGCCCAGCATGCCGACGACCTGGCCCTGCTGCTGACCGCCGAGCAAGGCAAACCGCTGGCGGAAGCCAAGGGCGAGGTGGCCTACGGCGCCAGCTTCATCGAATGGTTCGCCCAGGAAGCCCGGCGCGTCTACGGCGAAACGGTGCCCACCACCGACAACGGCAAGCGCTACCTCGTCATCAAGCAGGCCATGGGCGTGTGCGCGGCGATCACGCCATGGAACTTCCCGGTCGCGATGATCACCCGCAAGGTGGCGCCGGCGCTGGCCGCCGGCTGCACCGTGGTGATCAAGCCGGCCGAGCAGACGCCGCTGTGCGCGCTGGCGCTGGCCGAGCTGGCCGCGCAGGCCGGCTTCCCGGCCGGCGTGCTCAACGTGGTCACCGCCGATTCCCGGCGGTCCATCGAAGTCGGCAAGGCATTGTGCGAGAGCCCGGTGGTGCGCCACCTGTCGTTCACCGGCTCGACCGAGGTCGGCCGCATCCTGGCGGGCCAATGCGCGCCGACGGTGAAGAAGCTGTCGCTGGAGCTGGGCGGCAACGCGCCGTTCATCGTGTTCGACGACGCCGACCTGGACAAGGCGGTGGACGGCGCGATCGCCAGCAAATACCGCAACGCCGGCCAGACCTGCGTCTGCGCCAACCGGCTCTACGTCCAGGACGGCGTATACGACGCGTTCGTCGAACGGCTGGCCGCCAAGGCCGGGGCGCTGAAACCCGGCAATGGGCTGGAGCCCGGCGTCGCCCTCGGCCCGCTGATCGACCGGGCGGCGCTGGAAAAAGTGGAGAGGCACGTCACCGACGCGGTCGCCAAAGGCGCCCGCGTGGTGACCGGCGGGAAGCGCATCGGCGAACGCCATTTCGCCCCCACGGTGCTGGCCGAAGCGACCGCGGACATGCTCTGCGCCCGCGAGGAGACTTTCGGGCCCGTCGCGCCGGTGTTCAGGTTCAAAACCGAGGACGAGGCGGTGGCCTTGGCCAACGCCACCGAATTCGGCCTGGCGAGTTATTTCTACAGCCGCGACGTGGGCCGCATCTTCCGCGTGTCCGAGGCCCTGGAATCGGGCATGGTGGGCGTGAACACCGGCTTGATCTCCACCGCGGAGGTGCCCTTCGGCGGGGTGAAGCAGTCCGGCCTGGGGCGCGAGGGCTCGCACCACGGCATGGACGACTACCTGAGCATCAAATACGTCTGCCTGGGGGACATCCAGGGCTGAGCCTGTCGGAGCCTTTCCGTGGGGCAAGTACCGTAAAAGCGGGAGTGACTCGGGCCCTTCGACAGGCTCAGGGTGAACGGTGAACGGTGAAAGTGAGCGGGATCGCCGCGCACCACCGTTCGGGCTGAGCCTGTCGAAGCCCATGAAATACCAAGCTCCGAAAAAACGGGAGCCACCCGGGCCCTTCGACAAGCTCAGGGCGAACGGTGAAGGGTGAAGGTGAGCGGGATCGCCGCGCACCACCGTTCGGGCTGAGCCCTTCGACAAGCTCAGGACAGGCTTGTCGAAGCCTTTCCGCGGGACTTCGGCCTCGTCAATCCTCGTCGTTGGCAGCCAGCCCTAGCCCGCTCTCCATGAAGTTGGACATGCCGGACCGCCCCGCCGCTTCGGCCGCCCCGGCCACGGCCAGGGCGTGGCGCAGCAGCGCTTCGGGCTGGGCGCCGTCCTCGGGGAAGCGCGCGACGCCCAGCGCCGCGGCCACCGCCACGTCGTGGCCGGTGACCTTGAACGGCGCGTGCAGCGCGGCCAGCATCTTGTCGCCCACCTGGTGGGCGTCCGACGGAGACAGCAAAGCCGCCAGCAGCACGGCGAAAGTGTCTTCGCCGATGGAAGCCACCACGTCGCTGGCCCGCACCCCGGCGCGCAGCCGCACCGCCACCTTGCGCCTGAGCACATTCGCCGCCTCGCGGCCGTAGCGCGACTCGACCGTCTCGAAACCTTCGATGCGCAACGCCAGCAGCGCCATCGGCGAGGGTTCGCGCTCGCGCAGCGCCAGCAAGTGGCTCATGTGCTCGGCCAGTTGCTGCTGGTGCGGCAGCCCGGTGCCCAGGTCGGTGGCATAGGCCTTGCGCGCCTCGCGCTCGATGGCCTTGCGCTCGATCGCGGCGCGCAACCGCGGCCCCAGCTCTTCGCCCGCGGCTTGCGCCGGCGTGAGCAGGTCCTGCACGCCCAGGCGCAGCAGCTCGACGGCGGCGGTCGCGTCGAGCGCCGGCGAGACCAGCACCGTGGCCAAGTCGGGGGCAAGCCGGTTCACCCACGCTTCCAGACGCGCCGCGGCGGCATCGCCGCCTCCCAGGTCCTGGGTGTCCAGCAACAGGGCGTCGAACTCCGCGCCGGCAAGCAGCGCGGTCAGTTGCGCCTCGTCCGTCACCGCGGTGACGGCGAAAGGCCCCCACGCCGCGGCCGAGGCCAGCCCGGCGGGAGGGCGGCGGGAGTACGCCAGGATGCGGAAACTGTTGTCTGGTGTCATGGCGGGATCGGTGTGTTGGCGTGGCGGCTGGGTCGGCGGAAGCTTTCTGCGAGAGAGCGAACCGCCGGTCAAACCACCACCGGCTCAGTTTGCAACCGGATGCCGAAGCGGCCGTAGACGCTTTCCTGGATCGCCCGGGCCAGCGTCATCACCTCGGAGCCGGTGGCGCCGCCGCGGTTGACCAGCACCAGGGCCTGCTTGTCGTACACGCCGGCGTGGCCCATGGTCTTGCCCTTCCAGCCGCAGGCGTCGATCATCCAGCCGGCGGCGAGCTTCACACTGCCGTCGGGCATGGGGTAGTGCACGATCTCCGGATCGCGGCCGATGATGTCGCGGCACTGCTCCGGCGTGACCAGCGGGTTCTTGAAGAAACTGCCGGCGTTGCCCACCTGGGCCGGGTCGGGCAGCTTGGCGCGGCGGATCGCGCAGACCCAGTCGGCGATCTGTTGCGGGGGGGGCTCCTTGACGCCGGTCTCGGCCACCTTGCGTTCGAGTTCGAGGTAGCCCAGCACCGGTCGCCACGGCCTGGGCAGGCGGAACCTGACGCGGGTGATGATGGAACAGCCCGCGAGCGATTGCTTGAACACGCTGTCCCGGTAGCCGAAGGCGCACATCTCGGGGCCGAGGGTGTGGGTCAGGCCGGTGCGCAGGTCCACCGCGTCGAGCGACTCGAAGCGGTCTTTCAGCTCCAGCCCGTAGGCGCCGATGTTCTGCACCGGCGAAGCGCCCACCGAGCCGGGGATGAGGGCCATGTTCTCCAGCCCCGGGAAGCCATGCGCCAGCGTCCACATCACCAGGCCGTGCCAGGACTCGCCGGCGCCGGCCTCGACGATCCAGGCGTCGGCACGCTCTTCCAGCAGTCGGATGCCGGGCACCTCGACCTTCACCACCAACTGCGGCATGTCGCGGGTGAGCACGATGTTGCTGCCGCCGCCGAGAATGAACTTGGGCGCGCGGCCGTGGTCGGGGTGGTCCACCAGGCGGCGCACTTCGGCGTCGCTTTTCACGCGCACCAGGGTTTGCGCCAGGGCCGGCAGGCCGAAGCTGTTATAGGGTTTGAGGCTGACGCCGGTCTCGATTTGCATGGCAGAATTTTCGCCGATCAAACCTCCCACCCCTATTCGATTGCACGCCATGCCCAGTTTTGACGCCGTTCTAGAGCCCGATTTGGTCGAAGTCCGCAATGCGGTCGACAACACCGCCAAGGAAATCGGCACCCGTTTCGACTTCAAGGGCTCGTCGGCCAGGGTCGAGCTGAAGGAAAAAGCGCTGACCGTCTACGCCGACAGCGATTTCCAGATCGGCCAGGTGATGGACATCCTGGTCGCCAAGCTCACCAAGCGCAACGTCGACGTGCGCTACATCGACCGCAGCGCCAAGATCGAGAAGATCGGCGGCGACAAGGTCAAGCAGCTGGTCACCGTCAAGAGCGGCATCGACGCCGAGACGGCCAAGAAGATCCAGGCCCTGCTCAAGCAGAGCAAGCTCAAGGTGCAGGCGGCGATCCAGGGCGACACGGTGCGCGTCACCGGCGCCAAGCGCGACGACCTGCAGGCGGCGATCGCGCTGATCCGCAAGGACGTGAGCGACGCGCCGCTGACATTCGACAACTTCCGCGACTGAAACGGAGAACCAGCCATGGCGCCACAGCCCTCTTTCCTGCGGCGCCATGCCGCCGCGCTCGGCCTGGCCGCCTGCTGCCTGGCCGCACTGCCCGGCGGCGCCGGCACGGCGCGGGCCCAGTCGAACAAAGGCCCCAGCGTGGCGCTCAGCGGCATCATGGGCGACAAGGCGCTGCTGGTCGTCAACGGCTCGCCGCGGGCCGTGCCGGTGGGCGGCAGCCACCAGGGCGTCAAGCTGGTCGGCATCCCTTCGGCCGACGCGGTGGTGGTGGAAGCCGACGGCAAACGATTCCAGCTCGCGCTGGGCGGCCAGCAGGTGAGCATCGGCGGGGAAGGCAGCGGCGGCTCCGGCAGCCGCATCGTGCTGACGGCGGGGTCGGGCGGCCATTTCGTCACCCGCGGCAGCATCAACGGCAAATCGGTGCAGTTCATGGTCGACACCGGCGCCACCACCATCGCCATGAGCCAAACCGAAGCGGAACGCCTCGGCCTGAAGTACAAGGACGGCCCCCAGGGCCTGGGCAACACCGCCAACGGCCAGGTGCTGATCTACCGCACCCGGCTCGACACCGTGCGCATCAACGACGTGCAGGTCTACGACGTCGAGGCCGCCGTGCTGGTGGCGCCGATGGACATGGTCCTGCTCGGCAACAGCTTCCTGACTCGCTTCCAGATGAAGCGCGAGAACAATTTGCTGACGCTGGACAAGAAGTCCTGAGCCTCCATCGCGCTTCGCCTGGCTACAAGATTCCCTCGTCAACCAATCCTTGGGTCTGGCCCTTCGACGCACTCAGGGTGGAGGGATGAAGAGGCGCGCTCCCAGCCCGTTCGGGCTGAGCTTGTCGAAGCCCCTCTCGCGAACCGCCCACGCTTCGACGAACCGATGTGACCCGGGCCCTTCGACAAGCTCAGGGCGAACGGATAAAGAGGCGCGCCCAGGGTGGACGGATGAAGAGGCGCGCTCCCAGCCCGTTCGGGCTGAGCTTGTCGAAGCCCTTTGCGGACCATCCCAGCTTCGACAAACTGAAGTGATCGGGTCCTTCGACAGGCCTGTCCTGCCCCTTCAACGAGCTCAGGACTAAAAGCGAGTCGAAGGGCTCAAGGCGAACGGAAGGGGTGCCGGCACAAGGTGCGAAGGCACTTTCAATCCGGCACGCTCAGCGTCCCGCCCGAGAACCCGATCTGGTCGGCCGCCGCCGGCGCCGCCGAGATCGGCGGCACGTTGGCCGCGGTGATCGGCGCGGCCACGCCGGCCACCGCCCCGCGCGGCACCGTGTGCACCACCTGGCTGGCCGGCAGCGCCGCTCCCGCTTTCAAGTGGGCATACATCAGGTCCATCGCCTGGGTGAAGTAGCGGTGCAGCGGCACGAATCGGCTGTCGTAACCCAGGAGCGCGCCGAAGGCGATGAAGGTGTCGAAGTGCTGGGCGTTGGTGACTTCGTAGTAGCGCAGCTTCGAGCCGGCGGCTTCCTGGGACAGGTGTCGCGCCACGTAGGCGCGCGCGGCGTGGTTGACGGGGATCAGCGTGTCGTTGCGCCCCGCCACCACGACCACCGGCTTGCCGCGCAGGCGGGCGCCGAGTAGCACTTCGCGGATGCCGGCGGCCACGCGGTCGGACTGCGCCTTGGCCGCGCCGGTGAGCGCCGCGCCGGTGACGGGATCCTGGCCGGTGACCAACCCGCGCAGGCACAGGGCGCCGTCGAGGGCGAAATCGGCCACGCCGGTGCTGGGCGAGAGCGCCAGGAAGTCGAGCTTGGCGCCACCCAGCGAATCGTTGTAGACGATGTTCACGCCGCTGGTGGGCGGCACGCCGTTGCCGCCGGCGAACAGGCCGGCCTGCGTGGCCGGCACCTGGGCCACGACGTTGCCCGCCGCGTCGGAGTTGGCGAAGCTGAAGCCGCAGACGTTGTCAGTGGGCTTGAAGCGGCCGTGGGCGTTCACGTAGGTGACCGCGATCGAATTGGTCGCGAAGCGGTAATGGGACTGCTGCAGGTAATCGCTCTCGGCCTGCCAGCCGTATTGCCGCATCTTCTGCAGCGCCTCGTCGGCCTGGGCGGCCAGAGTGGCCGCCGAGAGCAGGCCCTTGGCCTTGAGCCCGGCACAGCGGTTCTCGGCGGCGGTGGTGTAGGCCGCCGGCCAGAAGGCCGCGGCCAGTGACAGGCCGGCCTGCGACGACAACGCCGCGCAGGGCTGGTAGAGGTTGGCGAAGGTGAAGTAGTCGGCCAAGGGCTTGCCGATGGTCGGCACCGCGGGCGCGGCGCCCTGCCGGATGGACAGGCCGGCGGTGGTGTCGGGCTGGGCCTGGGGCTCGGCGACAGCGACGCCGTCGATCAGGCCGTCGGCGTCCTGCTCGGCCGCCGCCAGGGCGGCGCCGCCGCCGTTGGACACCGAGGAGGCAATCACCAGCGTGTTGGCCGGCGTGAGGGCCACCCGGCGCTGCCCGGCCACCACCTCGCCGTACTTCTCGTTCAGCACGTAGAAGGCCAGCCGCACCGCGCGCAGCGTGTCGCGGCCCCAATCCTTCTCGGGGTTCTGCTCGGAGTGGGCGTGTTTGTAGGCCACGCGGTTCGGGAAGGCGGCGTTGTAGCTGCTCCTTTCGGCGGGCGTCAGGTTGGCGCGGAACAAGGCCGCGGCGCCGGCGTCGGCGGCGGTGGACAAAGTGCCGTCGCGCAGGGTCACCGTGTCGCTCGCCAGGTCATGAAAGCCGTTGCCCGAGCCTTTGTCGGTGTAAGCCACGGCGCACCCGCGCTTGAGGCCCCACTCGCCCGCGGTGCCGATCGCGCCGTAGATGCCGCGCGATCCGGACGAGGTGGCTGTCACGATGCAGGCGTTGGCCTTGTCGAAATTCGCCGGCACCTGGACCATCAGCGTGACGTTCTGGCGGCCGCTGCCGTCGTCGGCGTAGGCGATGGCCTCGGTCCCCGCGATGCGGCCTTCCGACGCGGTGACGTTGCCGTCCTTGTCGATGTTCGGGCCGTACAGCAGGCCGTAGCCGCCGGCCGCGGTGTAGTCGACCAGGGCGCGGTAGTTGTTGTAGATGGCATTGCGGCGCAGCTCGGCCGCCGTCGGTGCGGCAGGCACGGCAAAGGCCGGCGCCGCGCCGCCCAGGCCGGTCTTGCCCAGGCCGGCGGTCAGCAGGTCGTCGGTGGCACCGTCGTAGGTTTTTTCGGTGATCGCGCCCTGGATGAAGTCGGGCTTGCGGTTGACCTCGCCGCCCGAATCGCCGTCGCCGCCGCAGGCGGCCAGCGACAAGGCGGCCGCCAGGCCAGGGGCTGCCGCTGAGGCGAAGAGGCGGGCGTGGCGCGGGCGGCGCGAGGATGTCGGTTTGCTGCTCATGGGGCGTCTCCTGGTGTTGGCCGAAAGGGCGGTCCGCGTCGTCCGCCGCAAGGCGGCGGGCGCGGCCCGCGCAGGGGCCATTCGAATGATGGGAGGCCCTAGACTACGGTCCGAACCTGCCAGGCACCAGTCGTAGGAATACGCCAGCAAAACCCTGGGACCGCCGGAGACAAGCCGCATGATTTCCCTCGACCTTCCCCTGCCGCCCACGCAAGCCGCGGGCGCCGCCTTGGCCGCCCAGCTCTGCCCCCAGGGCCTTTGCCTGTCGCGCCAGCGCGTGATCACCTGGTGCAATGAACGTTTCGCCGACGTCTTCGGCCTGCGGGTGCGGGAGATCGAGGGCCGCAGCTTCGAACAGCTCTACCCGACCCGCGCCGATTTCCTGCGCATCGGCGAACGCAGCGAAGCGCTGATGCGCCGCGACGGCTACCTGCTCGACGAGCGCCTGATGCGGCTCGGCGACGGCCGGCTGCAGTGGTTCCGGGCGCGCGGCCACGCCGTGGACAACGAGGACCCGTTCGCGCTGGCCTCCTGGGTGTTCGAGCCGATCGCGCGGGCGACCGAGCCGGACGCGCTGTCGCCGCGCCAGCACGAGGTGCTGGGCAGCCTGCTGTGCGGCATGACGAGCAAGCAGGCCGCGCAGTCGCTCGGCCTGAGCCCGCGCACGGTCGAGAAGTACCGCTCGCAGCTGCTGCTCAAGTACCGCGCGCCGAACACCGCGGCGCTGGTGCAGCGGGTGCTGCTGGGCCGCCAGCGGGAGAATCCCGGCGAATGAACGGCTAACGGCTGCCCGCGGCAGCACCGACAATGCGGGGCGCGGCAGCGAGCCGGATCGCCGCCGCCTCCCCTCCACTGCCGCCCATGAAGCTGTCCCAAGTCCTTTTCTCACAAGGTTTCGGCGCCCGCCGCGAATGCGAAGGCCTGGTCCTGGCGGGCCATGTCAGCCTGCATGGCCGGGTCTGCGACGATCCTTTCCTCGAAGTCGAGCCCGAAGGCCTGTCATTCCAGGTGCGCGGCGAAACCTGGGCCTACCACGCCAAGGCGCTGCTGGTCATGAACAAGCCCGCCGGCCACGAATGCTCGCAAAAGCCCAAGCACCACCCCAGCGTCTACAGTCTGCTGCCTCCGCCGCTGCGCCGGCGCGACGTGCAAAGCGTCGGCCGGCTCGACGAAGACACCACCGGCCTGCTTCTGTTCACCGACGACGGCGCACTCAACCACCGCCTCATCTCGCCCAAACGCCACGTGCCCAAGGTCTACGAGGCCGCCTGCAAGCACCCGGTGACGGCCGAGCAGGTGAAGTCGCTGCTTTCCGGGGTGACGCTGCTGGACGACCCCGAGCCGGTGCGCGCCGCGGCGGCCGAGGCCCTGGGCGAACGCGGCGACGGCCTGCACGGGCTGCGGCTGACCTTGACCGAAGGCAAGTACCACCAGGTCAAACGCATGGTGGCCGCGGTGGGCAACCGGGTGGAGGGGCTGCACCGCGTACGCTTCGGCGGGCTGCGGTTGCCGGACGACCTGGCACCCGGCCAGTGGCGCTGGCTGGCCGGCCCCGAAGAAATCCTGGCGTGCTGAGGCCGGGGTCCGAGATGCGAGTCTTCCGCGGCTTCCACCACCCCGGCATCGCGCCGGCCTGCGCCCTGACCATCGGCAACTTCGACGGCGTGCACCGCGGCCACCAGGCCATGCTCGCGCTGTTGCGCAGCGAAGCCCAGCACCGCGGCGTGCCCAGCTGCGTGCTGACCTTCGAGCCCCACCCGCGCGACTTCTTCGCCCGCCTCGCGGCCCGCCCCGACCAGGCGCCTGCGCGCATCGCCACGCTGCGCGACAAGCTCAGCGAGTTGGAACGCTGCGGCGTCGACCAGGTCGTGGTGGTGCGTTTCGACGCCGCCTTCGCCGCCCTGTCTCCCCAAGCCTTCATCGACCAGGTGCTGCTGCGCGGCCTGAATGCGCGCTACGTGCTCGTCGGCGACGATTTCTGCTTCGGTGCCCGGCGCGCCGGCGACTACGCGCTGCTCGACGCGGCCGGCCAGGCCCAGGGCTTCGACGTGGCCCGGATGATGAGCTACGAGGTGCACGGCACGCGCGTGTCCAGCTCGGCGGTGCGCCAGACGCTGCAAGAGGGCGACATGGCCCGCGCCGCGCAGTGGCTGGGGCGGCCCTACAGCATCAGCGGCCACGTCGTCCATGGGCGCAAGCTGGGCCGCACGCTGGGCTTTCGCACACTGAACCTGCGCTTCGGCCACCCGCGCCCCGCGGCCAGCGGCATCTTCGTGGTGCAAGTGCACGGCCTGCACGCCGAGCCGCTGCAGGGCGTGGCCAGCCTGGGCGTGCGCCCCACCGTCGAGGACGGCGGCCGGGTGCTGCTGGAGACCCATTGCCTCGACTGGCCCGCCGGGTTGCCGCTCGACGCCGGCTATGGCCGCTGCGTGCGGGTCGAGCTGCTGCACAAGCTGCATGACGAGCTCAAATACGAATCGCTGCAAGCCCTGGAACAAGGCATCCAGGCCGACGCCGACCAGGCGCGGGCCTGGTGGGCGGCACAGCTGACGACGGCCTCGCCTTGACGAACAGGAGTGGCCCGGGCCCTTCGACAAGCTCAGGGTGAACGGAGAGCGGGATCGCCGCCCACCACCGTTCGGGCTGAGCCTGTCGAAGCCTTTCCGGCGCACCATCCAAGTTTCGACGAACCGCAGCGGACCAGGGCACTTCGACAAGCTCAGGGAGGACGAATTGGGAGCTGCACGCGCCGGCTTCGACAAGCTCAGCCCGAACGGTTAGGAAGGGGCGGCCCG
>CBJNAE010000111.1:0-11385 GCA_966433995.1 uncultured Ideonella sp. | reverse complement strand
GCCGCGGGTGCGACGATGAAGCTGTTCTTCGCCGCCCGCACCCACTCGGCCGAGCCGAACAGGTTCTCGTACCACTTCAGCGACCAGCCGCGGATCGGGTACACGAGAAACGAGCTGTCGGAGAACGACAGCGGCACGATGACGAGGATCGGCAGCAGCAGGAACACGAGCACCGCCACGCACAGCGCGCGCAGCGCCCACCAGCCGAGCTTGTCGTGCCAGCGCGCATAGGCGGGAAACTGGGGCAGCCAGCGGGGGCCGGGCAGGGGGAGGGCGGCGGGGTGGGCGTTCATGTGTCGGTTCCTTGGCCTATCTCGTCGTCGGGGCCTGTCAGCCCAGGCTCAGTTCGCCCTTGGCCACGCGGCGGTACAGCGCGTACAGCGCCAGCGTGGCGGCCAGCAGCACGGCGCCCAGCGCGCTGGCCATGCCCCAGTTGATGTTCTCGTTGGTGTAGTGCGCCACGTAGTAGCTCAGCATCTGGTCGTCGGCGCCGCCCAGCAACGCCGGGGTCACGTAGTAGCCGATCGACAGGATGAAGACCAGCAGTGCCCCCGCGCCGATGCCGGGGTAGGTCTGCGGCACATAGACGCGCAGGAAGGCCAGCGGCGGCGGGCTGCCGAGCGAAACCGCGGCGCGCAGGTAGGTGGGCGGCACCGACTTCATCACGCTGTACAGCGGCAGCACCATGAAGGGCAGCAGGATGTGGGTCATCGACACCACCACGCCGGTGCGGTTGAACAGCAGGGCCAGCGGCGCATCGAGCAGGCCGATGCCCATCAACGCCTTGTTGACCAACCCTTCGGACTGCAGCAGCACGATCCACGCTGCGACGCGAACCAGGATCGAAGTCCAGAAGGGCACCAGGACCAGGATCATCAGCAGGTTGGCGCGCCTGGCCGGCAGGGTGCTCAGCCAGTAGGCCAGCGGGTAGCCCAGCGCCAGGCAGGCCAGCGTGACCACCAGGCTGATTTCGAAGGTGCGCAGCAGGATGCGGGCGTAGACGCGCTGCTCCGGCGCCATCGCCGAGACGCCGCCGCCGGCGTCGCGCTTGAGGTCGACCGCGGCAAGCAGGTAGTTCGGCGTCCACCGAGAACCATTGCGCGCGATGGCCTGCCAGAAGCGGGGCTCGTCCCAGCGCGCATCGAGTTCGATCATCCTGGCTTTGACCTGGGCGGGCGTCGATGCGCCCTCCAGCGGCAGGGCCCGGTAGGTCGACATCAGCAGCGAGCGCGCGCCGGGCTCTTCGGAGTTCAGGCGCCGGGCCACGGCGCCGGCGTCGCTGGTGTCGGGCAGGGCCGACAGGTCGCCCGCCAGGGCGGAAAAAGCGGTGTCCGGCGGCGTGGCCTTTTTGTTGTCCCAGGATTGCAGAGCCTGCACGGTGTGGGGCAGGGCGCGGGCGACTTCCGGGTTTTCCACCGAGCGCGTCAGCAGGGCGGCGATCGGGACGATGAACACCGCCAGCAGGAAGACCAGCAGCGGCAGCGTCAGCGAGAAGGCGGACAGCTTGCGCCTGCGGTCGGCGCGCTTCAAGGCGCGCCGCAAGGCGCCCGGGGCGTCGGCTGGAAGGGAGAGGGATGCGGCTGGGTTCATCGTCGTGGGCTCGTAAAACTTGGGGCACGTTGTGGCGGCGGCCGGTCCAGGCTGGGGCGGTGCTTGCCCCCAGAACCTGGAACCGCCGCGCCAAGCCGGGCGATTTACTGGGCGGCCCAGGAAGCGAAGCGCTTTTCGAGTTCCTCCCCCTGATCGGCCCAGAACTTGACGTTCAGCTGCACCGAACGCGACAGGATGGCCGGTGCCGTCGGCAGGTTGGCCAGCACGGTGTTGTCGAGCTTGGGCAGCGCCAGGTTGTGGGTCGGGCCATAGGAGATGTGGCGGGCGTACTCGGCCTGGCGGTCGGGGTCGGTGGCCAACGCGATGAATTTGTAGGCGGCGTCGCGGTTGGGCGTGCCTTTGGGGATGGCCCAGTAGTCGAGGTCGTAGATGCCGCCGATCCAGCTGATCTTCAGGTTCTTACCTTCGCGCTGCGCGGCGTCGATGCGGCCGTTGTAGACGGTGGACATGACGACGTCGCCCGCGACCAGGAACTGCGGCGGCTGGGCGCCGGCCTCCCACCACTGGATGTGGGGCTTGAGCTCGGTGAGCTTCTTGAACGCGCGGTCGGCGCCTTCCTTGGTCGCCAGCACCTTGTAGACGTCGGACACCGGCACACCGTCGGCCATCAGCGCGAACTCCAGGTTGTAGCGGGCGCCCTTGCGCATGCCGCGCTTGCCGGGGTAGGTTTTGGTGTCCCAGAAGTCGGCCCAGCTGCGCGGCGTGCGCCCGGCGTCCTTGAATTTGTCGCCGTTGTAGGCCAGCACCGTCGTCCAGACGAAGACGCCGACACCGCAGTCGGTGACGGCCGCCGGCAGGAAGTCGGATTTCGGCCGGATCTTGGAATAGTCCAGCTTCTCGTACAGGCCTTCGTCGCAGCCGCGGGCCACGTCGGGCGCTTCGACCTCGACCACGTCCCAGGTGACCTTCTTGGTCTCCACCATCGCCTTGACCTTGGCCTGCTCGCCGTTGTATTCGACCGCGACGATCTTGCCGCCGGCCTTTTCGAAAGGTTCGTAGTAGGCCTTCTTCTGCGCGGCGGCGTTGGCGCCGCCGAAGTTCACGACGGTCAATTGCTGGCCCACCGCCGACGCCGCAAAAGCGGCGCAGCCGGCCAGGACGGAGATGTGCTTGATCGACAACATGGCTACCTTCCTTCCTTGGTTGAAAAACATCGGGTTCGGGCACCGGGCGGCATGGCCGGCGCCGGCTTGCTCAGGCATACACGCGCAGGAAATCCGCGGGGAACTCCAGCCAGACGCGCTGTCCGGCGTGGGGCGGCTGCTGCGCCGACAGGGGAAGCTTCACGGTCGCTTGCGGCTGGCCTTCGATGGCGCACATCAAGCGCAGGTGATCGCCGAAATAGATCACGCCGGTGACCTGGGCCGGCACCAGGTTGCCGACGCCCGGCGGTTCGGCGGCGTGCACCACGATGCGTTCGAAACGGATGGCGGCCTGCACCGCCGAGCCGGCAGCGGTGCCGTTGACGTTCAGGCCGGTCAGCACCCCTCCGCCCGGCAGCGCCAGGCCGCAACGGTCGGCGTTGACGGCCCGCAGCTGGCCGTTCAGCACCGTGCTGTCGCCGATGAAGCTGGCGACGAAGCGGTTGGCGGGCTCTTCGTACATGCGCTCCGCGGTGTCCAGTTGCTGGATGCGGCCGTCGTTGAAGACGGCGACGCGGTCGGACATCGTCAGCGCCTCGCCCTGGTCGTGGGTGACGTAGACGAAGGTCAGGCCGAGCTGGCGGTGCAGCTCCTTCAGCTCGATCTGCATGTGCTCGCGCAGCTGCTTGTCCAGGGCGCCCAGCGGCTCGTCCATCAGCACCAGCCGGGGCTTGAAGACCAGGGCGCGGGCCAGCGCGACGCGCTGCTGCTGGCCGCCGGAGAGCTGCGCCGGGTAGCGGTCCTGCATGCCTTTGAGGCGCACCATGTCCAAGGCCTGCCCGACACGCTCGGCCTGCTCGGCCTTGGGCTCCTTGCGCACGGTCAGCGGGTAGGCGACGTTCTCCGCGATCGTCATGTGGGGAAACAGCGCGTAGTTCTGGAACACCATGCCGAAGTCGCGCCGGTGCGGCGGCGTGCGGGTGATGGGCTTGCCGTCCAGGAAGATCTCGCCGGCGGTGGGGGACTCGAAGCCGGCCAGCATCATCAGCGTGGTGGTCTTGCCCGAGCCGGACGGGCCCAGCAGCGTGAGGAACTCGCCGCGGCGGATGTCCAGCTCCAACTGCTGCACGACCAGCGAGCGGCCGTCGTAGGTCTTCTTCACGCCGCGGAAGCTGACCAGCGGCTCGGCGGCGGGCAGGCCCATGGGCCGGGTCACCGGGCCTGCCCGGGATGCCGCGGGCTGAGGCGTCATGGCGCGGAGGATCCCCATTTCAGCGTTCCTCGAGGCAGGCGGCCAGGATGTCCAGGCCTTCGTCGACCAGGGCGTCCGGTGCGGTCAGCGGCACCAGGATGCGGATCACGTTGCCGTGGGCGCCGCAAGACAGCAGGATCAAGCCGCGCTGGCAGGCTTGCGCCACCACACGGCGCGTCAGCTCGGGGTGGGGCTGGGCCAGGTTGGGCCGGCCGTCGGCCGGCTTGAACAGCTCCAGCGCCACCATCGCGCCCAGGCCGCGCACGTCGCCGATCTCGGGCACGGTGCGCGACAGCGCCTGCAGCCGCGACTTCATCCGCTCGCCGAGCGCCATCGCCCGCTGAAGTAGCTTTTCCTTCTCGAACACCTTCAGCACCGCCAGCGCCGCGGCGCAGGCCACCGGGTTGCCTGCGTAGGTGCCGCCCAGGCCGCCCGGCCCCGGCGCGTCCATCACCTTGGCCCGGCCGACGACCGCCGACAGCGGGTAGCCGCCGGCCAGCGACTTGGCGGTGGTGATCAGGTCCGGCGCCACGCCCCACTGCTCGCAGGCGAACCAGGTGCCGGTGCGGCCGGCGCCGGTCTGGATCTCGTCGGCGATGAGCAGGATGCCGTGGCTGTCGGCCAGCTCGCGCAGCGCCTGCACGAAGCCCTTGGGCGCCACGTTGAAGCCGCCTTCTCCCTGCACCGGCTCCAGGATGAACGCCGCCACGCGGTCGGGCTCGATGTCGTTCTTGAAGATCTGGCGGACGGAGTTCAGCGCGTCTTCCACCGAGACGCCGTCCAGCTCGTTGGGGAACTGCGCGTGGAAGACATCGCCGGGGAAGGGGCCGAAGCCGACCTTGTAAGGCTGGATCTTCCCGGTCAGGCCCAGCGTCATCAGCGTGCGGCCGTGGTAGCCGCCGGTGAAGGCGACGATGCCCGGGCGCTGGGTGTGGGCCCGCGCGATCTTCACCGCGTTCTCCACCGCCTCGGCGCCCGTGGTGAGGAACAGCGTCTTCTTGTCGAATTCGCCCGGGGCCAGGGCGTTGAGCTTTTCCGCCAGCTCCACATAAGGTTCGTAGGCCAGGACCTGGAAGCAGGTGTGGCTGTAGGCGTCCACCTGGGCCTTCACCGCGGCCGAGATTTCCGGATGGGCGTGACCGGTGTTCAGCACCGCGATGCCGCCGGCGAAATCGATGTAGCGCCGGCCTTCCACGTCCCACACCTCGGCGTTGCTGGCGCGCTCGACGAACACCTGGTGCGCCTGGCCGACGCCGCGCGGCACGGCCGCCTGGCGGCGTGCCATCAAGGCGGTGTTGCTGTGATTCGCGGGGGGTGCTTTCATGGTGTTCTCCATCTGTTCGCCAGGGGTTGCTGCTTCGATGGAACGCATGTTTTCACGCCATGCCCGGCGCTACCATATACGGCTTGTCACCGATTCATGTGCACTGTGCAGGCCGCGGCGCCTGTACATGCAATCCCTTACAGGCCCGCGAAAACCCGCCTGCGCAGCCTGCGAAAAAACGGACCTCCGAATGCTTCCCCTGAACCCTGAACTACCGGTGCCGCTGGTGCAGCAGATCGTGGAGGGGTTCCAGCGGCTGATCGCCGAGCAGTCGCTGCGCGCGGGCGCCAAGGTGCCTTCCATCCGGCAGTTCGCCCACTCGCACTCGGTCAGCGTCTTCACCGTGGTGGAGGCCTACGACAGGCTGGTCGCGCAGGGCTGGTTCGTCTCCCGGGCCAGCGCTGGCTTCTACGTCAAGCAGCGCAGCGGCGAACCCCAGGCGGCTTGCGAGGCGCCGCGCCGGGACTTCCGCTTCGATGCCCGCTGGTACTTGCGGAACATCTTCGAGAGCCGCAACCTGCAGGTCAAAGCGGGCTGCGGCTGGCTGCCCCGCGACTGGTTGTTCGAGGATGGGCTGCGCCGCAACCTGAGGCAGTTGTCGACCGAAGGCAGCGACCTCGGCGGCTACGGGCTGCCTCACGGGCACATGGGCCTGAGGGGCTTGATCGCCGAAGTCTTGTCCGAGCAGCAGATGGGCGCCGGCGCCGACAACGTCCTGCTGACGCAGGGCTCCAGCCAGGCCCTGGACCTGGTCGCCCGCCGCCTGGTGCGCGACGGCGACGCGGTGCTGGTCGACGAGCCCGGCTACCCGAACCTGATGTTCATGCTGCGCTTCCTCGGCGCGCGGCTCGTCCCGGTGCCGCGAACCCCCACCGGCTACGACCTGGCGGCGCTCGAAGCCGCGGTGCGCGAGCACCGACCACGCGCCTTCTTCACGCAGCCGCGGCTGCAGAGCCCGTGCAATTCCATCGCCTCCGCGGCGCAGCTCTACCGCGTGCTGCAGCTGGCGGAACAGCACGACGTGCAGCTCGTCGAGAACGACATCTACAGCGACCTGGACCCGCACCCCCGCGCGACGCTGGCCAGCCTCGACCAGTTGCGTCGCGTGGCCTACATCGGCAGCTATTCCAAGACGATCTCGCCGAACATCCGGGTCGGCTACATCGCGGCGCGCATCGAGCTGCTGGAAGACCTGGCGCAACTGAAGATGGTGTCGGGCCTGACGTCCTCCGACCTCACCGAAAGGCTGGTCCTGGGCTCGCTCACCGAAGGCCGCTGGCGCAAGCACCTGAAGTCGCTGCGCGAGCGCCTGGGCGAGGCGCACGGGCAGGTCGGCGAGCGGCTGGCCGGCCTGGGCTTCGAGATGTTCAACGAGCCCAAGGCCGGCCTCTACCTGTGGGCCCGGCACCCCGACCTGCTCGACAGCGCCGAGCTGTCGAAGCTGGCGGCGGAATCCTCGATCATGCTCGGCCCGGGGCACCTCTTTCTTACCGACCAGCGGCCCACCGGCTGGATCCGCTTCAACGTCGCCTTCAGCCAGGATGAGCGGCTATGGCGCTTCCTGAGGGAGCGCATCGACCACCACACACCGCCACCGGCGGCAGGCGCGGCTTGACCGTCCCGCCCCGCGTTCCCCAATGATTGCCGCGTCGCCCAGCGCACTCTTCGATTTCGTCTCCCCGCATCCCGGGGCCGCGTCCGTGCGGGCCGCTTTCGGCGAGCCGCTGGACGTGCTGGTCGCGTGCGGGCCGGGCGAGGTGGCGGCTGTCCTGGACCAGGCGCAGGCGCATGCCCTGGCCGGGCGCTGGTGCGTCGGCCACGTGGCGTTCGAAGCCGGCGCGGCCTTCGACCCGGCTTTCGAGTTCCACGCGGCGCCGCCGGAACTGGCCAGGTTCGCGATCCATGAGAAACCGCTGGAAACCCTGGGCGAGTCGCTGCCTTTTCCCGGCACCGGCAGTTGGCGCCTGGGGCCGTGGCGCTCCGATTTGGACCAGGCCGCGTTCCACGAAAAGATCGCCCGCATCCACGAAGCCATCGCCGACGGCGAGGTCTACCAGATCAACTTCACCACGCTGCTGGAATCGGAATTCCAGGGCGACGCGCTCGCCCTGTTCGACGCATTGAGGCGCGCCCAGCCGGGCAGCTACGCCGCCTACCTGGACACCGGAGGCGCCAAGCTGCTGTCGGTGTCGCCCGAGCTGTTCTTCGACTGGCGCGACGGGCGCATCCTGGGCCGGCCGATGAAAGGGACGGCGGCGCGCGGCGCGTCGCCCCGGGAAGACTTCGCCATGGCCCAGGGGCTGCGCGAAAGCGCGAAGGAGCGGGCCGAAAACCTGATGATCGTCGACCTGATCCGCAACGACCTTTCGCGCTTGGCCGAGCCGTTTTCCGTCCAGGTCCCGAAGCTTTTCGACACCCAGGCCTGGCCGACGATCTGGCAGATGACTTCGGACGTCGTGGCCCGCACCCGGCCCGGCACCGGGCTGGCCGACGTCTTCGCGGCGCTCTTCCCCTGCGGCTCGGTCACCGGTGCACCCAAGGTCCGCGCGATGCATTGGATCCGCCGATTGGAAGACCGCGCGCGCGGTCCGTATTGCGGCGCCATCGGCGTTCTGCAGCCGGGCGGCGCGGCCACGTTCAACGTGGCGATACGCACGGTCGAACTCCAGGGCGCCGCCGCCCGCTGCGGCATCGGCAGCGGGATCACCGCCGACGCCACCGCCGACGGCGAGTGGCGCGAATGGCAGAGCAAGCAGCTTTTCCTGCAGCGCTGCGAATCACCCTTCGAACTGCTGGAAACCTTGAGGCTGCAAGAGGGCCGGTATCCCTTGGCCGAGGCCCATTTGGCCAGGATGGCGGCGGCCGCCGCGCACTTCGGCTACCGGTGGGACGGGCGGAAAGCCAGCGACGCCCTCGGCGCGTTGGCCGCAGCCCATGCGCGGGGGTTGTGGCGGGTGCGGCTGCTCTGCGACGCCGAAGGCCGCCTGGCAGCGCGGGCCGAGTCCTTCCAGGACACCGCCCAACCGGTGCGCGTCCGGCTCGCTACCGCCCCGCTGGCGCAGGCCCGGGGGGAGTTCGTGCGCTTCAAGACCACGCGCCGCGCCCACTACGACGCGTTCGCGCCAGTCTCGCAGGAAGCGTTCGACACCCTGCTGTGGAATGAGGACGGTGAAATCACAGAGTTCACCCGCGGCAACGTGGCGGTGCTGCTGGACGGGCGATGGCTCACCCCGGCGCTGGATTGCGGGCTCTTGCCCGGCATCGGCCGCGCCGAGGCCCTGCGGGCCGGGAAAATGGCGGAAGCCCGCATCACGCGGGGCGACCTGGCCAGGAGCCAGGGCCTGGCCTTCGTCAATGGCCTTCGGGGTTGGTTGGCGGCCGAGCTGACCGGTTGACGGGCGGGGAGCCGGACGCGCCGTCGATCACGTCGTTTCGGCAGCCGTCACTTCTGGGAGAGGATCCACTGAACCAACTGCCTGGCCTCGGCCGGGCTGACCTGCCGGTTCTCCGGCATCGGCACGGCGCCCCAGCTGCCGGCGCCGCCTTTCAGCACTTTCTGGGCAAGCTTGTCGACCGCATCCGCCTGCCCCGCGTATTTCGTGGCGACTTGCTTGAACGCGGGCCCCACGCGGCGCTCCGTCATGTGGTGGCAGCCCATGCAATTCTTCTTTTCCGCCAGGGCGCCGTCCGCCAAGGCGGGGGCGGAAATCGACGACAAACTGATGGACAGGAGCACCCCTGCGACGACTGGATTCATTTCGGACCTCTCATTGCCTGGACATCGGGCATCGCGGCTGCGCTACATTGCCAACTATCCAGTGTACGTTTGTTGTTACGGCCGTTGTCGACACGCCGTTTGCCTGAACCGTTCTTCCAAGGGAGTGTGTGGCGATATGTATGCAGTGGTGATCGGTGTTTTGCTGGTGGCGCTCAAACTGGCCGATGTGGAGCCGGTGGTGGGTTGGTCGTGGGTCTGGGTCCTGCTGCCGCTGGGTGTGGCGGTGGTGTGGTGGGAATACGCGGACCGGTCCGGCTACAACAAGCGCAAGGAAATCGAAAAGATGGAAGAGAAGAAAAGGCAGCGCCGCGTGCAGAACATGGCCGCCCTGGGAATGGACGAAAAGGGCCGCCGCGGCAAGTCCAAGTGATGCGCCGGCGGGCCCGGTGGGCCGCTCCAGACGGCTGAGCCCCTTCCATTCACCCGCAGGCGCGCGTGCCCATGCCCGGCGCATATGAAAAAACCCGCCAGCGGCGGGTTTTCGAAGAACAAACGCCCCTTTTGCCGGGGGACGTGGCTGGGCCTGACGCGTTCGATCAGGCTTTGCGGCGGCGCGAAGCCGCCAGGCCGGCCATGGCCAGGCCGATCAGGGCCAGCGAAGCGGGTTCCGGCACGGTGCCGCCGACCGAACCTTGCGGCACGGAAGCGAAGCGGAAGGTGCCGCCAGCGACCAGGACTTCGCCGAAGCCGTCGCCCCAGAAATCGATCTGGGTGAAGAAGCCGGACGAATCGATCGAGCCGATGAAGTTGGTGTAGCTGAATGCCGCGGCGTAACCGGGGTTGTCGTTGGCGCTCTTGGCGTTGGCGGGCAGGGTCGCGGCGCCGCCGTTGAAGGCGATCCACAGGCCCGAGCCGTCGGCCGGCACACCGTAGGTGGATTGGATGGCGGCGGAACGGGTGTACCCGGTCTGGGAGGTGGAGGTGCAGCAGGTGGCCCAGTCACCGATTTCGAAGCCGAAGGCGTTCACGGGGCTGGAGAAGGTGAAACGCAGGCCGGAGCTTTGGCCGGGGATGACGTCGGTGCCGCTTTGGAACGGGTCGATGTCATAGACCGCGCCGCTCAGGGATTGGCCGTTGCTGGAGTAGCCGCCGCCCGGGGTCACCGAGGCGCCGTTCGGGCGGGTGACGGTCAGGGTGGAGGCGTTGCCGTTTTGGTCGATGTAGTTGTAGACCGACGTGCCGCTCGTCACTTGCACGGTCTGCACCGTGGAGCCGGTGGCGGTGATGGCGTTGTCGAAGGTGCTGATGTTGGGCAGAGCCAGGTTGTAGACGACGGGGGCAGCGATGGCGGCCGGAGCCATGACCGCTGCGACGGCCGTCGCAGCAAAGATTTGTCCGAACTTCATTTTTTCCTACTTTCAAAGTTTGAGGGTTGCCGGGCCTATTCACCCAGGGCTCTCTTGCTTGGCTCAAGCCAACCGCTCGGGTTGGTCAAGACGGGTAACAAAAAAGCAATTTGAATGCCAATTGAAAATGGCTTTTGATATCAATCGGTTACGAATGATTTGCCAAAAAATCATCTCGACATGTAAGAACAATCGACACTTCGGCTGCGCGGCTGGCGCTAAGCAGAAGCTAGGCATCCGCAACGCGACTGAAAGCGCTTTCGCCCGGGCGGCGAAGGTCCGGGCGTGCAAAGCGCTCCACTATGATCCACGGCTTTTGATTTGTGGTGCGGAATGACGCCTCGGCCCGCAAGGCTGGCAGGCGCGGCAGTCTGATCCGCGGTCCCATTCACGCGCGGCCGGATTGGGCCAAAAGAAACTTGCTGAAGGAAACCTCGATGCTCGTGCATCCGCAATTCGACCCGGTGGCCCTGAGCCTGGGGCCGGTGTCCATCCACTGGTATGGCTTGACTTACCTGGCAGCGTTCGGCCTGTTTCTCTTCCTGGGCTCGCGCCGCGTGCGCCAGGCCCATGTGGCGGCCCTGGGATGGACCCGCCGCGATGTCGAGGACCTGCTTTTCTTCGGCGTGCTGGGCGTGGTGATCGGCGGGCGGCTCGGCTACGCGCTGTTCTACAAGCCCGGCCAATACCTCGCCAACCCACTGGATCTCCTCATGGTCTGGAAAGGCGGCATGTCCTTCCACGGCGGCATGCTGGGCGTGGTCGTCGCGATGGTGCTGTACGCGCGCAGCCGCGGCCGCCAGTGGTTGGCCGTGACCGACTTGATCGCGCCGTGCGTGCCCACCGGCCTGGCCAGTGGCCGAATCGGCAACTTCATCAATGGGGAATTGTGGGGCCGCGTTGCCGACGTTCCCTGGGCGATTGCCTTTCCGCGTGGCGGCCCGCTGCCGCGACATCCAAGTCAACTGTATGAAGCGGTGCTGGAAGGGCTC
>CBJNAE010000110.1:0-11435 GCA_966433995.1 uncultured Ideonella sp. | reverse complement strand
GGCCGGTGACCGCGTGATGCCCGGCCGCGCCCTGATCGCGCCAGGCGGCCGCCACCTGCTGCTGCGCCGCAACGGCGCGCAGTACCAGGTCGACGTCGTCGACGGACCGCTGGTCAACCGCCACCGCCCCTCGGTGGATGTGCTGTTCCGCTCAGTGGCCAAATGCGCCGGCGCCAACGCCCTGGGCATCATCATGACCGGCATGGGCGACGACGGCGCGGCCGGCTTGCTGGAGATGCGCAACGCTGGCGCGCAGACCGTGGCGCAGGACGAAGCCAGCTGCGTGGTCTTCGGCATGCCGAAAGAGGCCATCAAGCGCGGCGGGGTGCAGAAGACGGTGCCGTTGCACCTGATCGGGCGGGAGATCGTCTTCCAGCGGGATTGAGGGGCCGGCTTCCCTCTCGGCCTTCTTGGGACGGCCCCCTTCCTTCCGGTTGAGTGCCGTCTGTGCAGGCATAGGCTTCCCTTCGGTCCGGCCGAGTTCACCTCTCTTCGGCGGAGATCTCCCGTCCGGGCCGAGCCCTTCGACAAGCCCAGGACAGGCTCAATCGGAAGAAAAGGTTGTGCGCCCCCCCACCCCAACCTTCTCCTCCGTGCCGGGGGAGAGGGAGTTTTTCTTGCTCCCTCTCCCGCTTGCGGGAGAGGGTTGGGGTGAGGGGGTGCGCGAACCTCCGGGCTTGACCAAACCATAGACACCCAGCCCGGACGGACAGAGTCAGTCGGAAGGGGCGGAAGCGGCGCGCACCGATTTGGACGGGCCGACGTCGCCCCCCGCCCCCGCCTCCGGTGCCCCGGTGTCCAGCGCCGAGATCAGCAGCGACAAATCGTGCTCCAGCCGCGTCAGGGTCGCCGGGTCCAGCTGGGCGAGGGCCTGGGGCAGGCCGCCCGCCAATGGGACCGGCGCGTTCCGGAGCAACCGTTTGCCGGCGGGGGTGATGCGCAGCTGCACCGCGCGTCGGTCGGCGCCGTCTTTCGATGCCACGGCCAGGTCGCGGCTGACCAAGGTTTTCACCAGGTTGCTGGCCGTGGACTGGTGGATGTCCATCGCCCGGGCCAACTCATTGACGCCGACACCCTGCCGCGTGGCGATGATGCCCAGTGCCCAGACCTGGGCGCCGCCGATGCCGACGGCTTTCTCCACTTGCTGCAAGTGGGTCTTCACGGCGTTGAACACCACGCGGAACTGGCGCAGCACTTTGCCCGCGGTCTCCATGTCCGCGTTCGGGGCCGTGGGAGGGGGGGGCTTCGCGGCGGCCGCTTTGCCGCCTTTGCGGCTGGTGGGGGCTGGGGTGGCCATGGGGGCGGCTGAGAGGCGTTCGCGGGTGCGCGTGTGCATGTGTCGTCGGCGCTGGCGTGACAGGTGGTGAAGGGGCGTGGCGGGTCGCGGCGACCGGCCTTCGGCTTCAACCGTTCAGGCTGTTCCGGGCGAGGCCAAGCCGAGCAGGGTCACCATCCGGTCGAGCATCAAGCCCACTTCCTGCGCGTTGTCCAGGTAGAAGCGCGCCTTGGAATGCGGGTCGTCGCGGCCGACCTTGACCGTCAGCCAGTGGGGCAAGGCGCGGGCGAAGACGGGCTCGTCGTTCAGGTCGTCGCCGATGAACACGGCGGCCTGCGCTTCGAACCGGTGCACCAGGCGCCACACGGCGTCGGCCTTGTTCGGCGCCGCGGTGGCCATCACGTTGACCACCAGCTTGCCACCGAAGATGTGCAGGTCGTGCTCCGAGCCCTGCAGCACGGCGTCGATCACCTGCTGGGCGCGCGCGCGGTCGGGCGCGAGGCGGTAGTGCAGGGCGATGGAGTAGTGCTTGTCCTCCACCGTGACGCCGGCGTCGGCCAGCAGTTGGCTGTTGGAGACCAGCAGCTCGCGCAGCAGGTTCAGCGCCGCCGCATTGGACTCGGCGATCGGCTCGTCGGGGTCTTCTGCGCCGTGGTTGCCGATGATGAAGTGCGGCGTGAACCCCAGACGCATGCGCACATCGTCGACGCGGCGGCCCGAGACGATGGCCACCGGCAGCCTGCCGGACATCGCCTCCAGGCGGCGCGCCACCGCGGCGGAGACGCGCGCGGCCTCGGGCCGCGTGACGATGGGGGCCAGCGTGCCGTCGAAGTCGAAGGCCAGGACGGGGTTCAACGCGATGACGTCGGCCAGCGCCTTCTCCCCTTCGTTGGAAAACAGGTGTTTCATGCCGGGTCGGACCTCCCGTGGTGGCGCTGCACGCGGGCCTCGATGCGCTGGCGCAGGCGCGAGCGGCTGGCGTCGGCCAGCATGTTGCCCGCCCATCGGAAGACGTTGAACTCGCGCACCGTCATGCGCATGCTGGCCATGCGCTCGCGCTGCTCGGCCGCGGGCATGAGCGCGGCCCGGTGCAGCGAGTCGGCGGTCTCTTCGACGTGGTAGGGGTTGACGATCAGCGCCTCGGTCATCTCGCGCGCCGCGCCGGCGAAGCGGCTGAGGATGAGCACGCCGCGCTCGTCGTCGCGCGCGGCGACGAATTCCTTGCACACCAGGTTCATGCCGTCGTGCAGGCTGGTGACGACGCAGATGTCGGCCGCGCGGAAGAGTTCGGTCACCTGTTCGTGTTCGTGGTGGTAGGCCAGCAGGTGCACCGGCTGGTAGCCCTCGCGGCCGAAGCGCTCGTTGATGCGCTTGGTGACGCGCTCGATGCGCTCCTGGAAGGAGCGGTACTCCTCCAGCGAGCTGCGGGTGGGCGCGGCCACCTGGACGAAGACGAAACGGCCGACCCACTCCTGGTATTTCTCCAGCAGCCGCTCCACCGCGTGCAGCCGCTCCAGGATGCCCTTGGTGTAGTCGAACCGGTCGACGCCGACCGCCAGGCAGGTGTCCGCGGCCAGGCCGAGGCGCTCGAACACCGCGCGCCGGCAGTCGGCCACCGGCGCCCACAGCGCGCGCGTCTCGTCGGAGGGCCATTCGATCGAGATCGGGTAGCTCTCCACCAGCGTGTCGTCGTCGCGGAAAGAGATGGTGGAGTGCTCGTGCTCGATGCGCGCCTCCAGGTAGCGGTCCACCGTCTCCATGAAGTTCTTGCAGTGGAAGCGGGTGTGGAAGCCCAGGATGGTGCTGCCCAGCATGCCCTCGAGGATCTCCTTGCGCCAGGGGCAGATGCCGAAGGATTCGGGGTTGGGCCAGGGGATGTGCCAGAAGGTCAGGATGGTGGCCTTGGGCAGCTTGGCGCGGATCATCGCCGGCAGCAGCGCGAAGTGGTAGTCCTGCACCAGGATGACGGGGTCGTCGCTGCGGGCCTCGGCCACCACCGCGTCGGCGAAGCGCTGGTTGACGGCGCGGTAGGCCTGCCAGTCGGACTCGCGGAACACCGGCCGCACGTGCGCCACGTGGCACAGCGGCCACATGCCTTCGTTGGCGAAGCCGTAGTAGTAGCCGGCCTCCTCCTCGGGCGTGAGCCAGATGCGGCGCAGCACGTAGTCGTCCTTGCCCGGCGGCACGCCGACGCGGTCGTTCCTGTCGACCGCGCGTTTGTCGGCGCCGCCGCTGCCGTGGGCCACCCAGGTGCCCGAGCAGGCGCGCATGACGGGCTCCACCGCCGTCACCAGGCCGCTGGCCGGGCGCTTGACGACCACCTTGCCGTCGATCTCCTCGTGGATGTAGGGCTCGCGGTTGGACACGACGATGACCTGGTCCCCGCGCAGCTGCGAGCGCAGCAGCGCGCGCAGGCGGTCGGGGTTCCAGTCGGCCTGCGGGCCCAGCGCGCGGCGGTATTCGTCCTCCAGGTCGCGCAGCCGGGCGCGCAGCTCGGTGGCGATGGGGGAGATCTCCGGCTCGGACATCCACGGCAGGATCAGCCCTTCGCCGCGCAGCAGGCCCTTCACGCCGGTCACCCAGCCGCGCCAGCTCAAGTGGGCCACCATCATCGTGATCAACGCGATCGCGAAACCCAGCGCGGCGATGAAGATCACCAGGTAGCGGCGCGTGTCCTGGCTGCGCCGGTCGATGAAGCTCAGGTCGTGCAGCAGCACCAGGCTGCCGACCGGGCCGGCCTCCCCGGTGATGGTGTGAACGCCCACGTGCACCGCGCCGCCCAGCAGGGTGAAGCGCGGGTCGGTCTTCCCCGCGTATTCGCGGGCCTGGCCGCAGGTCAGCTTGACCGGGTAGTTGGTGCTGCTTTGCAGCAGCTCGTCGTCGTTGGAGCAAAGGGCGATGGCGAAGAGCCGCTCGTCCTGCACCGAGCGGTCGAACAGCGCCTTGAGCCGCGGCACGCGCGAGCCGGTCAGCGCGTCCGTCACCGAGTCGGACAGCGCGTTGGTCACCAGCCCGCCGCGGCTGTTCAGGTCGCGGGCGAACCAGCGCAGCGTGAGTTCGTCCATGACAGGCAGGGCGAGGTAAGCGGCGGTGACAAGCGTAAGCACCAGCGGGATGAGGAAACGCAATTGCAGGTTCAGGATCTTCATGGTGTGATTGAGCCTTCGGTCAAGCGGCTCGCGCGCCCCGGGGAAGGTTGGCTTCGCCGGGGCGCGGAGCTTGCGCCTGGCAGGTTTGTGTCGGCGCCGGTCGGGTATTCGCGACAGTGTAGCAGCGTACATTTGTACAAATGTATGATGGCTTCCGGGCTTGTCTTTGCAACGATGGAGCGTTCACCCCGCCTATGAAAACCAACCCACCCGCCACCAATGCGAAACTGTCCGATGGGGGCGCCAGCATGGCCTCCGCCGCGGCTTCCCTGAACCTCGCCGTCATCGGCAACTGCTCGATCAGCGCGCTGGTCGACGGCCGCGGCGACATCGTCTGGTGCTGCATGCCGCGCTTCGACAGCGAGCCGGTCTTCCACTCGCTGATCAACTCGCCAGGCGGGTTGCCCGCCGAAGCCGGCATGGCGGTCGAACTGGAAGGGCTGGCGCGCGCCGAGCAGGCCTACATCCCGGGCACCGCGGTGCTGCAGACGCGCCTTTACGACAACGCCGGCCAGGGCATCGAGATCACCGACTTCGCGCCGCGCTTCATGCACCGCGACCGGGTCTTCAGGCCGGCCCAGCTGGTGCGGCGCGTGCGGCCGCTGCAGGGCCACCCGCGCGTGCGCTTGCGCGTCAACCCGCGCGGCGAGTGGGGCCTGGCCGAGCCCACCATTACCCGCGGCAGCAACCACCTGCGCTATGTGTTCCCAGGCATGACGCTGCGCCTGACCACCGACGCGCCGCCCACCTACGTGGCGCAGGGCACCTGGTTCACGCTGCATTCACCGATCGCCATGCTGCTCGGGCCCGATGAGACGCTGAACGCCGGCGTCGACGAGACCGCGCGCGAGTTCGAGGAGCAGACCAGCCTCTACTGGCGCCATTGGACGCGCCGCCTGGCGGTGCCGCTGGAGTGGCAGGACGCCGTCATCCGCTCGGCCATCACGCTGAAGATGTGCCAGTTCGAGGAGACCGGCGCCATTGTCGCGGCCATGACCACCAGCATCCCCGAGGCGCCCGACAGCGGCCGCAACTGGGACTACCGCTTCTGCTGGCTGCGCGATGCCTTCTTCGTGGTGCGCGCGCTGAACAGCCTGTCGGAAGTGGGCACGATGGAGGACTACCTGCGCTGGCTCTACGACGTGGTGCGCGGCAGCCAGGGCGGCCATGTGCAGCCGCTGTACGGCATCGGCCTGGAGCACCACCTGCCCGAGGCCACCGTGCCGCATCTGGCGGGCTACCGCGGCATGGGCCCGGTGAGGGTGGGCAACCAGGCGCACGAGCACTTCCAGCACGACGTCTACGGCAACATCATCCTCGGCGCGGCCCAGGCCTTCCACGACCACCGCCTGTTCCGCCGCGCCGATGCGCGCGACTTCGCCGGCCTGGAGGCCGTGGGCGAGCAGGCCTGGCTGCTGCACGACCAGCCCGACGCCGGCATGTGGGAGCTTCGCACCCGCGCCCGCGTGCACACCTCGTCGTCGCTCATGTGCTGGGCCGCCTGCGACCGCATGGCCAAGATCGCCCGCGCCCTCGGCCTGCGCGAGCGCGCCGCGTTCTGGGCCGACCGCGCGGCCATCGTGCACCGCAAGATCGTCGAGCAGAGCTGGAACGACAAGCGCCAGTGCTTCGTCGAGAGCTTCGGCGGCAGCGAACTCGACGCCAGCGTGCTGCTGATGGGCGAGGTGGGCTTCCTGCCGCCGAAGGACCCGCGCTTTCGCAGCACCGTGCTGGCCCTGGAGGCGGCCCTGGGCGACGGCCCGCACATGCGCCGCTACGAGGCCGAGGACGACTTCGGCAAGCCGCAGGTGTCCTTCAACGTCTGCTCGTTCTGGCGGGTGGACGCGCTGGCCCGCATCGGCGAGACCGATCGCGCGCGCGAATGCTTCGAGGCGCTGCTGGCCGCGCGCAACCCGGTGGGACTGCTCTCGGAGGACATCGACCACGCCACCGGCGAGCTGTGGGGCAACTTCCCCCAGACCTATTCGATGGTGGGCATCATCAACGGCGCGGTGCGGCTGTCGGCGAAGTGGGATGAGGCGGTTTGACCCGCCCCCCGTTCGTGGAGAGGCTATGGAAGCCCTTTTCCAGCCTCATTCCTCCTTGTGGGTTGAGCCTGCCGACGCCGGTTCCCTGCCTCTCACTCCGCTCGGGCTGAGCTTGTCGAAGCCTTCTCCAGGCCTCCTCAACCCGTTCGGGCTGAGCTTGTCGAAGCCCTTTGCGCGAACTGCGGTGCGGGCACTTCGACAAGCTCAGTGCGAACGGGCAGGGGCGAGCCTCGGCCGGGCGCGATCCAATTCCCTCTCTCTGTGCGGGCTGAGCCTGCCGGCGCCATTTCCCGGCCCCCTCAATCCGTTTGGGCTGAGCTTGTCGAAGCGCTCTCCCGCCCCCGTCAACCCGCTCGTGCTGAGCTTGTCGAAGCCCTCTCCCGGCCTCCTCAACCCGCTCGTGCTGAGCTTGTCGAAGCCCTCTCCCGGCCTCCTCAACCCGTTCGGGCTGAGCTTGTCGAAGCCCTTTTGCGCGTGCCTCGGGGCGAGCGTTTCGACCGGCATATTGCGACGGGCGGCCGGCAGCCCATCCTTATTTCCGAATGCTGAATGAGTGAGCCAACCCAGGAACCCCGGCCATGAACAAGCTCGCCGACACCCCAACACCCCCCACCCACCCCCGCCTCGTCGGCGACATCGGCGGCACCAACGCGCGGTTCGCCCTGGTGCGGGCGCCAGGCGCCGAACCCTCCGAGATTCAGGTGCTGCCCGGGGCCGAATTCCCGACGCTGCTGGATGCCCTGCGCCACTACTTGCGAACGACCGGCGCCCGGCCGAGGCAGGCCTGCCTGGGCGTGGCCACCGCGCTGCAGGGCGACCGGGTCGAGATGACCAACAGCCCGTGGTCCTTCTCGGCGCGGCAGGTGGCCGCGGAGCTGGGGCTGGCCCGGCTGTTGCTGGTGAACGATTTCACCGCGCTGGCCCTGGGCGTGCCGACGCTGGCGGGCGGGCAGCTGCGGCGGGTCGGCGCCGGCAGCCTGCAGCGGGCCCGGCCCGACGGCCCGATCGCGATCCTCGGCCCGGGCACGGGCCTGGGCACGTCGGCCCTGGTCCCGGTGAACGGCCGGTACATCGCGGTGCCGGGGGAAGGCGGCCACGTGACGCTGGCCGCGGCGACGCCGGAGGAAGCGCAAGTGGTCGCCTGGTTATGGAAGGATTGGCCCCACGTCTCCGCCGAACGCCTGGTCTGCGGGCCGGGCCTGGTGCTGCTGCACCGGGCGCTGGCCGCGGTGCGCGGCCTGGCGGCCAACCCTCGGCAGGACGCGGCCGAGATCGCGCGGGCCGCCATCGACGGCTCCGACGAGTTGAGCATCGATGCCGTCGACATGTTCTGCGCCATGCTGGGCACCGTGGCATCCAACCTGGCCTTGACGCTGGGGGCCACCGGCGGCGTCTACCTGGGGGGCGGCATGGTGCCGGCGCTCGGCGACTACTTCCACCGCACGCCGTTCCGCGAAAGGTTCGAGGCCAAGGGCCGCTACAGCGGCTATCTGGCGCGCATCCCCACCCACGTGATCCACGCTCCCTATGTGGCGCTGTCCGGCGCGGCGTGCGCGCTGGACCTGCCGCAGGTGATCGGCAGCGTCGACGCCCGGCCCTGAAAAGGAAAAAGGCCGCCCGGATGGGGCGGCCTTCGGTGCGGGCGATGCAGCCCCAGCGGGTCACTGTGCCTGCTGCAGCGCGCGGATGCGGTCTTCGATCGGCGGGTGGCTGGAGAACAGCGCCATGAAGCCGTTCGGCTTGCCGCTGATGCCCAGGGCCTGCATCGCCTGCGGCAGCTCGGCCGGGTGCAGGCCGCCGAGGCGGGCCAGGGCATTGACCATCGGCTGCTTGCGGCCCATCAACTGGGCGGCGCCGGCGTCGGCCCGGTATTCGCGCTGGCGCGAGAACCAGGCCACGATCATCGCGGCCAGCAGGCCCAGCACCAGGTCGAGCACCATGGTGGTGATGTAGTAGCCCATGCCGGGGCCTTCGTTGTTGTTGTTCCTGAAGACCGTCTTGTCGACCAGGTAGCCGATCACCCGCGACAGGAAGACGACGAAGGTGTTCATCACGCCCTGGATCAGCGTCATCGTCACCATGTCGCCATTGGCGACGTGGGCCACCTCGTGGCCGATCACCGCCTCGACCTCTTCTCGCGTCATGTTCTGCAAGAGCCCGGTGGACACCGCCACCAGCGCCGAGTTCTTGAACGCGCCGGTGGCGAAGGCGTTGGGGTCGCCCTGGAAGACGGCGACCTCGGGCATGCCGATGCCGGCCTGCTGCGCGAAGCGCTGCACGGTGCCGACGATCCACCGGTGGGTGGGGTCGGGCGAGTCGTTGATCACCTGCGCGCCGGTGGTCCACTTGGCCATCGGCTTGCTGATCAGCAGGGAGATGATCGCGCCGCCGAAACCCATCACCGCGGCGAAGCCCAGCAACTGGCCCATGTGCAGGCCGTTGGCCGCGAGGTAGCGGTTCACGCCGAGCAGGCTGGCGGCGATGCTGAGCACCAGCATGACGGCCAGGTTGGTCGCGAGGAAGAGGAAGACACGTTTCATGTTGGACAGACTCCTGGTGGCCGCGCCACGGCGGCGACGCCATTCAATATGGGGCCTGGCGGGCCGGGTTCAATGCCTTACCCTGCCTCGGCCAGGGATTTGAGGCCGGGTCGGCAAGGTTCAGCGTCCGGCCGGCGGCAGGGGCCGGAACACGCTCGGATCGTCGTAAAAGCCGGGAGTTTCATTGCCCGGCCACCAGCCGGGTACGCCCAGCACCGGCAGCGGCAGGAAGGGCTTGGCCGCCAGCACTTGCGGCGCCAGGGTGGGCAGCAGCCGGTGCTCGAGTGCGGCGTCGTCGACGGGACCGGCTGCCGAGGGTGCCGCGGGCAGCAGCCAGACATGTGCGGTGACCGCCTTGCGCGGCTGCCGCGCCAGTTTTTCCATCAGCGCATGGCCGAAGAGCGTCAGCGTCGCTTCGTCCCACAGCGCGCGGTGGGTGGTGAACAAGGCGGGCCAGTCCCGGCGCCGCAATGCGTCAGCCAAGACGGGCGGCGCCTGCAGCAGCGCGGCGTTCTCGTCGAACAGCGTGAGCGCGTCGCGCAGCGCGCCCCGGCGAGGGCCGACGCCCTGCTCGGCGATCTCCGCCGCCTGCAGCTCGTTCAGCCGCCGCTTGACGCGCGGGAAGCGCCGCCACACCAGGCCGTTGAAGAAGTCGTGCAGGTTGTCTCGGGTGGGCACGCAGCCGGTGCGGTGGATGAAGGCTTCGTAGGCTTCGCCGGCGGGCAGTGACGAAGGCGGCACGAAGCGGGGGAGGGGGGATTGCGCCGGCGGTGGGGCGTGTGCCGCCGTGATCCCGGCTTCGCCATGCATGCCGGCCGAAGCGGCAGACGAGGGCGGGGTGCCGCCGTTCAGCGATTCCGCCACCGTCAGGCCGCCGAGCCAGGCGGCTTCCACTGCCCGGCCGTCTTCGCGGTAGGGGGAGAGCCAGACGCGCGACCAGTCGATGGCGTGTGGAGCGGGCCCGAGGATCCCGTCACCGGCGTCGGCCGGGGCCGGACTGGCCCTGTGGCGGCCTTCGCCGCTCAATCCACCTGCCGCCACGCCACCGTCTCGCCGCCGCGCAGCGGCTTGAGCGTGGCGTCGCCGAAGGGCACGGTCTCGGGCAGTTGCCAGGCCTCCCGGCGCAGTGTGACGGTGCCGGTGTTGCGCGGCAGGCCGTAGAAGGCCGGGCCGTTGAAGCTGGCAAAGGCTTCCAGCTTGTCGAGCGCGCCGGCGTTGTCGAAGGCTTCGGCGTAGAGCTCCAGCGCGCTCAAGCCGGTGTAGCAGCCGGCGCAGCCGCTGGCGTGCTCCTTCAAGTGCGAAGCGTGCGGCGCGCTGTCGGTGCCTAGGAAGAACTTCGGGCTGCCGCCGGTGGCGGCCTCCACCAGCGCCAGGCGGTGCGCCTCGCGCTTGAGCACCGGCAGGCAGTAGTAGTGCGGCCGGATGCCGCCGGTGAAAAGGGCGTTGCGGTTGTAGAGCAGGTGGTGGGCGGTGACGGTGGCGGCGGTGAAGGCGTCGGCCTGGGCCACGTACAACGCCGCTTCGCGGGTGGTGATGTGCTCGACGACGATCTTCAGTTCGGGGAAGTCGCGGCGCAGCGGGATGAGTTTCGCGTCGATGAAGGCCGCCTCGCGGTCGAAGAGGTCGATCTCCGGGTCGGTGACTTCGCCGTGCACCAGCAGCGGCAGGCCCTCGCGCTGCATCGCCTCCAGCGTGGGGTAGGTCTTGCGCAGGTCGGTCACGCCGGCGTCGCTGTTGGTCGTCGCGCCGGCCGGGTAAAGCTTCAGCGCCGCCACGCCCGCGGCCTTGGCGCGCTTGATCTCGTCGGGCGGCAGCACGTCGGTCAGGTACAGCGTCATCAGCGGCTCGAACTTCAAGCCCGCCGGCACCGCCGCCAGGATGCGCTCCCGGTAGGCGGCCGCCTGCGCCGCGGTGGTCACCGGCGGGCGCAGGTTGGGCATGATGATCGCGCGGCCGAACTGCCGCGCGCTGTGCGGCACGACGGAATGCATCGCCGCGCCGTCGCGCACGTGCAGGTGCCAGTCGTCGGGGCGGGTGAGGGTCAGGGTGTCGGGGGAGGGGGCGGTGGCGGGAGTCATCCCGAAATTGTCGCATCCGGTCATGGCCGGGCGCGGTCAGATTCCAGGGCAGAACGTCTCCTTCAAAGCGCCGCCTTCAGCGCCTTGCGGATGCCCGCTTCCGTGGCGTCGCCCGCCAGCCGGGCCCGCTCCTTCGCGCCGCGCAGCACGACCAGGGTCGATTGCGCGTCCACGCCGAAACGCCGCTTCAGCGCCCTTTCCTTGTCGTAGTCCACCCGCAGCACCGTCAACGGCAGGCTGGCGCTGTCCCCCGCCTTTGCCAAGGATTGAAGCACCTGGTCCTGCGCGCGGCAGGTGGGGCACCAGTCGGCGCGGAAATGCAGCGCCACCGGCAGGTTGGCCTT
>CBJNAE010000109.1:0-11485 GCA_966433995.1 uncultured Ideonella sp. | reverse complement strand
CGCTGGCGTGGCTGAGCCGCCCGAGCCGGTCGAAAGCCAGCAGCGCACCGTGGGGCTGGACCGATCCCGGGGTGTGGATCGGCTCACGGTCGCAGTTTTCGAGGGTGGCGGCGGGGGGGGCGTGCATCCTGTGGAGTGTCCGGGGGAGGGGCGCCTCGGCGCGCCTGGAGAGCCCGGAAGCGGAGGTCTGGCACGGATACCCGGCCGTCCGCCTTGATGGCGGCCAGGGCGGCTGCGTATATTCGTCTGGAACGATCATTCCAGATGTGTCATTTGACACTCGCCCTGCGTTCAACAAATTCAGGTCGACATGCGGACCAAGGAGTTCGAACCCGACGATGTCGCCGAGGCGGCCATGCGCGTGTTCTGGGAGCTTGGCTACTCCACCACCCCGGTGCAGCACCTCGTCGAAGGCACCGGCCTGTCGTTCTACGAGGCGCCCGTCCAAGGCGGCAGGCAGCCCGGGGACCAACCGCAACTGATCGTCCTCGCTGGCTGTCCGAAGCACCGAGCACCAGAAGCCGCCTGAAGCTCGCCCTCAACAGCTGGGTCTTGGAGTTCGTGATTGCGCGACGATGTATATTATGTCAACTTAATTGGCTGCATGGGCAGCAGCTCCCCCAGCAAGTCACATGTCGAACAGCGAGTTCGACTGTCAGTGGCAACCCAATAATCCCCACCTCTTCATCACTCCTTCCTCCGTCATGACGACCTACACCAGCTTCTGGGCACATCCTGACCTTCCCCATGCGGAGGCACGCGGCAGGACACCCCGCCTGGTCCAGGTGCGTGTCACACCCCATGGCTACGACGATCACGCCTACTTGGCGCGCACGCAGTCGCGGTCCCTGTTGGACAAGAAATTCAAGGCGGTGGAAGAGTTGCGAATTCCTGGCCACGACGGTGCCCGGGAGGTGGTGCGGCTTTTCCTGGAGTACCGTCAAGGTCGGCTGGCCGAAGGTTGGACCGAGGTCTACGCGGGCAACGGCCTTGCGCTGTTCCCTGCGGACCTGCGTGCAGCCCGGCCCAAGACACCGCAGGAGTGCAGCCTGGATGCCGCGATGCTGTGGCTCGAATGCGGCGACTTCGAGCATGCCCAGTCTGCGCTCGAAGACGCGACCGGCATCCAGGACACGCCCTATTGGGGCACCGTGGCGCGACGCCTTTGGCTTCTCAAGTCCGAGGCGCTGTCCGGCGATGCTCGCGTCGACGCCATGGCACAGGCGGCGGTCTATGCTGGCGAGGTCATCGGCATGCTGGCCGGGCAAGATCTCTACCGCATCGACCCTTATCATTTTGGCGACGCTTATCGCAGTCCCCAGAGCATGCTGGTGTGCGCCGCTGAAACAGCCGCAGCCTATCTGCTGGAATCCGAAGGCACCTGCCAGCAGGCGCTGCAGTTTATTCAGTTGGCTGAAGACACTCACCATGGTTCCACCTACTTGCAGGAACTCAAGGTGGCGGCGCTACTCAAGCTTGGCCGCCGCGAAGAGGCCTATGAGGTGCACCTCAAGTGGCGATTAGAGCTCCCGGAGGTGCTGGCTTGTGCCGATTACGCCGCCTTGGTCGACCAGCGCAACCGTCATGCCCGTGAGCAAGAAAACCGTCGACTGGCAGGCCTGCGTGTTGAATACATGGATGGCGAGCCCGCGTCGACCGCCGACATGGCTCGCCTCCAGGCGCTTCATCCCGGGTTGCCCGAGGCGTGTGTGCGATGGTTGAGCGGCAAAGAACGCCACGAGATGCGCGTGATCGACGGTGACAGCTCGGAAAGTTATCGGCTGCTGGGTGTGGACGGCATGCTGGACAAGCACGTTGAAATGATCGGTTGGCTGCACCTGCACGACGATTCCTCACCGGACCTGGCCGAGGAAATCCGCCAAGCCATCCGCGACAGCGGAATCAAGCCGGAATACATGCTGCCCATCGTCGGGGCCGACCACACACCGGATTGCTTTCTGGTTCGCCTGGAAGGCGAGGATTGGGGCGCCGTCTACTTTTGGAGCCACGACGAAAGTGCCGTGTTCAGCCAAGTCGCCGACAGCGTGGACCAGTTGTTTCCGTGGCTCGAGGCGCAGGCTCTGGGTGGAAACACGTTCGTGCTTTAAAGCGCTCCCGCTTGCGGTTCGGAACACCGCCACTAGTGGGCGCGGTGGGCCACCGGCGCTTTGGGACGCAATTGGGCGGGTTACGGTGCCGAGGTCCGGCTGCCGTAAGGGTTTCCAGACGTCGACCGCGCGTTGCTCACCGATCCGCAAACCAGCGGCGGCCTGCTGGTGTCTTGCGCGGCCGGAGCGGTCGACGAGGTGCTGCCGTGTTCGAGCAGCATGGTTTCGAATCGGCCGTGGTGATCGGTTCGGTGGTGGCGAGCGGCCCGCACGGTAGCTTGTTGCGGGTGCGCTAAGCGGGACGCAGCGCCCGCTGGTGGTCCTTCTCGCGCTTGAGCGCCAATGCGACCAGGGCCGCGGCCGCCAGTGCCAGCCAGGGCACCATCGCCAGGTTCATCGCCTGCCAACCCAGCCGTTGGAGCAAGCCCCCCGCGCTGAAGGAACACACCAGGCCGACCGCGAAGATGGTCATGTCGTTGATGGCCTGCGCCCTCGCCTTTTCCGCAGGCAGGTAGGTCTCGGTAAGCAAGGTGGTGCCGCCGATGTACATGAAGTTCCAGCCGACGCCCAGCAGCAGCAACGCGGCGGCGAACGATTCGAAGCCGGCTCCGGTCAGCGTCATCAGGATGTGGCCGAGGAAGAGGCCGACACCGGCCAGCATCACGCGGAGGACGCCGAACCGCGCGATCAGCGTGCCGGTGAAGAACGATGGCAGGAACATGCCCAGCACGTGCAGTTGAATGACGCTGGCCGCCGACCCCAGGCCGTGATGGTGGTGGACCATCGCGATCGGCGTGGCGGTCATCGCGAGGATCATGATGCCGTAGCCGGTCGCGGCGCCGAAGAGCGCGACGAGGTAAGCGGGCTGTTTCACCACCTGCTGCCAAGGGCGGGCGTTTCCTTCGACGCCTGTTTGTTTGGCCGGCCTCGGAATGTGCAGCGCAGACAACACACCAGCGGCCAGCATCGACACGACCGCCAGGATCAGGAAGGAACCGAGGTAGGCCGGTTCGAGCAAGGGCCAGCCCCACCGCGCCAGCAGCGGGCCGGCCAGCGCGGCCACCACGCCGCCGGCCATCACCAGTGAAATGGCCCGGGGCCGGAAGGCCTCGTCCGCCACCTCGCTGGCCGCGAACCGGTAGAACTGCGCGAAGGCCTGGTAGGCCCCGACCAGGAAGGTGCCCAGCGCCAACATCGCCAGCGACGACTTCCAGATGCCGAGCGCCGCGACCAGCCCGCCGGCCATGCCGAGGCCGGTGCCGGCGAGGAAGCCTGCGCGACGCCCGGCGCGCGCCATCCACATCGCCGCTGGGAAGGTCACCGTCGCGGTGCCCAGGAACATGGCGGCGATGGGCGCGGTGGCCCATTGGGGCGAAGCGGCGATCTGGCCGCCGGCCAGCCCGCCCACCGTCATCACCATCACCGAGACGATCTGGAACAGCGCCTGCGCGCTGGCGAGGATGAGCACCTGCCGGTGCATCGGATTTTTCAACATGGTGACCTTGTTCATCGGTTCAACTTTCCGCTTCGGCAGGGGCGCGCAATTGCGACACCACGTCATCGATCTCGTCCCTTGTCGTGTCGCGGCCCAGGCTGAACCGCACGGCCCCCATGCCGACGTGTTCCGGGACGCCCATCGCGGCCAGCACGGGCGACAGTTGGACCCTGCCCGCGTGGCAGGCCGACCCGGTGGACGCGGCGACACCCGGCAGCTGGCGCAGGACTTCAGCGCCGACCCGGCCCACGAACGACACGTTCAACGTGTTCGGCAAACGGTGTTCGGGATGGCCATGGAGCACAACGGCCTCTCCGAAGACGACGCGCAATGCGTCCCAGAAATGGTCCCTCAGAGCCTGCATCTGCCCGACAGCCGAGAAATCGGCCATCTGCGCGCAGGCCTCGCCCAGACCCACCGCCAGCATCACGCTCTCGGTCCCGGCACGCCTGCCCTGCTCGTGCCCTGCGCCATGGATCAACGGTTCGAGCGCTGTCCCACCACGCACATAAAGCGCACCGATACCCTTGGGCGCGTAGAGCTTGTGCCCCGCGATGCTGAGCAGGTCGACGCCCATGTCGGTTACATTCACCGGCACTTTGCCGACCGACTGCGCGGCATCGCTGTGGAAGCGCACGCCGTGTCGCCGCGCCACCGCGCCGATCTCGCGGACCGGTTGCACCGTGCCCGTTTCGTTGTTGGCGTGCATGACGCTGATGAGCACCGTGTCCGGCCTGACCGCTCGGCGCACGTCGTCAGGGTCAACGAGGCCCGCGCCATCCACCGGCAGGCGGGTGACCGCGGCGCCCAGCCGCTCCAGGAAAGCGAGCGGCTTGAGCACCGAGGGATGCTCGGTCGCCTGCGTGATGACGTGTTTTCCCCGCGCCAGCAGCGCGAAGTAGCTGCCCTTGAGCGCCAGGTTGTTCGCTTCGCTGCCGCCGCTGGTGAAGACGATTTCGTCAGAAGTTGCGCCGATCAAGCGGGCCACTTGCGCCCTGGCGCGTTCGAGGACCTGCTTGGCGCCCTGGCTGGCCCAATGGTCGCTGGAGGGATTGCCGAAAGGCCGCGACAGCAACGACTGCATGGCCGCCTGGACCGCGGGATGCAGCGGTGTGCTGGCGTTGTGGTCGAGGTAGATGGGCGTCATCATGGCTGGCCTTTTCCGTCTCGGCGGGATCGGTCCGCCAACCTTTCATGCCGCATCCGAAAGCGTTGATGAGCCCGGGCAATGCAAACATCCACAGGTTTTCTGCGAGAATCCAAACATTCAATCATTCTGCAGAATGTAAGACTATGAACGAAGCCTTGTCAACTGCCCCCTCCCCCAAACACGTGGTGTACGAGAGCCTGGCCGAGATCGCCCAGGCGCTTGGCCACCCGCACCGCCTTGAACTCATCGAGGCCATGGCACAGGGCGGGCGCAGCGTGGAAGACCTCGCGCAGGCCTCGGGGATGACGCTGGCCAATGCGTCGCGGCACCTGCAGCTGCTGCGCCGCGCCCACTTGGTCGAGGCGCAGCGCCAGGGCAAACGCATCTTCTACCGGCTCGCCGGCGAGGCGGAGATCGTTTCGCTGTTGAAGGCGTTGGGCGGCGTGGCCGAGCGCAACCGGGCCGAGGTGCAGTCCATCCAGCGCGACTTCCTGCGACAGCGCGACGCGCTGGAGCCCATCTCCCGCGAAGAGCTGTCGGTGCGATTGAAAGACGGCCTGGTGACCGTGCTCGATGTGAGGCCTGAAAACGAATACGCGCTCGGCCATCTGCCGGGCGCCATCAATTTGCCGATGGCGGAACTGGAGCGGCGCATCGCCGAGCTGCCGAAGCGCCGTGAGGTCGTCGCCTACTGCCGCGGCCCCTACTGCGTGATGTCGTTCGACGCCGTGGCGGTGCTGCGCGGCAAGGGATTCAAGGTGCGCCGGCTGAAGGACGGGTTTCCGGAATGGAAGGCGGCGGGGCTGGCGGTGGAATCGGCTCTTTGAAATGACTCGCAGTCTCGGAGCCACGCCTGCCATTTAGCTTGCTGCGCTTCAAACGGAGTGGCTCTTAATGGGATCGTGCACTTCGTGCCGCGCTTGCAAATATTCTGCAATTCCATAAAAATGGAATTATGGAACAACAAACAGTCATCAAAGCTCTTGCCGCGCTGGCCCAGCCTTTTCGGCTACAGATCTTCAGGGCCTTGGTGGTTGTCGGAAACACTGGCCTGACCCCGGGCGCCATCCAAGAAGCCCTCGGCATTCCGGGCGCGACGCTGTCCTTTCACCTCAAAGAGCTGGTCAATGCCGGGTTGGTGACCCAGGAGCGCGCCAGCCGCAACCTGATCTACCGCGCTGACTACGGCCAGATGAATGCCGTGCTGGCCTACCTCACCGAAAACTGCTGCCAAGGCACAGCCTGCGAGGCCGACAGCAGCGCGGCGTGCGCCTGCTGACCGAGCTATCCAACGTCTACACCGAGGCTCACATGACCGAACCCACCTACAACGTGCTCTTCCTCTGCACCGGCAATTCGGCCCGCTCCATTCTGGCTGAAGGGCTGATGAACAGCCTCGGCGGCTCTCGATTCCAAGCCTATTCCGCAGGCAGTCATCCCAACGGCGTTGTGAACCCCTTGGCGTTGCAGACGCTGAAAGACCTTCGAATTCCTAACGACGGCTTCCGCAGCAAAAGCTGGGAAGAATTCGCGACGGCCGACGCCCCAACGCTGCACTTTGTCTTCACGGTATGCGACAACGCGGCGGGAGAGGCCTGCCCCGTCTGGCCTGGCCAGCCGATGACCGCCCATTGGGGCGCCCCTGACCCGGCGGCCGTGGAAGGTTCCGATGAAGCAAAGCGGCGTGCGTTCAAGGACGTGGCCGTCACGCTGAAGCGCCGCATCGAGCTGATGCTGGCGTTGCCCTTGACCAAGCTGGAACCCATGGCCATCCAGCACGAGATCAAAAACATAGGCACTGTCTGACTGACTTCTATGACGACCAACATACTCATCCTGTGCACGCACAACTCGGCCCGCAGCGTGCTGAGCGAGGGCATGCTGAATCACTGGGCCCGGAAGCTGGGCAAAGACGTGCGCGCCTACAGTGCCGGCAGCGCACCCAGCGGCCGGATCAACCCATTCGCGCTCGAAGTGCTCACCCAGGCAGGCGTCGATGTCTCCAGCTACCGCAGCAAAAGCTGGGATGAATTCACCACGTCGGACGCGCCGCCGCTGTCGATCGTCATCACGGTCTGCGACAGCGCCGCGGCCGAGCAATGCCCTGTTTTCTTCGGCGGCAACAGCCAGCCCGTCAAGGTGCATTGGGGTTATGCCGACCCTTCAAACGCCGGGGGCGGCGACGCTGGCCGGCGCCAGGCGTTCGAGCTGACCCGGCAAGCCATCGGCTATCGGATGCTCCAGCTACTTCAGTTGCCGTTCGAAAACCTGGACCGCCAGGGCTTGCAGAGTGCCTTGACCGAGATCTACGCGAGCTGAGGCATACATGAACCGACTTTCTCATCGGCTCTTGGCCGAGGGCCTGGGCACGGCGCTGCTGTTGGCCATCGTGATCGGCAGCGGCGTCATGGCCGAGCGGCTGGCCGGCGGCAACGTGGCAATCGCTTTGCTGGGCAACACCGTGGCCACGGTCTGGGGCCTGTATTTCTTGATCCACACTTTCGGCCCCTCCAGCGGCGCCCACTTCAACCCCGCCGTGTCGTTGGTGATGGCCGTGCGCCGTGAATTGACTTGGTCCGACTTGGCGCCTTATGTGGCGGTTCAACTGTTGGGAGCCGCCTGCGGGGCTTGGCTGGCCCATGCGATGTTCGAGCTGCCCATCCTCCAGTGGTCGGCCAAGCTGCGCACAGGACCGTCCCAATGGCTGGCGGAAGCGGTGGCCACGGCCGGCCTGTTGCTGGTCATCCTGCGGGCACCCGGAGGCCGCGCGCCGTCGCTGGTGGCCGCGTACATTGGGGCGGCCTATTGGTTCACTGCCTCGACCTCTTTCGCCAACCCGGCCGCGGCTTTCGGCCGGATGTTTTCCGACACCTTTGCTGGCATCGCGCCCAGTAGCGTCCTCGGTTTCGTCGTCGCCCAGTTGGCCGGCGCAATGGCGGGCTTGGGCATTCATGCTGCGCTGGGCAGGCCTCGGGCTGGACATCCCAACGTGGTGGAAGCCTCCGGCACGGAAGGCCAAGCGTCCGGCCCCCCTGTGCAAACCCTCAAAGCACGCTGAATCAACCTCACAGCCATGCCGACACCCTCGCCCATCACCATCTATCACAACCCCAATTGCGGCACCTCGCGCAATACCTTGGCCATGATCCGCAACAGCGGCGTCGAGCCCGAGGTCATCGAATACCTCGTCACCCCACCCAGCCGCGGGGTGCTGGAGAAGTTGCTGAAAGACATGTCGATGCCGGTGCGCGATCTGCTGCGTCGCAAAGGCACGCCGTACGACGACTTGGGCCTGGATGGCCCCGAATGGACCGACGAGCTGTTGCTGGACCTGGTCGTGCAACACCCCATCCTGATGAACCGGCCCGTGGTCGTCACGCCGCTGGGCACCAGGCTCTGCCGTCCCTCCGAGTTGGTGTTGGACATCTTGCCTGCTCCTCAACAAGGGGCCTTCACGAAGGAGGATGGCGAAATGGTCATCGACGCGCAGGGCCGGCGTGTCGACCAGCCATCTTGACCCGCCCAACCTGGAGCAAGCGCTGCGGAAAGACACGGCAGCCCATTGTTGCCTTCCGGCACCCGACCCAAGGAAACCAAATCATGCTGCTGAATGAACCCATCTCCCTGCGTCAGGCCGGCTCGGGCGATTGGCCTGCCGTTGAATCGTTACTCCTGGGCAACAAGCTGCCCACCGAAGGTGCCAGAGAGAACCTGGCAACCTACCTTTTGGCCATCTCCAACGGAGAGATTGTCGGCTGCGCTGGCGCCGAGGTCTACGGGACGGTGGCCCTGCTGAGATCGGTGGCGGTAGCGTCCGGCCTGCACAAGAAGGGCATCGGCCGCCTGCTGGTCGAGCGCATGATCCAAGAGGCCCGGGCGCGTGACATTGCATCGTTGCACTTGCTGACAGTCACCGCGCCGGAATACTTCGCGGTTTACGGCTTCAAGCGCGGAAAGATCGAAGAGGCGCCGGTGGCCTTGAAGGCTTCTGCGGAGTTCCAGGGCGCGTGCCCGGCTTGCGCGGCTTTTATGTCATTGCAACTGCGCGCGGCACCCGTGCAGCAGAACAGCATGCCCGTCGCCGTGCTCGGCGCCGGGCCGGTGGGATTGGCGGCTGCGGCGAAGCTGGTTGAACGCGGCATTCCTTTCGTCTTGCTGGAAGCGGGCAATCAAGTTGCGGCGAACCTGCTGGACTACGGCCATGTGCGGCTGTTTTCCCCCTGGAAATACAACATCGACGGCAGCGTCGCCCAACTGCTGGGAGCCACGGGATGGGTCAGGCCGCCCGATGGTGAGCTGCCGCTGGCCCAGGAGATTGTCGAGCAGGTGCTGCAGCCTTTCGCTGCGCTGCCGTCAGTGGCCACGGCGCTGAGATTGCGAACTCGTGTCGTATCGATCAGCCGCGAGGGCTTCGACAAGGTGAAGAGCGCCGGAAGGGAAAAGGCGCCCTTCGTGATCCGCGCCATCCAAGACGGCCGGCCGATCGAATTGCGGGCCCGCTCGGTGATCGACGCCACCGGCACCTGGGGAACTCCCAACCCTCTTGGTGCGAATGGGCTGGCCGCCATCGGAGAGCCGGAGGCCGCCGGGCAGATTTTTTACGGCATCCCGGACGTGGATGGCGCGCTTCGCCAGCGTTATGAAGGCAAACGGACTTTGGTCGTCGGTGCAGGCCATTCGGCAGCCAATGCGTTGCTGTCGCTGGCCGACCTGGCCCGGCAGTCGCTGGCGACACGGATGGCCTGGGCGGTGCGCTCGCCGGCACTGCAGCGGGTTTACGGCGGTGGTGCCGCGGACGCTTTGCCAGCCCGGGGGCAGCTGGGTGCGTCGTTGAGGCGATTGCGCGAAAGCGGCGCTCTGGAGTTTTTCAGCGGGTTGAGGATTACCGAGATCCGCCGCTCGGCCGGTCAATTGACGATTCTCGGCCTGAACACCCAACAGCAGCCCGTCGTGGTCGATGGCATCGACGAGATCATCTGCGCCACTGGCCAACGTCCCGATTTGTCGTTGACCAGTGAATTGCGGGTCCAACTCGACCCCTGGCTGGAATCAACCCAGGCACTGGGACCATTGATCGATCCCAATCTGCACAGCTGCGGCACGGTCAGGCCGCATGGCCATAGGGAGCTGGCGCATCCGGAACCTGGCTTCTACACGGTTGGCGTGAAGAGCTATGGCCGGGCCCCGACTTTCCTGATGGCCACGGGTTTCGAGCAGGTCCGTTCCGTTGTCGCGGCCATAGCCGGAGATCTGGCGGCTGCGGATCGCGTGGAACTCGAACTTCCTGAGACGGGGGTGTGCGCGCTCAGCCCGGTCGAATCGCCGGCGAGCGGCGGCAGTTGCTGCGGTCCGGCGCCAGCAGTTGCCCCTTCGCCCGAGTGGGCGTCAGGGATGCCGGCAGCGGCTGTCGCGGCCCCTAGGAAGTCCCGCTGCTGCGGCTGACGCGCAGCCCAACCAAGCTGGCAGCACCCATGGCCGTCGACCTGGGTGTTTCACGACGGCCGGCCTCTTACTGGTGGTCCCTGCGGGCGCCCTGCCTTTTGTCCATGGGCCGGGCGGGCGCAGGCGGCCGGCGTTCAGCCCTCGCGGGAGGTCAATGCCTCTAGCGCTTCCAGCATCGGCTGCGTGTCGCGTGGCCGCACGACGCGGGCGACTTCCCGGCCGTTTTTGAGGAACACCAGCGTGGGCCAGAGTTTCACGCCGAAAGACCGGCCGAGGGGGCGGCCGCGGCCGTCTTCTACCTTCACCCTTCGCACTTCCGGATGGGCTTTCAGGGCTTGGGCGACGGGGCCTTGCGCGGCCTGGCAATGGCCGCACCAGTCGGTGCCGAATTCGAGCACCGTGGGTTCGGTCCAGGTGTCCACTTGCTCGCGGGTGGGGGCGGACACGGCGTAGGGAGTGGCAGAAGCGTTCATGGCGGCGGGCGGCGAAGGATCGGGCGTCCTGGAGGAGGGAATGCCGGGATGGCGGGGCAAACGTCGTGCCGGACCCGATGGGGCCTTGTTGTGGCCCAGCCTTCGATTTGCCCATCAGCGGGCGCTGGGCCCGGGTCCGGCGTCACGGCTCGGCACTCGACGGGGCCAGCATGCGGCGGTACCGGTCCGGGCTCACGCCGACCGCTGCCGTGAAGCGGCGGCTCATGTGGGCCTGGTCCGCGAACCCCGCGCTGCAGGCGATTTGCGCCAACGGCTCGCCGGCTGCGATCAAGCGCTGGACTTGCAGTACCCGCAGCGCGTTCAGGTAGGCGTGGGGTGCGATGCCGTAAGCCTGCACGAAAAGCCGGTTCGCATGGATGCGGGAAACGCCGGCGACACGGGCCAGGTCGGCGGTGGAAACATCCGACGCGTGGAACTCGCGCAAGTAGTCGCGCATGCGCCGCGCGCGGACGTCGCAGCCCGCACCGGGCGCCGTCGCTTTGGCCCGCCCGTGCCGCCGGACGGCGCAGAGCAGGAAGGCTTGCAGCAGGTGCTCCGCCTTCAGCGATTCCTGGGCCTGGGCCGGTGCCGTCGCGGCCAGGAACAACCTGGCCAACGGCGCGTCATCGAAAGTACTCTCCCTGAAGTGGGGTGCGGTGCCGCCGGCGCAAATGCTTTCCAGCGCCTGCGGCTGCACATGCACGATGCGGTAGGCGAAGCCCCCGCAGGCGCCCGGTTGGCCATCATGGGCCTCGTCGGGGTTGAAAGCGATCACCCGGCCCGGCGTGTTGGCGTGCAGGCTGCCGCGGCAGTTGAA
>CBJNAE010000108.1:0-11522 GCA_966433995.1 uncultured Ideonella sp. | reverse complement strand
TGCCCGTCTATTTCGCGCTGCGCAGCGAAAGGCCGACCGCGGCGCGGGCCTGGCTGGCGGCCATCGGCCTGGCGGGCGCATTGTTCGGCCTGGCGCAGTGGATGCGCGGTGCCCACTACGTCAGCCACACGCTGTGGTCAGGCTGGATTTGCTGGGTGGCTGCGGCGGCCTGGGAGGGTGGATGGCCCCGGGGCTGCGCGCTGCGCGCATCCGGCGGGGCCGCGCCGCTGGCTCCATCAGACCAGGCCCAGCGCTCCCAGCGCGGCGCCCACGCCCACCAGGGCCATCGGGCTCAGCTTCTTGCGCAGCATCGCCCAGACGGCGAAGGCCAGCAGGCCCAAGCTACCCATGGCGCGCGCGAGTTCGGCTGAGGGCGCGGCCCACGCCAGCGGCGACCCGTGGCGCCACAGCGCGCGCAGCGCCGGTTCGGCTAGCAGCCAGGCCGTGGCCAGCAGCAGGCCGATGGTCAGCGGCGCCATCCCGGTGGTGAACGCTCGGGCGAAGCGGTGTTCGCGGTTGGCGCCTTGAAGCCGGGCCACCCAGAAAGCCATGACGCTGGACGGCAGCAGGATGCCCAGCATCGTGGCCGCCACGCCCCAGGCGCCGGCGGCGTTCCAGCCCATCACCGCGACGAAGAGCAGGTTGGGGCCGGGGGCAGCCTGCGCCAGCGCGATCGCGTCGGTGAATTGCCCATCGCTCAGCCAGCCGTGTTCCTCCACCAGGTAGCGGTGCATGTCGGGCGCGGTGGTGATGGCGCCGCCGACGGCCAGCATGCTCAAGGCGGCGAAATGGCCGAACAGGCCGAGCAGCTCCTGGGGGCTGAGATCATGCATCTTGTACGGGCCCCCACCTGAACCAGGCCCATGCCACGCTGGCCCCGCCCAGGCCGAGCACCAGCATCCACAACGGCAGGCGCCAGAGCGTCATCGACAGGACGGTGGCCACCAGCAGCGCGGCGCAGACCGGCCTGCCGAGGCGGCTGCGCCTGAGGCTGGGCAGCAGCTTGACGGCGGTCGCGGCGATCAACCCGGCCGCCACCACGCCCATGCCGCGCAGCGCGCCGTTGACGGCCGGCCAGTGGCTGCCCTGGTTGTAGAGGCTGGAAAGCAGCAGCACGACCGCCAGCGGGATGGCCAGCATGCCGGCCAGCGCCGCCAGCGCACCGCGCCAGCCGAAGAAACGGTCGCCCAGCATCAGCGACAGGTTGATGATGTTGGGCCCAGGCAGCACCTGGGCGAGCGACAGGCTTTCGACGAAGTCGTCGACACCCACCCAGCGTTCGCGCTCCACGAGCTCGCGCTGCGCGACGGCCAGCACGCCGCCGAACCCCTGCAGCGACAGTCGGTTGAAGACCCAGAACAATTCGACGCAGGAGGCGGGGCGCCGCAACGGGGCAAGCGGGGCCGGTTCGCCGCCGCCGGGTGCGGCAGCTGGGCGGGGGCCGGTGCCGGGTGGTGCCATGGGTCTGGGGGGCGGTCAGCCGCGGATGACCTTCAACGCGTCGGGGTTCACGATGTTGCTCGGCTGGCCGTTCACGAAGTTCACGACGTTGTCGAAGGCCGCGTCGAAGTACAGCTCGTAGCTGTCCTGCTCGACATAGCCGATGTGCGGCGTGCACACGGCGTTCTCCAGACGCAGCAGCGGATGGCCCTGCAGGATGGGCTCGCTCTCGAAGACGTCGACCGCGGCCATGCCGGGCCGGCCGCGGTTGAGCGCCGAAACCAGCGCACCTTCGGTGATGAGCTCGGCGCGCGAGGTGTTGACGATCAGCGCGGTGGATTTCATCAGGGACAAATGCTCGGGCTTGACGACGCCGCGCGTCTCGTCGGTCAGCCGCAGGTGCAGCGACAGCACGTCGCATTCCGCGAAGAAGGCCTCGCAGCTGTCGGACGCGCCGTGGCCGTCCTGCCGCGCCTTGGCCCGGGCGGATTCGCTGCCCCAGACGAGGATCTGCATGCCGAAAGCCTTGCCGTACTGGGCGACCAATTGGCCGATCTTGCCGTAGCCCCAGATGCCGAGCGTCTTGCCCTGCAGCCGCATGCCCAGCCCAAAATTCGGCGGCATCGACGCCGCGCGCAGCCCGGATTGCTGCCAGGCGCCGTGCTTGAGGTTGCCGATGTACTGCGGCAGCCGCCGCATGGCGGACATGATCAAGGCCCACGTCAGTTCCGCCGGCGCGATCGGCGAACCCACGCCCTCTGCCACGGCGATGCCCATGCGGGTGCAGGCCTCGATGTCGATGTGGGCGCCGACGCGGCCGGTCTGCGAGATCAGCTTCAGCTTGGGGAGTTTTTCGAGCAGTTGGCGCGGGAAGTGGGTGCGCTCGCGGATCAGCACCACCACGTCGACGTCGCGCAGGCGCACCGACAGCTGCCCGATGCCCTTGACGGTGTTGGTGAAGACCTTGGCTTGCAGGTGTTCCAGCTTGCTGGCGCAGGCCAGCTTGCGCACCGCGTCTTGGTAGTCGTCGAGGATGATGATGTTCACGGCGCTGGCGGCCGCGCGCGGCACGGCGGCGGCGCGGCGATCAAGGACAACAGGGCCTGCGATTGTGCCTGCTCGGAGCGGGCCGCCGGCGCTTGCCTGCACCCGCTGTCGGGTCAAGCCGGCCCCGCGCCCGCCAGGCCCCGCCCTCAGGTGAGGACGGCGTTGGCCAGCTGGAGCTTGATTTCCTGCCGGTGCAGGCTGGTGCGCTCGCCGCAGGCGTCGTCCAGCGCGTCGAACAGTTCCTCGCGCAGGCGCCACAGTTCGATCGCCTGGGTGCTGATGCGCACCCGTTTCGACAGCGTTTCGCCGCGGGCGCCGGGGATGTCCCGGGCCGCATCCATGAAGCGTGTCTTCATTTCGACAAAGGCGCGGCGGGCCGCGACTCGCGCCACGCGCTCACCCTGCAGGACGAACCCTTGGTCGCCGGCCGCCTGGCCGAGGGCCAGTTCGACGCCGGTTTGGGTGGGGGCGTAGGCGGTGGCTGAAAGGATCATCATGGCGCCGTCCTCAGTGGGTGGAGGGAGGGTTGATGGGGTTTCTTGCCGAGCACGTCGCTCGGGAAATGGCGGTTCAGGCGATCGAGCCGGGCTTGCGCGGCATGCTGGTCGCGGTGCAGGGCCACCAGCTTGAACACCTCGGGCCGCAGGTGCCACAGCTCGCGCAGCGAACGCGAAGCGCGGATTCGGGCTTCCAGGCCGCGGCTGGCCGGCGAGGGCAGGTCGCGCAACGCCGCGAGGAACTCCAGGCGGATGTCCTGCAGCGGAGTGATTTCCCGGTCGACCGCCCGCGTCAAAGGCTGGTGGGAGGAAGAGCCCGCCATGCCGGCGACCGCCACGGCCCTGGCATGGCTGCTGTCCAGCCAATGGGAGACCTGCCAGTCGCTGTCCAGGCCGGCGTCGCTGTGGGACCAGGGCTGCAGCGCTGGCGGCGGCACTGCGATCCGCACCTTGCCGCTGGCGGTCAGGCGTGTCGCCCGTCGCAGTCGCCAGCCCCGGTGCGGTATCCAGTTCGACAGGCGGCGGAAAAGCTGCTGAACCCAAAGTGTTGGCATGTTGGCGTCCCGGCAAGCGGTGGTTCGTCCGATCGTGCGACCGCGGGTCAGCGCGGTTGACGCCGCCGCCTGGGTCTGCATGCAACAAATTGTCAGGAGTTCACTCGGTAATGAAACCCCGAAAAGCCGCGGGTTCCAGGTGTAATCCCGCGGGAATGCGTTCGAATGACGCAGCGCGGTGTACCAGGCTGTGAGATTTGGCCATGGGCGGGTCAAGTGCCTGGCAACAGCCCTGGCCATCAAGGTCTGCCGTCAGGCACTGGGCCCGTCAAATTGATCCGTAACGGGCTTTGCGCAACGCGGTGTAGTGCCACCATGGGGCGGCGGGTGCGCCCGCCATGAAATCGGTGGCTGCCAGGAAGGTGTCGAGCACGCAAGGGTCATGGCGTTGGCCGGTCAGGGCGCAAAGCTTCAAGTAAAGCGCATGGCCGTCTTGGTCGACGAGGTCTCGCGGCTGGTGGATGCCGATCAGGCGCAGGTCGGCGGCCAGGGCGGGGCCGATGTTGGGCAGTTGTTCCAGTCGCTCGCACGCGGCGGCGTTCTCGGCTTTGGGGGACTTGATGCTGGACCGCCGGCGGGGCCGGCCAGGCCGGGAAGGGGTGGGGGTCGAAGCCGGTGCCGGTTCCATTCGAGTGGAAAGGTCGGTGGCGGACATGGCGGGACGGGCCTTGGACAGCCGCTGCGCGGTCACATCATCATGTGGTTGCGGATCAAGCCCACCGCCAGGCCTTCCAGCGCGAAGCTGGCGTCGCCTTCGGGCACCAGGATGGTCTGGAAGTCGGGGTTCTCGGGTAGCAGCTCGATGCCCTGGCGGCTGCGTTTGAAGCGCTTGACAGTGACTTCGTCGCCCAGCCGGGCCACCACGATCTGGCCGTTCTTGGCTTCGGTGGTTTTCTGGACCGCGAGCAGGTCGCCGTCCATGATGCCGGCGTCGCGCATGCTCATGCCGCGCACCTTCAACAGGTAGTCGGGGCGGCGCGCGAAGAGCGAGCTTTCGACGACGTAGCTCTGGTCGATGTGCTCTTGCGCGAGGATGGGGCTGCCGGCCGCGACGCGGCCGACCAGCGGCAGCGTCAACTGGGCCAGGCTGGGCAGCGGCAGCGCGAATTGCTTGACGCGGCTTTGGTTCAGCGCTTTCAATGTGTCAGACTTCAAACGGATGCCCCGGGAGGTGCCGCCCACCAGTTCGATCACGCCTTTGCGGGCGAGCGCCTGGAGGTGCTCTTCGGCGGCGTTGGCCGAGCGGAAGCCGAGTTCGGCGGCGATTTCGGCGCGGGTCGGCGGTGCGCCGGTGCGTTCGATGGCGCTTTGCACCAGGTCGAGGATCTGTTGTTGGCGGCCGGTGAGTTTCGGGGTGTCGAGCATGATGAGGCGGTCCTCGTTCATCTGGGGATGGGCTGAAGATTTATCCAGCAACTGTATTTTTATCCAGCCACCGGAAAAATGCAAAACAAAACCACGGTGGTGCGAGTGGGCCCCACCCTTATCAAATGGACGCTTTCGACCCGGCGACGCCGGCCCGGTGGCCCTGATCGAAAAGGGCCGAGTGAAGCTGTTGTGGCCTTGGCCGCGCAGCGGTTTTCCGTTGGGGCTGGGGGTGGGTCCAGGCCGACCCGGTGTCCTGGCCTCGGGTGGAGATGCTCTTCAGCCACGCCGGCAGCGACGGCCTGGTGGTGAAGGCCCTGGTCGACGCCGGCGCGCGCGGCCTGGTCGTGGCCGGCTGCAGCAACGGCAACCTGCACTGGCAGCCGCAGGCCGCGTTGCTGCAGGCGTGGCAGGACACGGCGTCGCGGTGTGACGCAGCACGCGTTGCACCGGCGGCTCGGTGGTGGGCGCCGCGGCCCGGCCGCAGGCGGGCAGCCTGGCCAGCACCGAGCTGTCGGCGGTGAAGGCCAGGGTGGAGGTGATGCTCGGGCTGATGGCCGCGCCGGGCTGAACCGCGGCGCAGGCCCGCTTCAAGCCGCGGCGCCGCCCGCTTCACTTCGGCGCCAGGCGGATCGCGCCATCCAGGCGGATCACCTCGCCGTTGAGCATGTCGTTGGTGATGATCTGCTGCACCAGCTTGGCGTAGTCGGCGGGCGTGCCGAGACGGCTTGGGAAGGGCACCCCGGCGGCCAGGGCGTCCTGCACTTCCTGGGGCATGGAGAACAGCATCGGCGTGCCGAAGATGCCCGGCGCGATCGTCATGTTGCGGATGCCGCTGCGCGCCAGGTCCCGGGCGATCGGCAGCGTCATGCCGACGACGCCGCCTTTCGACGCCGAATAGGCGGCCTGGCCGATCTGCCCGTCGTAGGCGGCCACGCTGGCGGTCGAGATCAGCACGCCGCGCTCGCCGGTGGCCTCGGGCTCGTTCTGCGACATCGCGGCGGCGGCCAGGCGGATCATGTTGAAACTGCCGACGAGGTTGACCGTCACCACCTTGCTGAACAGGGCCAGCGCATGCGCGCCTTCCTTGCCGACCGTCTTCGCGGCCGGCGCGATGCCGGCGCAGTTGACCAGGCCCATCAGCTTGCCCAGCCGCAGCGCGCGCGCCACCGCGGCCAGGCCGTCGGCCTCCTGGCTGACGTCGCATTTCACGAAAGCGGCGCGGTCCGGACCCAGCTCAGCGGCCAGGGCCTCGCCCTTGTCGGCCTGCAGGTCGGCGATGACGACCTTGCCGCCTTCGGCCACGAGCATCCGCGCGGTGCCTTCGCCCAAGCCGGACGCGCCGCCGGTGACGATGAATGTTTTGCCTGCGATTTCCATGTGCCTGACTCCTCAGTGGTGGTGGAAGGGGAAGCGTGAGCCGCGGGCCTGGCGGGGTGCTGCCGGTGCGCCGGCTCCGCTTCAAGTTGACGTATACGTCAATTGTGCTTGAAAAAAAGGGCCGCTGGGGAAGCGGCCCTTGCAGGAGAAATCCGGTCCGGGTCAGCTGGACAGCGCCGCCAGCGCGCGCGAGGTGATTTCCTCGACCGAGCCGGTGCCGCTGATCTTGCGGACCTTGGGCGCGGCGGTGTCGCCGCTGCCGGCCCAGTCGCTGTAGTAGGCCACGAGCGGGCGGGTCTGGCTCTGGTAGACCTCCAGGCGCTTGCGCACGGTGTCTTCGCGGTCGTCGTCGCGCTGGATCAGCGGCTCGCCGGTCGCGTCGTCGACGCCGTCTTTCTTCGGCGGGTTGAACTTGACGTGGTAGGTGCGGCCCGAGGCCACGTGCACGCGGCGGCCGCTCATGCGCTCGATGATGGCTTCGTCGGGCACGTCGATCTCCAGCACGACGTCGAGCGGCACCTTGGCCTCCTTCATCGCGTCGGCCTGCGGGATGGTGCGGGGGAAGCCGTCGAACAGGAAGCCCTTGGCGCAGTCCGGCTGGGCCAGGCGTTCCTTGACCAGGCCGATGATGATGCCGTCGCTGACCAGGCCGCCGGCGTCCATCACCTTCTTGGCCTCCACGCCCAGCGGCGTGCCGGCCTTCACGGCGGCGCGCAGCATGTCGCCGGTGGAGATCTGGGGGATGCCGAATCGCTCGCAGATGAACTTGGCCTGGGTGCCTTTGCCCGCGCCGGGCGCGCCCAACAGAATCAATCGCATGGTGGTCCTTGTAGCTTGGTGTTTTCTATGGCGGAGCGGGCCGCATGCGGGCCTGGTGCAGGTCCTTGGCCACTCCCTCCGGCTGTCTCGCGGGCGAGAATAGCATGCGGGTCTGCACTGAAACTGACGGCGCCGGTCAGTGCTCCGGGGGGCTTCTTCAGTAGAGGGCGCGCACGCGCTCCAGGTCTTGCGGCGTGTCCACGCCGGTGCCTGGCCGGTGCTCGCTCACATGCACCGCGATGCGGTGGCCGTGCCAGAGCACGCGCAGCTGTTCGAGCGACTCGATCGCTTCCAGCGGGCTGGCCCGCAGCGCCGGGAAGCCGCGCAGGAAGCCGGCGCGGTAGGCGTAGAGGCCGACATGCCGCAGCGGCGGCGGCGAGCTCAACGCGCCCGCGGCAGGCGCATCCCGCCACCACGGGATGGGGGCCCGCGAGAAATACAGCGCGCGGCCTTCGGCGTCGCAGACGACTTTGACGACGTTGGGATCGGCCAGCTCACCGGCATCGCCGATGGCGTGGGCGACGGTGCCCATGACGCAGTCGGTGCGCTGGCGCAGCAGGCCGGCGCAGGCGTCGATCAGCGCGGGTTCGATCAAGGGCTCGTCGCCCTGCACGTTGACGACAAGGTCGTCGCCGTCCAGGCCGAGCAGCGCGCAGGCCTGGGCCAGCCGGTCGCTGCCGGTCGCATGCCCCTCGTCCGTCATCAGCGCCTCGACGCCGTGGGCTTTGCAGGCGGCTTCGATCTCGGGATGGTCGGTGGCCACGACCACCCGGCCGGCGCCGGACAGCGCCGCCCGCCGGGCGACGCGCACCACCATCGGCAGGCCGGCGATGTCGGCCAGGGCTTTGCGCGGCAGGCGGGTCGACGCCATGCGCGCCGGGACGAGCACCGTGAAGCTCATCATGGTGCCGCCGGGGCGCCGGCCAGCGGGGCGGGGGGCGGCGCGTCTTCCTGGGGCAGGGCGCGGGCCTCGGCTTCCAGCATGACCGGGATGCCGTCGCGCACCGGGAAGGCCAGCCGGTCCGCCGCGCAGACCAGCTCCTGGGCCTCGTGCAAGGGCGGGCGCTGGTGTTTCAACGGGCCTTTGCAGATCGGGCAGACCAGCAGTTCGAGCAGACGTGCATCCATGGCGCAGGGCTTTTCTTGATCAATCTGGGTGGGGGGCGGCGAGTACGCCCAAGGCGCCGAGCAAGGCGGCTTCCAGGTCGGCGTTCCAGCGCAAGTCTAGCGGGACGACCCAGACGCGCGTGGCGCCGGCGACCGCGGCCGGCCGCAGCTTGACCGCGTCTTTCTCGGTGACCAGCACATCGGCGGCGTCTGCGGGCCAGGGCAGCCCGGCGTAGTCGTGGTGGTCGGGCAGGGCCAGCGGCCGAATGCGCAGGCCCCGGCCTTCGAGCATCGAGAAGAAGCGCCCCGGTTGCGCGATGCCGGCGGCGGCCCAGACCGGTTTCGCCTGGGACGAGTCGGCCAGTGCCGCGAGCGCCTCGGCCGTGGCGGGCTGCCCCTGGCGCCAGTCTTCCCACCGCACCGCGCCGGCCAGCCGGGTTTCCAGGACGCAACCGGGCAGGTGCGTGGAGGCGGCGCTGTGGTTGTAGGCCACGACCGAGCGCTCCGGCACTCTGGCCGGCACCGGCTCGCGCAGCGGGCCGGCCGGCAGCAGCCAGCCGTTGCCCGCGCCGCGCGCGTCGAAGAGGATGACCTGGAAATCGCGCCGCAGCCGCAGGTGCTGCAGGCCGTCGTCGCAGACGATGATGTCGACCTCCGGGTGGCGCGCCAGCAGGGCCCGCCCGGCCTCGACGCGGCGGCGGCCGACGAAGACCGGTACGCCGGAGCGCCAGCGCAGCAGCAGGGGCTCGTCGCCGACCTCGCCGGCAGGGGAGTCGGGCAGCACTTCGCGCACCCGGTCCGTCTGGCCGCCGTAGCCGCGAGAGAGGATCCCCGGCCGCCGGCCCTGCCGCTGCAGCCAGCGGCACAGCGCCAGCACCGTGGGTGTCTTGCCCGCGCCGCCGACCACGAGATTGCCGACGACCCAGACGGGCACCGGCAGGCCCTCGCTCCGCAGCAGCCCGGCGCGGAAAAGCCCGCGCCGCGCACGCGCCAGCAGCCCGAACAGGCAGGACAGCGGCCACAGCGCCAGCGCCGCCGCGCCGCGGTGCAGCCAGGCGGATTGAAGGCGCTGGTGCCGCGCGGCGCGGTGCTGCGCAGTGGCCATGTGGACGGGATCGCGGAGGAGGACTATCGGCCGGCGGCCTCGCCGCCCTGCGTCGCGAAGGTCAGCTTGGGCAGGCCGGCCCGGCGCGCGGCGTCGAGCACGTTGACCACCATCTGGTGCGTCGACGCGGCGTCCGCCGACACGATCACCATGCTGTCCGACGAACCGCCGGCGGCTTCCACCATCGCGGCGGCGAGCAGCTCGGTGCTGCGGCCGTCGACGGCCTTGCGGTTGACCGCGTAGCGGCCGTCGGCGGCCACCGCCACGATGATCTCCCGCGGCCTGTCGTGCGCCTTCTCGGCGTCGGCCACCGGCAGGGTGACCTGCAGCTCGGTGAACTTGGAATAGGTGGTCGACACCACCAGGAAGATCAACACCACCAGCAGGACGTCGATGAACGGGATCAGGTTGATCTCCGGCTCTTCCATGCGTTGCTTGCGGAAATTCATGGTCGCTGCGCCGTCCGGTCGTCTCAGTTGCCGGGCTTGCCGGCGGCGGTGAAGCGCATCAGGTGGGGGACCATGCGCTCGGCCGCCTGTTCCAGCGCCAGGGTGTAGGCGTCGACCAGGCCGCGGAAGTAGCGGTAGAACATCAAAGCCGGGATGGCGATGATCAGGCCGAAGGCGGTGTTGTAGAGCGCCACCGAGATGCCGTGGGCCAGCTCGGCGGGGTTGGAACCGCCGGTGGGGGCGTTGGCCCCGAAGATCTCGATCATGCCGATGACGGTGCCCAGCAGGCCCAGCAGCGGCGCGGCCGAGGCGATCGTGCCCAGCGTGTTGAGGTAGCGCTCCATGGTGTGCACCGCCGAGCGGCCCGCCGATTCGAAGCTGTTGCGCAACGACTCTTCGTCGATCCGCGGGTCCGCGACCACGGTGCGGATGCCCGAAGCCAGCATCTTGCCGAGCACGGAGTTGTCGGCCAGCTTGTTGACGACGTCGGCCGAGGGCAGCCGGTCGCGGGTAACGGAGATCACTTCATCGAGAAGCCGGGGCGGCGCGACGCGCAGGGCGCGCAGGCTGGAGAAACGTTCGACGACGAGGGCCAAGGCGACGATGGAGCACAGGATCAGCGGCCAGATCGGCCAACCAGCGGCTTGTATGATCGAAAACAAAGGGGGAGTCCTTTCAGGGGGGTTGGGCTCGGTGTCGAGACCCCCGTTTTTTGGCTGGGCGGATTATGGCCCCAGCCGGAAAGGCCCCCGGGCCGGTGCGCCCCGGGATGTCGCACTTTGTTTCAAACCCGCCGTGCACCGTCCTGTTTTCCCGTCATCCACCGCCGCTGTGGATAACTTTGTGGGTAACAGGGGGCCGTGAGGCCGCAGGCCGCGAAAATCCTTGGGCCAGAACAGATTGCCTAAAACTTGAGCACAAAAAACACTTTGAAAAACAACCACTTGCGCGATTGTGAAAGCGCCGTGACAGCGGTGTATGGCTGCCAGCCCAGTATTGGCGCGCTTGTGGAGTTCTCACGGCCCACGGATGCTGGGCTGGGACGCGTTCGGGCGCTTCAATGAGGCTGCCGGACATCGGGAGAAACCCGGATCCGCGGTTCGTGTGGACGGTGGCTGCCCTGGTGCAGGCGGTGGCCGATGCGCTGGCCAGCCGCTTTTCGGTGTGCACCGTGCGGGGGGAGCTGTCGGGCTTCGCCCGCGCCGCCAGCGGGCACTGCTACTTCAGCCTCAAGGACGCGGAGGGTGGCGATGCGATGGTGCGTTGCGCGATGTTTCGCCGCGCCGCCAGCCTGCTGAACTTCAGCCCGGCGGACGGCCAGCAGGTGGAGATCCGCGGGCGCCTGGCGGTGTACGAACCGCGTGGCGAGTTGCAGTTCATCGTCGAATCGATGCAGCGTGGCGGCGACGGCGCGCTGCTCGAACAGTTCCTGCGCCTGAAGGCCAGGCTGCAGGCCCAGGGCCTGTTCGACGCCGAACGCAAGCGGGCGCTGCCGGTGTTCCCGCGGTGCGTCGGCGTGGTCACGTCGCTGGGGGGCGCGGCCTTGCACGACGTGGCCAGCGCCTTCGCGCGCCGCGCGCCGCACGTGCGGCTCGTCGTCTACCCCAGCCTGGTGCAGGGCGCCCAGGCGCCGGCCGCCCTGGTGCAGGCGCTGGCCACCGCCGGGCAGCGCGCCGAGGTGGAACTGCTCATCGTCTGCCGCGGCGGCGGGTCGCTCGAAGACCTCTGGGCCTTCAACGACGAGGCGGTCGTGCGCGCC
>CBJNAE010000107.1:0-11539 GCA_966433995.1 uncultured Ideonella sp. | reverse complement strand
CCTGCGGGTGCCACATCGGCGATTCGCCCAGGCGGCTGGGTTCGGTCACGGCGACTCGGATGTCGGGCGATGTTGATGTCATGGGCGCGTCCTGGTCGGTCTGGAATGAGTTGGGGGGCGCCGCCGCACGGGGCGGCCCACTGGGCGCCAAAACGCCCTCTCGGCCTGGGCTCAATAGCGGGACAGCCCGCCGCTCAGGTCGGCCTTGAGGTAATGCGCCCCCGGTATAGGGTTGTAGTAATAGGGCGGGATCTCGGTGAAGCCCAGCGTGACGTACAGCTCCCGCGCCGCTTCCATGTCGTCCAGGGTGTCGAGCAGGACAGTGGAATAACCCGCTTGCTGGGCGTGGTCGAGCAGGGCTTCGGCCAGCAGGCGGCCCAGGCCGAAGCGGCGGAAGGCGGGCCTCACGTAGAGCCGCTTCATTTCGCAGGCGTCGGGGTAGTCGGAGTCGGGGAAGGGCCGGTAGGCGCCGCAGCCGGCCACGTGGCCGTCCAGCCAGGCCAGCAACAGGTGGCCGCCCGGGGCCGCGTAGTCGCCGGGCAATTGCGCCAGTTCGGCCTCGAAGTTCTGGAAGCAAAGGTCGATGCCCAGGCTGGCGGCGTAGTCGCGGAAGATCTCGCGCGTGGCCTCGATGCCCTCCGCTCCTTCGGGGGGCAGCAGCTGGATGTCGGGCTGTCGTTCACTCATCTCGTGGGCGAAGAAGAAGCATCGGCGCAGTTTAGGACAACGCCGGCCCGGCTCATCCCGTGGCCTGACCCAGGGCGATGAGCCACGCCACGGCGGCCGCGCAGAAGGCCGCCAGCGCCAGTGCCAGCAGTCGGCTGGCCGGGCCGTCGCGGGAGGCGGGGACGTCGGCGCCCAGTGGCTTGTCGCCATGCAGCATGGGGCCGACCAAGTTGTTCTTCCTGAAGTGGTACACCGCGATCGCCAGCACGTGCAGGGCGACCAGGCCGATGATCAGCCACTGCCCATAGGCCTTGTGCCAGGTGGTGGCCAGGCTGCTGGTGGCGCCGGACACGAATCGGATCAGCGGGCCGGTGTTGGCGATCTCGTCGTCGGCCACCAGGCCGGTCGCCACCTGGGCCAGCAGGACGGCCAGCAGCGCGAACACCGACAGCGCGCCGGTCGGGCTGTGTCCGACGTCCCAGTGCGCGTGCGCCGGGCGTTCGCCTTTCAGGTAGCGCAGCAGGCTGCGCGGCGAGTAGATGAAGCTGGCGAAGCGCGACCAGCGGCCGCCGATGAAGCCCCAGACCAACCGGAAGGCCAGCAGCGCCAGGATGGCGTAGCCGAGCCGGAAGTGCCAGGCCATCGCGTTGCCGCCCACCTTGGCGGTGACCACGGAGCCGATGACGCAGGCCGCGAGCAGCCAGTGGAACAGGCGCGTCGGGAGATCCCACACGCGCACGGGTCCGGGGGCGACGGCTGGGGGGGTGTCCGCTGGTGGCATGGGCAGCTCCTGGCTTGGAAATCGCCCGACTTTACCGACTCCCGGTGGCGGCGGCCCGCCGCGCGACGTTCAAACCCCCCGCGTTCGGTCGGCCTTGAATTGCGCCGCAAAGGCGGCGAAGCGACCTTCGTCGAGTGCCTCGCGCACCTCGCGCATCAGGTTCACGTAGTAGTGCAGGTTGTGGATGCTGGCCAGCATCGGCCCGAGCATTTCGCCGCAACGGTCGAGGTGGTGCAGGTAGGCGCGCGAGAACCCCCCGGCGGCGCCGCCGCCGGGCAGGGCGCATCCGCTGCAGGTGTAGCAGGCGCAGGTCTCGTCCACCGGGCGTTCGTCGGACTTGTGGCGGGCATTGCGCAGTTTCAGGTCGCCGAAGCGGGTGAAGAGGTGGCCGTTGCGCGCGTTGCGGGTGGGCATCACGCAGTCGAACATGTCGACGCCGGCGGCCACGCCGGCCACCAGGTCTTCCGGCGTGCCCACGCCCATCAGGTAGCGCGGCTTGTGCGCCGGCAGGCGGTGCGGGGTGTGCGACAGGATGCGCAGCATCTCTTCCTTGGGCTCGCCCACGCTGACGCCGCCGACCGCGTAGCCAGGCAGGTCGAGCGCGACCAGCGCATCGAGCGATTCCTGGCGCAGGTGCTCGAACATGCCGCCCTGCACGATGCCGAAGAGCGCGTTGCGGTTCTCCAGGCGACGGTGCTCGGCCAGGCAGCGCGCGGCCCAGCGCAGGCTGAGCTCCATCGACGACCGCGCCTCGCGCTCGGTGGTGAGGTGCCCCTTGGTCTCGTAGGGCGTGCATTCGTCGAACTGCATGACGATGTCGGAGTCCAGCACGTGCTGGATCTGCATGCTCACTTCGGGCGTGAGCAGCAGCTTGTCGCCGTTGACCGGCGAGGCGAACTTCACGCCCTCCTCGCTGATCTTGCGCATCTCGCCCAGGCTCCACACCTGGAAGCCGCCGCTGTCGGTGAGGATGGGTTTGTGCCAGCCCTCGAAGCGGTGCAGTCCGCCGAACTGCTTGAGCACGTCCAGGCCGGGCCGCAGCCACAGGTGGAAGGTGTTGCCCAGGATGATCTGCGCGCCCATCTCTTCCAGCGAGCGCGGCATGACGCCCTTGACGGTGCCGTAGGTGCCCACGGGCATGAAGACCGGCGTCTCGACGACGCCGTGGTTGAGGGTCAGGCGGCCCCGGCGGGCCTGGCCTTCGGTCTTGAGGAGCTCGAAATTCAGCATGGCCGGGATTGTCGCAGCCATGCCGGCGGCGTCAGGCGCGGCGCCGCTCCAGCAGCATCGCGTCGCCGTAGCTGAAGAAGCGGTAGCGCCGCTCGACGGCGTGGCGGTACAGCGCCATCACCCGGTCGTGGCCGGCGAAGGCGCTGACCAGCATCATCAAGGTGCTTTTGGGCAGGTGGAAGTTGGTGAGCAGCAGGTCGGCCACGCGGAATTCGAAGCCGGGGGTGATGAAGATGTCGGTCTCGCGCGCGCCGGCCTCCAGCTGGCCCTGCAGCGCGGCCGATTCGAGCGCGCGCAGCGTGGTGGTGCCCACGGCCAGCACGCGGCCGCCCTGGGCGCGGGTGCGGGCGACGGCCTCGACCGTGGCCTCGGGCACGTCGAACCATTCGCTGTGCATCTTGTGGTCTTCCAGCTTCTCGACGCGCACCGGCTGGAAGGTGCCGGCGCCGACGTGCAGCGTGACGCCGGCGGTGCCGACGCCTTTTTCCGCCAGCGCCGCCAGCACCGCTTCGTCGAAATGCAGCGCCGCGGTGGGCGCGGCCACGGCGCCGGGCGCGCGCGCGAAGACCGTCTGGTAGCGGCGCTCGTCGTCGGAAGAATCGGCGTGCTCGATGTAGGGCGGCAGCGGCACATGGCCGTGGGCGGCCAGCAGCTCGAAGGGGTCGGACGGGAAGCGCAGGTGGAACAGGCCGTTGTCCGGCCCGCAGCGGCCCAGCACCAGCGCGTCGAAGGCGTCGGCGAAGCGCACCGTGCCGCCGGGCTTGGGGCTCTTGCTGGCGCGCAGGTGGGCCCAGACCTCCAGCGTGCCGGGCAGCACCCGTTCCACCAGGGCTTCCACCGACCCGCCCGACGGCTTGGCGCCGAACAGCCGGGCCTTGATGACGCGGGTGTCGTTGAAGATCAGCAGGTCGCCCGGCCGCAGCAGCCCGGGCAGGTCGCGGAAGGACAGGTCGGCCGGCGCCTCGGCGCGGCCGTCCAGCAGCCGCGAGCCGCTGCGCTCGCTGGCGGGGTGCTGGGCGATCAGCTCGGGCGGCAGCTCGAAGTCGAAGTCGGCGGTGGTGAAGGCGCGCTCGAACGAGATGTTGAGGGAGATGGGCATGCCGTTGGGGGGCCCGGCACGGCCCGTGCCGAGGCGATTTGAAGGGCAGAATTGTCCCATGCCCACCCCCGACACCCCATCCGCAACAGCGCCGCGCAAGGAGAAATCCGCGCCGCAGAAGGCGATGGAGAAGATGGGCCTGCAACGCGACATCGACCTGGCCCTGCACCTGCCGCTGCGCTACGAGGACGAGACCCGGCTGACACCCGTGGCCGCGCTGCGCGACGGGCAACAGGCGCAGGTGGAGGGCGTGGTCGCGCACAGCGAGGTGCAGCTGCGCTCGCGCCGGCAGCTGGTGGTGAGGCTGCACGACGACGCCGGCGACGAGCTGGTGCTGCGCTTCCTGAACTTCTACCCGAGCCACCAGAAGACCCTGGCGGTCGGCGCGCGGGTGCGGGTGCGCGGCGAGGCGCGCGGCGGATTCCTCGGCCAGGAGATGGTGCATCCGCAGTTCAAGGCCGTGCAGCCGGGCCAGGCGCTGGCGGCGGCGCTGACGCCGGTTTACCCCGCCTCCGCGGCGCTGCCGCAGGTCTACTTGCGCAAGGCCGTCGCGTCGGGCTTGCAGCGCGCCGATTTATCGGAAGTGCTGCCGCCCGAACTCGTGCCGCCCGGCCTGCCCAGCCTGCGCGCCAGCCTGCAGCAGTTGCACCATCCGCCGGCCGGCGCGTCGCTGGCGGCGCTGGAAGACCGCAGCCATCCCGCCTGGCTGCGGCTGAAGTTCGAGGAGTTGCTGGCCCAGCAGCTGTCGCAGCTGCAGGCCCGTCGCGAGCGCGCCCTGCAGCGCGCGCCGCGCTTCGAGGCGCGCCCCGGCGGGCTGCACGAGCGGCTGCTGGGCGCGCTGCCGTTCGCGTTGACGGGCGCCCAGCGCCGCGTGGTCGAGGAGATCGCGCTGGACATGCAGCGCGAGCAACCCGCCCGGCCCGACGGCGGCCTGACCGCCGTGCCGATGCACCGCCTGCTCCAGGGCGACGTGGGTTCGGGCAAGACGGTGGTGGCCGCGCTCAGCGCCGCGGTGGCCATCGGCGAAGGCTGGCAGTGCGCGCTGATGGCGCCGACCGAGATCCTCGCCGAACAGCATTTCCGCAAGCTCGCCGCCTGGCTGGAGCCGCTGGGCGTGCAAGTGGCCTGGCTCACCGGCAGCCGCAAGGGCAAGGGCCGCCGCGAAATGCTCGACCGCGTGGCCAGCGGCGAAGCCGCGCTGGTGGTGGGCACCCACGCGGTGATCCAGGACGACGTGCGTTTCGCACGGCTCGGCCTGGCCATCATCGACGAGCAGCACCGCTTCGGCGTCGCCCAGCGCCTGGCGCTGCGCAACAAGCTGGACGAGGAACGGCTGGAGCCCCACCTGCTGATGATGAGCGCCACGCCCATCCCGCGCACGCTGGCGATGACGGTGTTCGCCGACCTGGACATCAGCACCATCGACGAGCTGCCGCCCGGCCGCACGCCGATCGTCACCAAGGTGTTCGCCGACTCGCGGCGCGGCGACGTGGTCGAGAAGATCGGCGGCGAGCTGGCCCAGGGCCGGCAGGTCTACTGGGTGTGCCCCTTGATCGAGGAATCGGAAAAGCTCGACCTGCAGAACGCCACCGCCACCCACCAGGAACTCTGCGCCGCGCTGCCCGGCACGCTGGTGGGCCTGCTGCACGGCCGCATGCCGGCGGCCGAGAAGGCGGCGGTGATGGCGCTGTTCACGTCGGGCGAGATGGGCGTGCTCGTCAGCACCACCGTCATCGAGGTCGGCGTCGACGTGCCCAATGCCAGCCTGATGGTGATCGAGCACGCCGAGCGCTTCGGCCTGTCGCAGCTGCACCAGCTGCGCGGCCGGGTGGGGCGCGGCGCGGCGGCCAGCGTCTGCGTGCTGCTGTACACCGGCCCGCTCAGCCCCACCGGGAAGGACCGCCTGAAGGCCATGGGCCAGACCAACGACGGCTTCGAGATCGCCCGGCGCGACCTGGAGATCCGCGGCCCGGGCGAATTCCTCGGCGCGCGCCAGAGCGGCGTGCCGCTGCTGCGCTTCGCCGACCTGCAGGAAGACATGCCGCTGGTCCAGCTGGCCCGCCAGGCGGCGCAGGCGCTGCTGGACGGCCACGCCGGCGCCGCCGAAAAACACCTCGCGCGCTGGCGCGGGGTGCGGGCGGAATACCTGAAGGCCTGACCCTTCCACCGCCCCCATCCGCCCATCCCATCGGCCCCGCCATCGCCATGCGCCAGACCCTTGCCACCTTTTTCGCCCGCTATGACGGCCTGGCGTTGCGCCCGCCGGACGAGGCGCGGGCCGGCCCGCCACCCGACGACGAACCGGCGCGGCGGCTCCAAGCCCAGCTTCGCCTGTGGTGCTTCGAAGGCGCCGGCAGCGGCGCACGGCCCGGGTGGCGGCCCGGCGCGCGCACCGCGGTGCCGCTGCGTTTTGCCGTGGCGCGGCTGGAGGCGGACGACCCGGCCTGGTCCGCCAGGGTCGCCAACTCCCTTTGCCTGGACCTGGACGGGACCCGGCAGCTGCAGGCCTGCGCCGGCGGCACGGCCCGGCTGCGATTGAGGCTGGCGGTGAAGCTGCGCGACGCGCAATGGTGGCGGTCGCGGCAGCCGCTAGACCCTTGGGACAGTGGCTTCGTCCATGCCGGCGCCGCGGGCCGCGCCCATCTGGCAGGCGGCTTCCTGCCGCGCCGCGCCACGCTGGTCGTAGCCGCCGGGCTGCCGGAAGACGCGCTGCTGGCCTGCGTCGGCGGCCTGAACGCCCGGCAGTGCGCCTTCGACCAACCCGTGCGGCTGCTGGTCCTGGGAGCGGGCTCCGGGTGGGCGGTGCGGCTCGCCGCGGGATCGACGGATGCGCCCGAGGTGGCGGTCCTCGGGACGGCTGAGTCGTCGGGCAACCGCCAGTAGAAGCGTGTCAGCCCAAAGGACTAGCATCCGCCACCGACCTGCTTACGCACCCACAACACGCAGGCGTTCCCCAACCAACCCACCGGGAGGAGCCCCATGAGCCTGATCCAGCGCATCACCGACATCCTGCTCAAACCCAAGGAAACCTGGCCGGCGATCGCCCAGGAGCCCGCCGACGTCGCCTCGATCTACAGCCGCTACCTGCTTTTCGTCGCGCTGATCCCGGCGGTCTGCGGCTTCATCGGCCTGTCCATCGTCGGCGTGGGCGGCTTCGGGTTCAACATCCGCCTGCCCCTGCTCACCGGGCTGGTGAACATGGTGGTCAGCTACGTGCTGTCCTTGGCTCTGGTGTTCCTGCTGGCCCTCGTCACCGACGCGCTCGCGCCCAGCTTCGGCGGCAGCAAGAACCAGGTCAACGCCCTGAAGCTGGTGGCGTACGCCAGCACCGCGGGCTTCGTCGGCGGCGTCTTCTCCCTGCTGCCGTCGCTGTCCATGCTGGGGCTGCTGGCCAGCCTTTATTCGGTCTACCTGGTCTACACCGGCATCGCCCTGCTGATGCGGTGCCCCCCCGAGAAAGCGGCCGGCTACACCGCCGCCGTCGTCGTCTGCGGCATCGTGGCCATGGTGCTCATGGGCGCGGTCGCCTCCTTCTTCATGCCGCGCCCCGGCATGCACCTCGGTAGCCTGCCGGGCGGCAACTCGGTGAGCATCCAGACGCCGGGCGGCGAGGTGAAACTGGACGCGGCCAAGATGGAGGCAGCCGCCAAGCGCATGGAAGAAGCCGGCAAGCGCCTGGAAAAGGCCCAGGCCTCGGGCGACGGCGCGGCCGCAGGCAAGGCCATGAGCGAGATGATGGGCGCGATGGGCAACGCCACCGGCGGCGCCACGCCGCTGCCGGCCGAGGCGCTGAAAGCCGCGTTGCCGGCGGCGCTCGGGGCGCTACCGCGCGAGTCCATCGAATCGCAGGGCACGCAGTCGATAGGCGTGGCGACCTCATTCGCCAAGGCCAGCTACAAGGCCGGCGCGCAGTCGGTTGACCTCTCCGTCGTCGACCTGGGCGGCTTGGCTGGCCTGGCCGCCGCCTGGTCCCAGACCACCCTGGACCGCGACACCCCCGAGAAGACCGAGAAGGTCTACAAGCAAGGCGACCGCACGGTGCGGGAAGAGTCCCGCAAGGACGGCAGCGCCAGCGAGGTGCGCGTGCTGCTGGGCAACGGCGTGATGGTGGAGGCCAAGGGCCGGGGCGTCGACGCCCCGGCGTTGAAAGCCCTGCTCGCGGGCGTGGACCTCGGGCAAATCGAAAACTTGAAGCGGACCGCCGCCAAACCCTGAGCGCCACCGCGCTAGCCCCGACCGAACGACCGAGCCGCCGGCCGCACGCCCATGACCCTCACCGAACTCCGCTACATCGTCGCCGTCGCCCGCGAGAAGCATTTCGGCCGCGCGGCCGAGGCTTGTTTCGTCTCGCAGCCCACCCTCAGCGTGGCGATCAAGAAGCTCGAGGAGGAACTCGACGTCAAGCTCTTCGAGCGCGGCGCCGCCGAGGTGAGCGTCACGCCGCTGGGCGAGGAGATCGTGCGCCAGGCCCAGCAGGTGATCGAGCAGGCCGCCGCGATCAAGGAGATCGCCAAGCGCGGCAAGGACCCGGTGGCCGGCCCGCTGCGGGTGGGCGTGATCTACACCATCGGCCCCTACCTGCTGCCCGACCTGGTGCGCAACGCCATCGAGCGGGTGCCGCAGATGCCGCTGATCCTGCAGGAGAACTTCACCGCGCGGCTGCTGGACATGCTGCGCACCGGCGAACTCGACTGCGCCATCATGGCCGAGCCCTTCCCCGACACCGGCCTGGCCATCGCGCCGCTGTACGACGAGCCCTTCATGGTGGCCGTCCCCGCCACGCACCCCCTGGCGGCCCAAGCGTCGGTCAGCGCCGAAGCGCTCAAGCGCGAGACCATGCTGCTGCTGGGCACCGGCCACTGCTTCCGCGACCACGTGCTGGAGGTCTGCCCCGAATACGCCCGCTTCTCCAGCGACGCCGACGGCATCCGCAAGAGTTTCGAGGGCTCGTCCCTGGAGACGATCAAATACATGGTCGCAGCCGGCATGGGCATCACCGTGGTGCCCCAGATGAGCGTGCCCGCCGACCATGCCGCCCGGCCGTCACCGCACGTGCGCTACATCCCCTTCAGCGGCAGCCCGCCGACGCGCCGCGTCGTGCTGGCTTGGCGGCGCACCTTCACACGCTACGAGGCGATCGCGGCGCTGCGCAACGCGGTGTATGCGTGTCCGCTGAGTGGGGTGGCGCGGTTGTCTTGATCTGACCGCCCTTCGCATCGACGCCGCTAAGCCCAGGGGGGGTGTGACACGTATTCGCGGGATTGGCCGCAGCAGGGGTGACTGCATAAAATTTGCGTTTTTGATCGTTTGGTGTCGACGCGCCATTGAAAACATGAAGCATTTCTTCACGATGGCCGCGGCACTTCTCGCGGGTTGGTTTTTGTCGGGTTGCGTGACATTCAAAGACGGGGTCCGGTTCGACCGTCAACTCACCCTGTCAAAAGAGCAGGCGATAGTCCTGGTCGGCATCGATTCGGAGATCCCGTTGGGCCGGATACGCCAGAACTGCGCCTGGCCCTGCACGGCTTCCTTATACGAGTTGGGGCGGCGCAAAGACATCTTGGCGTTCACCGTCGATGTGGGCACCGCGTTCAAGCTCGACGCGATCTCCACCGCGGAATTCCGCACCCGCTGGGCCACCCTCAACGGCCCGGAAATGAAAATCGACCGGCACGGCGTTTACTACTACGGCATGGTCAGGGGCAACCAATATTCGGTCGGACTCGGGCAAACAGTGAGCCCTTATTTCCTGTTGGCCGCGAAACGCAAGTACGGTTCGCGTTTCGATCACCTGGAGACGGTCAATTTCACTTGGCCATCGCCGGCGGATGATCGAAGGATCCGCTTCGGATACCCGATTTCCACGACGACCCAGGTGGCACTGACATCTTCCGGCGGCGGCAAACGCATGAACCTGGCCGTCGTCTCTCCGACCATCCCGCCGTTCGATGCCAACTGCCGCGACACCGGCCCCCTTTCCTTGCCCGAGTTCCTTCCACAGGAGGAATACATCAGGCGTGCTTTCAATGCGGAATTGGACGCGGCGCAGAGGTACGGCGACGACGCCGGGTCCATGGTGCTGAAGGGTGCCCTCACCGATCTGGCTTTCAGCACGCAACTGGGGTCGGCCCACTGGAAGATCGGCTTGCGGGTCGAAATGCCGGATGGCCGGGCCGTCACCGCGAACGTCAACGAACGCTTCAGCTCGGCATTCAGCGGCAATTCGGCCTGCCCCTATGCCGAGGACGCTTTTCCCGACGTCGTGCAGAAACTGATCGAATCGGTGATGACCACACCGGAATTCCAGGCGATCCTGTCGGCGCCTGTCCCAACCCGCTGACCCGCCGCACCCGGCGGGCCAAGAGTCGAAACAAGCGGCCCCCGGCGACACTCCGGCCGCAAGCCCTAAACTCCGCGGTTTGCAAAAAAGCCCGCCGCCGTTCCCACGGACCGGCGCACGCGGGCCCACACGGAGACTCCTCGCATGTTGTTCGGCAAGCTGCTGCCCCGGGACGGCAATTTTTTCGCGTTGTTCGACCAGCACGCGGCCCACATCGTCGAAGGCGCGCGCGCCTTCATCCGGTTGATCGAGAACTACGCCGACCCGGCGCTGCGCGAGAAGCACGCCCAGGAGGTGGCCGACGCCGAGCACCAGGCCGACCGCGTCACCGCCGAGGTGAACCGCCTGCTGCACAAGACCTTCATCACGCCGATCGACCGCGAACAGATCCACAGCCTGATCAACGCCATGGACGACATCCTCGACCTGCTGCAGGACTCGACCGAGACGCTGTCGCTGTACGACGTGCGCCGCATGACCGAGGAGATCATGCGCCTGGGCGACCTGAGCGCGAAATGCTGCGAGCGGGTGCAGCAGGCGGTGGCCCTGCTGCCGCGCCTGAGCCAGAGCAACGCGGTCGAAGCGGCGATCAAGACCTGCCAGGAGATCGACCAGCTGGAAAGCGACGCCGACCGCGTGATGCGCGCGGCCATGTCCAAGCTCTTCCGCGCCGAGACCGACGTGCGCGAGCTGATCAAGCTCAAGACCATCTACGAGCAGCTGGAGTCCATCACCGACCGCTGCGAGGACGTGGCCAACCTGATCGAAGGCATCGTCCTCGAGAATTCCTGACGCGCGCCGCGCCCGAGGTTCACTGACATGGGATCCATCCAGACCGCCCTCTGGGTCGTCGCGCTGCTGGTCGCGCTGGCCATCGCCTTCGACTTCATGAACGGCTTCCACGACGCGGCCAACTCCATCGCCACCGTCGTCTCCACCGGGGTGCTCAAGCCCCAGCAGGCGGTGCTCTTCGCCGCCTTCTTCAACGTGCTGGCCATCGGCGTCTTCCACCTGAGCGTGGCCGCCACCGTGGGCAAGGGCATCGTCGTGCCCGGCGTGGTCGACCACCACGTGGTGTTCGGCGCCCTGGTCGGCGCCATCGCCTGGAACGTCATCACCTGGTGGTACGGCATCCCCTCCAGCTCGTCGCACGCGCTGATCGGCGGCCTGGTCGGCGCCGCGCTCGCCAAGGGCGGGCCGGCGGGGCTGGTGGCCGGCGGCATCGGCAAGACCGTGCTCTTCATCCTGCTGTCGCCGACCCTGGGCTTCGTGCTTGGCTCGCTGCTGATGGTGCTGGTGGCCCACCTCTGCCAGGGCGCCTCGCCGCTGCGCATCGACCGCTGGTTCCGCAAGCTGCAGCTGGTGTCGGCGGGCCTCTACAGCCTGGGCCACGGCGGCAACGACGCGCAAAAGACCATCGGCA
>CBJNAE010000106.1:0-11664 GCA_966433995.1 uncultured Ideonella sp. | reverse complement strand
CGGAGAGATGGATGAGTGGTTTAAGTCGCACGCCTGGAAAGCGTGTGTGGGTTAATAGCCCACCGCGGGTTCGAATCCCGCTCTCTCCGCCACATAAAATCCTAAGTAATTGATTTACTTAGGATTTTTCTTTTTTTACCCACAAAAGCAACAGTGCTATAGCCAATTTTTCGCCCGATTTGAGCTGCGAAGATGTTTTTTCGCTGCTTTTATTCATTTCATAAGAGTGCGAGCACGACGGCGATGAGAGGTAGTAGCACAGTGGATAGCCGAGATGGTCGCCACCGCCGGATTGAGGCTGGTCATCCTGGGGCGCCAGCGGGCCGCGCGGCGGCGATGGCCGCCTACATCGGGGCAGCTTATTGGTTCACCGCTTCAGCATCGGCAGCGAATCCGGCCGCGGCCTTCGGCCGCATGTTCAGCGACAGCTTCGCCGGCACCGAGCCCAGCCGCGTGCTGGATTCGTCGTCACCGAATTGGCGGGGGCCGCGCTCGCCACGGTGGGCCACATGGCATTTGAGCCTCGTCTCCCGCCTTGCTGATCATCCGACTGCGCTGGAGAAGCGTCGGAACGGCCGCCGACCGTGAAAGAGTGAGCCATGAGGGCCCCAGGTTCCACGACAGCCAGGCAGAAGACTGGTAGTCGATCGCGGTGCCTTTTGAAGGAAAGCAGCATTTCCACTGGAAGGGGGCATAGGAAAAGGCCATACAAGGCGCTGCTGCCCTGCCGACGACCCGCTTCCTTGCGCGAGATCAATGCCCAGCCCGATGGCCGGAACTAGATTGGCATCCCACGACGAATCGAGGAGCCAGCCATGGCACAGTCCGCCGCATCCCTGATGGTCCCCGCACCAACGGGCGACGGCTACTCTTTTCCTCTGGGAATCCACAGTGTGGCGAATGCCTGCGGCGAAATGACAGGTACTTGCTTCAAACTGCAGCTCCTGTGTTTGCAGATTCTGGCCGACAGTCCAGCCACCTGGAAAGCATGGCAAGACGAGCTATGGGACGAATGGCGCGTGTGTTTCTTCGGCGGGGCGCCGATCGATGGGTGACACCCGGTCGGCTGGCGACACCGCGGTGTTCCGGATTTCGGGCCTGTCGAAGACCTACCGGGCTGGCGAGGTGGAAGTCGTCGCCTTGCGCAAAGTGGGTCTGGAAATCCAACGGGGTGAATTCATCGTCTTGCTGGGCCCGTCGGGCAGCGGCAAGTCGACCCTACTCAACATCCTCGGTGGGCTGGACACGCCCAGCGCCGGCGAAGTCTGGTTCGGCTCGCAAATCCTCAGTCGCGCCAGCGAGTCGGAACTGACCGCCTATCGGCGCAAGCATGTCGGCTTCGTGTTCCAGTTCTACAACCTGATCCCTAGCCTCACGGTGCGCGAGAACATCGCGCTGGTGACCGACATCGCCGACCGCCCGATGGCAGTGGATGACGCAATCGCGATGGTGGACCTGATGTCCCGGCGCGACCACTTCCCGGCCCAGCTCTCGGGTGGCGAACAGCAGCGCGTGGCGATCGCCCGCGCGATCGTCAAGCAGCCCGAAGTCTTGCTCTGCGACGAACCCACTGGCGCACAGGACTACCGCACCGGCAAGCTCGTGCTGGACGCCATCGCCAAGGTCAACCGACAGCTCGGCACCACCGCGGTGGTCATCACGCACAACGCGCATGCCCGCGAGGATCAGCTTGTGGCGCTCGTTAGAAACGATGAACAACTTGATTTAGACCTTGAACCTCTTTCCACTGAAGAAGGTACTCGATGTCCGAAAATCAACGTCATTGCCGGTCGCGTGCTTGAAGCAACACGCTTCGTCATCGCCAACAAGCTGGGCGCACCGCACTGGAATTGTTCTGAACGCCGCGAGCTGCGGCTGCGGCAAAGCGCCGAGCGCAAGTTCATCATCCACTCGCGTGTACTGCCTGCTCGGCTGGGGCAAACGATCTCACTACGGAACGTTGACGTCTCCCTGGCAGTTCACCGCGCCCTGTGGCTTCGCACGCATCGAGCGTCTGCCCCAACGTTTTTGGAATACTCTGCGTAAGCATCTGGCCGTAAGCGCGCGGCAAACTCATCTTGTCCTCCAGTCGCAGAGCAGCAACGATCATGTCTATCCAGGAGATCGTGGACACGATGAGAACGGAGAACAAGCGACTGCGGCGCAACCACAGCGCGCAGCTGAAGCAGGTGCCGGGTCAAGCCAGATTCAAGTCCAACTCCCGGTCCGCCGAGCGCGCGGCGATGGCAGCTTCCATGCGTTGAATAGCCGGGGTCTTTTTCCCAAGGGGGAATTTCGCATCGCCGCTTTGGCGGCCGTCGTAGATGAGGCGGTCTTCATAGTCGGACAGCCACAGCGCCTCCGGATTGCGGCGCGCGATCAGCAAGTCACCCTGGCTGTCGGCAGACGACGGCGAGCGGTGCACCTTCATGACCACCAGTCCATCAATCACAGACACCATTTCGAGCTTGCCCCACTCGGTGGACAGCGCGAAGCGTGAACGCGCGGTATCGGACAAACCCTTCTGCGCCTCGTTGTGCAGCGCCCAGGCCCGCTCCACCGGCACCGCGAAGGCGGTGTGGCCTTCGATCTCGCGGCATTGGAAGAGGTACTTCGGCTTGATGTTGTTGCGGCGCAGCTCCTCCTGCAGGATGCGCAGGCTCTGCTCGTCGTCGTTCACGCGGGCGATGATGGGCGTCTGGTTCTCCAGGCTGACGAATCCCAGCGACTGCACCAGGCTCAAAGCCTCTTTCACCGGCTCCAACCACTTGAAATAGCCTTGGGCGTTGACGATGTAGGCGTTGCCCGCGTCGCGCTCCAGCATTTCGTCGGGGTGCGTGAAGTGGACGACCAGGTTCACGTGAACGTCCGGGAAGTTGCGGCGGAAGAACTTCATCATGGTGACGAAGTTCTCGTCGAAACGTTGCGGCCTGAAGGCCATCTCCTTGGTCCCGATGCGCACGATGTGCATCCCGGCCTCCGCCGCCGCGGCCATGTATTTGTAGAGGTTCTTGTTCGACAGGACCATCGGGTCGCCGCCCGACAGCAACACCTCGCGGATCGGGTAGCGGCGTGCGCCGGTCTGCGGGTCCAGGCCGCCGTTTTCGGCCAGGCTGGCGTTGTATTCCAGGATGTAGCTCTTCAGGTCCTCCGCCTTGATCAGGCCCTTGCCCGTGGAGCCGTTGAAGATGTCCAGGCGGTAGCAATAGCGGCAGTGCGCCGAACAGGCCAGCGCGGTGTAGCCGAGCACGATCTCGTCGTACTTGTGCAGGATCTTGCCCTTCAAGGCCTCGGGGCTGTAGCGGATCTGGTTGGAAGGGTCCTTCTCGCCGCTCATGTCGTCCGCCTCGGCGAGGATGGGCACCACCAGGGCTTCCAGCGGCTGGCTGGGCGGCATGGCTGGAAGGATCTGTCCACCATCGGCGCCGAGAAGTTGCTCACCCTTGACCAGCGCCATGTAGTAAGGGTTGATGCCGAACATCATGCGCTGGTCCACGCCGCGGTCCTGCATCACCTGCACCTGCTCGGGCGGGTAGAACGACGACATTAGCGGGATCACGCTCTTGTTGTTGAAGCGGCCGCGGGCGGCTTTGAAGTCTTGCAGCGGCGTGTCGGGCAGGTCGTCCATCGATTCGATGTTCATGGTGTCTTGTCTCCGTGTCGGTTGTTTGTCGTTCAGAACGAATTCACCCACTGGGTGAGCTTCAAGGTTCCACGCATGGTCTTGGCGAATAAGGCTTGCAGCGCGACGTCGCCCACGGGCCGGTCGAGCCCGGTCTCGCGCGACGCCTCCAGCACCTGCGCGCCGTCGAATTCGACGTAGGCCAGCCGCGCGCACAGGTGCTCCGGCGGCATGCCGAAAGCCTCGCCGGGCAGCAGCGCCACGCCGGTGTCTTCCAGCAGCCGCGCGCAAAGGGCCCCAGAGGTCTGGATGCCGGCCCGGTTCAGCCGCCTGGCCTGGTTGGAAAAGTCGGGGAACAGGTAGAAGCCACCCTCCGGCGGATGCACCGCCACTTCCGCCTGCGTGAGGCGCTCGGCCAGCCAGCCGCCGATGCCGGCCAACATGCGCCGCTGGTGCGCCACGTAGTCGCGCACCGGCTCTTTCCATTGGTAAGCCTCGACTGCCGCCATCTGCACCGGCAAGGAGGCGCATGAATAGGTTTCCGAGGCGATGCCGAGCAACGTCTCCTTGAACGCCCCACGCAGGCTGGAGGGCAGCAACGCCGTGCCCAGCCGCCAGCCGCCGGCGCCGCACCACTTGGACAGCCCACCGGTGACGATCGTGCCTTCCGGGTAGTGGCGGGCCAGCGAGACGTGCTGTCCCTGGTGGTTCAGCAAGCCGTAGATCTCGTCCGACACCACCAGCACGCGGTGCCGCCTGAGCACCTGCGTCAAGGCCTGCAGTTCGTCGCCGCTGTAACCCATGCCGTCCGGATTGCCGGGGTGGTTCAGGATCAACAGGCTCGGTGCGGCGGCGTCGGGTTTGGACTGGATCGCTTCCAGCAATGCCTGCGGCGTGACGCGCCAGCGCTCGTCGAAGGAAGTCCGCACGGGGATGGCCGGGTGGCCCAGCAATTGGGCCTGCGGGGCGTAGGACACCCAGGCCGGCGCCGGCACCAGCACATCCACGCGCTTGAACGCCGCCATCACGGCGTACAGCAGGATCTTCGAACCCGGCGCCACCAGCACGTCCTGCGGCGACGCGTCGATCCCGTCGACGTCCTGGTGGAACCGCGCCACCCGGTCGCGCAGTTCGGGCAAGCCTTGAACCGGGGCATAGTCTTTCGCGGCCGCGTGCTCGCGCAGCGCCTGCACCGCTGCCTCCAGCGGTGGAAAGGGCGACTGCCCGAAACCGAACTTGAACACCTCCTGCCCGCTGCGTTCGATGTTGCGCGACTGCTCGTTGAGCAGCAATGTCTGCGACTTTTCGACCGACCTCAAACATTCGTTCCACATGAACGCTTCCTCGTTCCGGAACACCGGATGCCGAAGGCCCAATGCCTTGCGGCCTGTGTTCTTTCGGGCCGAAGTTTATGTCAGTGAAACTTATAGTTTTATTGTTTATTGATCATTTTTTCTTATCTTTATTGGGATCCATTGCAACAACTTTTTTAAAGGACGGTTTTGTGCCATTCAAGCCCTTGCCGCTATTGAGCGGCAGCGCCGCATGCACCCAACACCTCGACCTTCAGGTTCAATTTCCACCGGCGTGAGCCCCGCCATGGATCGCCCGCCCCCATCCTTCGTCGGCAGCGCTACTGAGCGTTCAAGAAATTCAGTGAAAAATCCAAATGACGCCTTGTTTTGTAGATATTTTTTCTCGTCACAAACCATAAGCTTCTTTGATCCAGAACCATCTGGATATCCGCTGCGGCTAATCAAAAACGGGCAGTCGCATTGGCCTCAAACGCCCCGCACCACAGGGCATCCGCGTCGTTGGCCCGTGTGTGATCCCGGGTTTCGCCGCCGCTCTCCCGACATGCCCGCCTGACCGGCCCGCATCGGCCCGAGCCTTTCTCCTGGTCATCAATTTCCACATGCACCGGACGCGGCCACGCCGCCGCCGGGCTTGTGGCAAGAAAGGGCGGCACAGCCACATGGACGACAACCTGCGCAAGCACAGGCACGACGGCGGCGCCCCTCGCGCGCCCGACACCGGATAACCCGCTCCACGCGCGACCCGGCCGCGTCCAGGCGCTTCACCCCCCTTCAGTCCCCCGCCGCAGCGCTGAAGCGCTGGCTGCGTGGGCGATCGCTGGCGTGTGAATCCCTTCTACGCGGCCCCATTCCAGCCAGCTTGCGAGCACTCCAGGACAAGGGGTTCGCGGGCCAGGCCAATGCTCCGAAGACGGTTTCAAACCGCTGGAGAAATGGATTTGAGAGGGGACAAAGTTCCAGGCGCTTCCACGACATTCCAAATCTGCCGCTCGAGGTGGCGGTGTTCGGTGCCGGCGGCGCCGGCCTGGCCGCGACCGCGGCCTTGCACGCGGCGGGCCACCGCTGCCGAGTCTTCGAACGCCGCCCGGCCCACCTGGAGGCCGGCATGGCCTTCATCCTGATGCCCCAGGCCCTGCAGGCGTTGCAAGCCTTGCAGGTGCCGGTGGCCGGCAAGGGCATGGCCCTGCACCACTACATCCACCGCGACGCCCAGGGCCATGTCCTGCAGCGCCTGGCCATGCCCACGGGCGTGCGCTGCGTGCAGCGCAGGGAGCTGCTGCAGGCCTTGCTGCGCGCATGCCCCGCGGACGCCTTGGCCGCTTCCGAAGGCCTGGGCCATTTCGAGTTCGACGCACAAGGCGATGTCGCCCGGGCGCGGCTGGCCTGCGGTGCCGGCGTGGAGGCCGACCTCTACGTGGCCGCCGACGGCATCCGCTCCCGCGCGCGCGCCGACCTGTTCCCCCATGCGCCGTGCGCGACGGCGCGGGTGCTGGAGATTGTTGGCCTGGTCCAAGACCGGGCCAGCGTCGACTGGGCAGGCCAAGACTTCAACAAATTCCACGCGCTCGGCGGCGGCCTGGCCTTCGGCCTGCTGCCCACCACCTCGGACACCCTGGTCTGGTACATGCAGTTCGACGCCCGGCGCCTGCCGCCGTGCGGCCTCAAGGAGGCGCACGATTTGGAAGCTTTCGCGCACGCCAGCCTCAAGGGTTGGGCCGCACCGGTGGCCCGGACGCTGGCCGCCAGCGATTTCTCTCGCGCCCACCTGTGGCGACCGGTAGACGCCGACCTCGTGCCCGCTTTCCACCGCGGCCGGCTGGTGCTCACCGGCGACGCCGCGCATCCGCTGCTGCCCTTCTCCAGTCAAGGCGTGTCGGCGGCCATCCTCGACGCCATTGCGTTGGCCGACTCTTTGCATCACGAGCCATTGCTGCCGGCAGCACTGGCACGGTACTCGCAGCAGCGGCGCCTGGCCTGTCTGCCCTATGTGGTGCAAGGCCGATTGCTGACCGACCGCTTCCTGGCACCGGCCGGCTCGGGTGACGCGATCCCGATCGCGCACTGAAGCCGAGGCGCCACACCGACGCCGCCTCGGTCGGTCTTCTTCGCCGGCGCGCCTTCACCCAGCGCTGGGCCGAGCAGGCCGAAGGCGTGGTCACCCTTCACCGCGGCCGAGGCATTCATCGCCGCGGTGCAAGCGCGGCGCACGCCGGCGTGGCCCTCGCCTTTGGCAGCAAACGCTGGCTCGGTCGCGGCGACGCCGGCCGTGTGGGCCTGCCCTTCTCCGCCTTGCGCGCCATCCTCTACGCCGCGTTCGGCCGCATGGGCGGCTGAGTCGCCCGGCGGCCCGGCATCGGCATACTGTCGCCCTCCCACCCCACCGGGCCGCCGCCGACAGGGTGAACACCGCGTCGCAGGCCCGGTAATCCCCAAACTGAAACCGCGCTGAAACCGCGCCCCCATGACCCCCAGCCCGCTGCAGCAGCTCTACTACGGCCGCCACCGGTTGAGCTTCCGCGCGGGCACCTACCTGGCGCTGGTGCGCATGATGGGCGTCGGGCACCTCGTGACGGCGCTGTATGGCCACTCCCAGCTCGCTTCGCAGACGCACGCGCGCCTGGCACGCACGCGCCAGACCTTGCTCGACCTGATCGTGCACGGCTTCGACAGCGAACCGGGGCGCGCCGCGGTGCAGCGCCTGCGAAGTGTCCACGCCGGGTTGCCGGCCCAGCCCGAGGACTTCCGCTACGTGCTTGGCGCCTTTTTCCTCGAGCCGCTGCGTTGGAACGCCGCCCACGGGCGCGTGCGGCTGAGCGAGGAAGAGACCGACCTGCTGCTCGGCTTCTGGCGCGAGGTCGGCACCTCGATGGGGCTCACCGCGCTGCCCGAAACGCTGTCCGACTGGCGGCGCGACCAGGCCGCCTACGAAGTCCGTCACTTGCGCCACACCAGCGAAGGCGAGCATCTGGCACGGCTGTGCCTGCGCGATGTCGTCAAGCTCACCGTGCCCCGCGGGCTGCGTTGGCCGTTCCAGCAACTGATGCTGGCCACGATGGAAGCTTCGGTCAGGGAAACCCTGGCCTTGCCGCAGGCACACTGGCTGGCGCGCGCATGCGTGCATGCACTGCCAGGGCAGCGCCCTCCCCTAGCCACGCCGTGAGTTCTGCACTGCATTCCGCCTCCCAAGCCCCTTCGAGCCGCCGCGGGCCCTCGCTGCCGCTGTCGGCCTTCGGCCGTCACGGAAAGCGACCGCATTCAGGATTGGCTAACTTCACCCATCACAGGCGCGGGCTGTGTCGGGTCATAGATGAAATGCGCCCTCCCCGAGTCGGAGGGGCACGCGGCGGCGCTCGCGGTGCTGAGGCCAATGCCGCACTCCTGCCCAACAGGAAAACTCCACGAATTCGCAGGGATGCCATGCCGCGCGGCCGAGGAACTGGAATTTTTTCACTAGGAAAGTTGGAACCGGCAACCGACATTGCCAGCAGCCCAGGCACATCCTGCTGAATCGGGTGGGAGGGCGATCAAATTCGCCGCCCCGGATCGAAAGAAAGGCTTGTGTCCGCCACACAAAGGATGGCTGGATTTGTAAATTTCCTGCGCCGTTAATCCTAAATTTCGTAACAAAACTCAACGGCAGACCGGAAAAGATCAGCTCACGGTGCTCGAGTCTTTCTGAGCGTGGGCACCCAAAACAAGGTGCAAACACCACCACTCTAGGAAGAGGGACAACATGGCTGATCAGTCTGCTTTGCTACGACCAAGTTCAACGGAAACGGGCAAATCCACCAGCCTCGCTGAAATAAAACGGTCGAGCACCGAGCGACTGCTCGACATGGCCGGTTGGGCGCCCAGCGGAGGCAACACGGGGGTTCGACTTCATGGCGGCCGGCTGTTCAGGTTGGCTTGCCTGGCTTTCGGCCTGTTGGCAGGCGCTTCGATGCAGGCCCGCGCGAACATGGCGACACCAGGTAAGCCTGACGTGACGCCAACCGGCGCTGCGGGGTACGCCATTCCGCTCCAGCTTCCACCAGGCACCGCGGGCATGGCGCCGCAATTGGCGCTGGCCTATAGCAGCCAGGCGGGCAATGGCCTGGTGGGCATAGGGTGGTCGATTGACGGACTGTCGGCCATCAGCCGCTGCCCGCAGACATTGGCGCAGGACGGCGCACGGATCAACACCGTGGACTTGAGCGGCAACGACCGCTTCTGCCTCGACGGGCAGCGGCTCGTGCTGCACGGCGGCAGCTACGGCGCAGATGGAGCGGAATACCGCACCGAGCGCGAAGGCTTTTCGAAGATCTTGTCTTATGGCACAGCGGGCAACGGGCCTGCGTGGTTCAAAGTCTGGACCAAATCGGGCTTGGTGATGACCTTTGGCGACAGCGCCGACTCGCGCATCGAGGCGCAGGGCAAGGCCAGCGTGCGCACCTGGGCCCTGCGCAGCGTGCAAGACACCAAAGGCAATTCCTATTCGGTGAGCTACACCGAAGACCCCGCCAACGGCGAATACGTGCCCGCGCGCATCGACTACACGGCCAATGCCGCGGCGGGGCTAGCGGCGTACAACTCGGTGCGGTTCGCATACACCGTTCGGGGCGATGTGGAGACGGCCTATGTGGCCGGCTCGGTGGTGCGCAACACGCGCCGGTTGACCGGCATACAGGCCTACGCGGGGGCAAACCTGGTGCGCGACTACCGGCTGGCCTACCAGGACCGTAAAGGCGTGCCTGCCGCCCGCAGCCGCCTGGCCACGATCACCGAATGCACGGCGACGGATTGCCTGCCCGCGGTGAGCCTGACCTGGCAGGACTCCCCGCTGAAATACGCCACCGGCGCCACCGTGAATTTCGGGCATTCCGATGCCGCCGGCTGGAACAACGGTCAACGCTTTTTCACCATGGACGTGAACGGCGACGGCAAGGCTGATCTCGTCACACGCGCCGCTGACGGCAACATCACGATCTACCTGTCCAACGGCAGCGCATTCACCGCTGCGGGTTCGTTCGCGTCGGGTGCATCGGATGCCGCCGGCTGGAACGATCAGAATCGGTTCTTCACGATGGACGTGAACGGCGACGGCAAGACCGACCTGGTCCTGCGCAACGCCACTGGCAACTTCTCGGTCTACCTGTCTACGGGCACCGGCTTCAAGTATGCGTGGGAAACGCAGCTCGGCGCCTCCGATGCCGCGGGGTGGAACACCAACTACCGCTTCTTCTCGGTGGATGGCGACGGCGACGGCAAGACCGACCTCCTGTTGCGCGACGCCAGCGGCAACTTGAGCCTGTACCGTTCCACTGGCTCGGGGTTCGAATTCGCTGGCAGGACGGCGAGCGGCTTGTCGGATGCCGCGGGCTGGAACGACCAGAACCGCTTCTTCGTCATCGACGTGAACGGCGACGGCAAGACGGACCTGGTCACGCGCAGCACCGAGGGGAAGATCGCCGTCTATCTTTCCAACGGCAGCACGTTCTCCACCGTGTCGACACAAGCGCTCGGGTTCTCCGACGCGGCGGGCTGGAAGGACGGCTACCGATTCTTCTTCATGGACATGAACGGGGACGGCAAAACCGACCTCGTCAGCCGCAACGCCGACGGCGTCCTCACCACCTACCTGTCGACAGGCGCCGGCTTCGCCTACGCGGGGACCACCTCCACCGGCGCGACCGACGCCGGCGGCTGGAACAGCGGCAACCGCTTCCTGACGATCGATGCGAACGGCGATGGCCGGCCCGACCTGGCGCTTCGCGACGCGTCGGGGCAGTGGTTCATCTACCTCGGCAATGGCACCGGGTTCGATTCCGCCGGCCAGGTGGCCACCGGCGCATCCGACGCCAGCGGCTGGGGCACCGGCTGGCGGCACTTCCCGATGGACATGACAGGCGACGGCAAGACCGACGTCGTCTTGCGCGACAGCAGCGGCAACTTCACGACGCTGGCCTCGCAAGGCCCGGCCGTGGACCTCCTGCTGAGCGTGAGCAACGGAGTCAATGCCGTGTCGAGCTTCAGCTACAAGCCGCTGACCGACGCCACGGTGTACACCAAGGGCTCGGCCGCGGTGCAACCCAGCATGGACCTGCAAACTCCGATGTCCGTCGTGGCGACGCAAACCGTGTCCAACGGCCTCGGGGGCGTGAACACCACGCACTACCGCTACGGTGGCCTAGTGACCGAAACCACAGGCCGCGGCATGCAAGGTTTCGCTTGGATCGACGCGACATCGGCCGATTCAGGCATCAAGGTGCACACCGAATACCTGCAAGCCTGGCCATACACCGGCCTGGTCTCGAAAGTGCAGCGCTTCCTGCCCGCCGCCAACAACGGGACACAGCTGAACCGGACCACCAACACCTATGGCTGCACCGACTTCGCCAACACGACGAGTTGCGTGGTCGGCACGGGCAGGCGCTACTTTACCTACCTGAGCCAGAGCGTCGAAGAAAGCTGGGACTCCTCCGGCGTTCCTTTCCCGAAAGTCACCACCACGCAGCAGTACGACGACTGGGGCAATGCCAAGAGCGTGGCCATCGCCACCGGCGACGGCCATACGAAGACGACGTCCAGCGCGTACACGAACGACACCACGCGCTGGATCCTGGGACGGGTGACGAGTTCCACCGTGACCCACACCGCGCCGCTGGTGCCGAACCTGGTGCGCACTTCCTCGTTCGAGTACGACCCGGCCACCGGCCTGTTGACCAAGGAGATCGTCGAACCCGGGAC
>CBJNAE010000105.1:0-11703 GCA_966433995.1 uncultured Ideonella sp. | reverse complement strand
GTCGGCGGAATTCCTGGCGCTGGCGCGGCGCGACGTGGACACGGGGTTGACGTGACGGCGACGAAACAGCTCCTGGACCTGCGCCCGGCGACGTTCGCCCGGGCCGTCCGCAAGCCGCTGTCGCTGACCGCGCTCTTCGCCTTGCTGGCGCCGGCCGCATCCATCGGCGCGCCGCCCGACCAAACCGCCGAGCGCGAGCGCATCCAGCAGGAGCGCGCCCAGGCCGAATCGCTGTTCAAAGAGCGGGAACAGGAATGCCTCAAGGGCTTCGTCGTGACGCCCTGCACCGACAAGGCGCAGCGCCAGCGGCGCCAGTCCCTGGCCGAGTTGAAGCGCCAGGAAAACCTGCTCGACGAGCAGCTCCGCCGGCAGCGAGCCGCCGACCGTGCCGAGGCTTTGGCCGAAAAGACGCGCGAAAGGGAGCAGGCCGCCCCAGCCGCTGCCAGGGCATCGGCCGCAGCGGTGTCGGCACCAGCACCCCAGCGTGCGCCGCGCGAGCCCCGCCGCCCGGCGGCGACGCCGGAGCAGGCACAAGCGCAAGCGGTGCAACGCGAAGCGGAGCGGTCCAGCAAGGCTGCCGAGGCCAACCGGCGGGCGCAGGCCCAGCGCGGCAAAGTCGAGGCCGCGGCGCGCCACAAGGCCGAGGTGGAAAAACGCAACGCGGAACAGGCTCGATCCGAGAAGCCGGCTTCGCCCGGTTTGCCGATACCGCCGGCGTCCGCGCCGCATCGTTGATCGTGCGGCTGTAGTAGCCGGGTTGATGCGAGCGACCCGGCGTGCAAAGGGCGTCACCCCCTTGCCGGCAGGTCTCGCTTACTTGAGCGGATCGACCCGGATCAGCGCCAGGGAGAGGTTGTCGCCGCCCCCGCGCGCGCGCTGGCGGGCTTTGCTGATGAGCATCTCGCTGGCCTCGCGCGGCGGCAGCGCGTGGACGATGGCGCCCATCTCCTTGGGCGTGAAGTAGTGCCACAGGCCGTCGCTGCAGGCCATCAGGCTGTCGCCGATTTCCAGGCGGTCGACGCGGTCCATCGTCAAAGGCGGGTCCTGGGTGGTGCCCAGGCAGCCGGTCAGCAGGTTGGACTGCGGGTGCGTGTTGGCCTCTTCCTCGGTGATCTGGCCTTCGTCGACCAGGCGCTGCACGAAGGAGTGGTCGATGGTGCGGGCCATCATCTCGGCGCCGCGGAAATGGTAGACGCGCGAATCGCCAGCGTGGATGATCTGGCATTCGCGGTTGGGGCTGACGATGAAGGCGGCCACCGTGCTGTGCGGTTCCTCTTCCGAGGTGATCGCCGTCAGCTTGATCATGAGGTGCGCTTCCATGACCAGCTGGCGCAGCGTCTCGCTCGCTTCCTCCTGGCTGGGCGCGAAACGCTCGAAGAGCTGGCGCGCGGTGAGGATGACCTGGTCGGACGCCTTGCGCCCGCCGCTCTTGCCGCCCATGCCGTCGGCCAAGACGGCCATCGCGCAACCTTGGACGCGGCTGTGGGCGAAGATTTCGACCTGGTCCTGCTGGTAGGCACGGTCCCCGCGGTGAATGCCGGTTGCGGCGGAAAGCCGGTAGTTCAGCGTCGTGGTCGTCATGTCGAAAACTATAATCGCTTTGCTTTGAGAATTGGGCGCTATCCGCTGCCGCACGCACGGGACCCGGTCACCGGTGCCGATGGAAAACAACCTTCACTCTCCCCACCGCCAGCTGATCGAACTGCGGATCGAGCACGCGCAGCTCGACGACTTGATCGACCAGGCGCTGCTCCGCCACCCGGAAGACGACCTCGCGTTGCGCCGCCTGAAAAAACGGCGCCTCTTGCTGCGCGACCAAATGGCGCGCCTGGAAGCGCAACTGGAGCCGCGTGAGCCCGCCTGAGGCGCCACCCGTGCTTCTTCAACCCTGCGGTGACACCGGCTGTCGGCCTGGCGAATTGAGCGCCGCGGTCGAGGCCGCTTTCGGCGTGGACGGCGCCATGGCCCGGGCCGACGAAGGCTATGTGCAGCGCGAGGTCCAATTGCAGCTGGCCCTGGCGGTCGCCCAGGCCATCGAAGACCGGCAGGCCCTGGTGGCCGAGGCCGGCACGGGGGTCGGCAAGACCTATGCCTACCTCGTGCCGGCCTTGCTTTCCGGCTGCCGCGCCCTGGTGAGCACGGCCACGAAGAGCCTGCAGGACCAACTCTTCTTGCGCGACATCCCGCGCCTTCGGGATGCGTTGCAGGTGCCGGTCGGCATCGCCCTGCTCAAAGGGCGGGGCAGCTACCTGTGCCTGCACCGGATGAAGCAGGCCCGCCAATCGGCCCAGTTGCCGGACCGCTGGGCGGTCCGCACGCTGGCCAAGATCGAGCAGTGGTCGCAAGCCACGCGCAGCGGCGACCTGGCCGAACTGGAAGGCCTGGACGAGCGCAGCAGCGTGATTCCCCTGGTGACCTCCACGCGCGACAACTGCCTGGGCTCGGAATGCCCCGATTTCAAGGCCTGCCACGTCGTGAAAGCGCGACGCGAGGCCATGGCCGCCGACCTGGTCGTCGTCAACCACCACCTTTTCTTCGCCGACATGGCCTTGCGCGACACCGGCGTGGCCGAGCTGCTCCCGTCTGTGGAGGTGGCGATCTTCGACGAGGCCCACCAGCTGAGCGACGCGGGCGTGCAGTTCCTCGGTGCGACTTTGGGCACGGCGCAGATGCTCGACTTCTCGCGCGACATGCTGGCCACCGGCCTGCAGCAGGCGCGCGGCCTGCAGCCCTGGCAGGAGTTGTCGCTGCGCTGCGAGCACGCCGCGCGCGAACTGCGGCTGGCCTGCGCCGGCGCGATCCGCGAAGTGCGGGCGGGCCTGAAGCTGCGCTGGGAAGAACGCGCCGGCCAATCCGCTTTCATCCAGGCCCTCGACCAATGGGACCAGGCCGCGTCCGCGGCCCAGGTGGCGCTGGACGCGGTCGGCGAGGTCTCGGCGGACTTCCCCCGGCTGGCCGAGCGCGCGCTGTCCATGGTCGAGTTGACGCAGCGCTTCGGCCTGCCCGCGCCGGCGGGCCATGTGCGCTGGATCGACCTGACCCCGCACGCCGCGCGGCTGGTGGAGTCGCCGCTGGACATCCGCGACGCGTTGGCCGAACAGATGGGCGCGGCGCCCAAGGCCTGGGTGTTCACGTCGGCCACGCTGGGCGACGATGAAGGCTTGACCTGGTTTTCCGAAGGCGCCGGCCTGACCCAGGCGCGCCACCTGCGCGTCGGCAGCCCGTTCCCCTACGCCGAGCATGCGCGGCTTTACGTGCCGCGCCGCTTCCCGAAGCCCAATGAGAGCGCGCACCCGCCGGCCGTGGCCGAGTTGGCGGCGCGCTGCGCCCAGGCGCTGGGCGGCCGCACCTTTGTGCTGACCACCACGCTGCGTTCCCTCAAGTCCATCGGCGAAGCCCTGCGCGAGCGCTTCGACGCGGAAGGCGTGGCGATCGAGGTGCTGGTGCAAGGGCAGGGCCCCAAGCGCCAACTGCTGCAGCAGTTCATGGCGCTGCCCCGGTCGGTGCTCGTGGGTTCGCAGAGCTTCTGGGAGGGCATCGACGTGCGCGGCGACGCGCTGCAGTGCGTGCTGATCGACAAGCTGCCCTTCCCGCCGCCGAGCGACCCGCTGGTCGAGGCGCGGGTGCGGCGGCTCGAAGCGGAAGGACGCGACGCCTTCGCCGACTATTTCGTCGCGGAAGCGGCCGTTTCGCTGAAGCAGGGCGCGGGGCGTCTGATCCGCAGCGAGACCGACAAAGGCCTGCTGGTGGTCTGCGACCCGCGCCTGCTCGGCATGAACTACGGCCGGCGCCTGCGCGAGGCGCTGCCGCCGATGGGGTTGCTGGACAGCGAGGACGAAGCGATGGACTGGCTGGCCGAACTCTCGGCGCAGCGCAGCATGCCCTGGTGACGCGCCTCCCGCGGCGCGGTTGCCGTCAGCGTTGCACGCTCACCAGATCTGCCACCAGCGGCGCTGCTCCGTGTCGGTGGCGCCCAATCGCGCCGCGCTGTTGAAGCGGGTTTGCGGGAAGTTCTGCTGCTGCACGCGTCGGGCCGCGTCGCGCAGTTCGGTCAGGCCCAGCCTTTCATAGCTGAACACCATGATGGCGAGCGCTTCCTCGATGGCCGGCGAGTACTGGAATTCCTGCACTGCCTGCTGCGCGCGGTTGGCGGCGGCGACATAGGCGCCCCGTCGGAAGTAGTAGCGGGCCACGTGCACTTCGTATTCGGCCAGCGAGTTGACGATGTAGTTCATCCGCAGCTGGGCGTCCGGCGCGTAGCGGGACTGCGGGAACTGCTCGACCAGTTGCTTGAAGGAGGAGAACGCCTCCCTCGACGCCTGCTGGTCGCGCTCGGAGAGGTTCTGGCCGGAGAGGCTGCCCAGGATGCCGAGGTTGTCGTTGAAGTTGACGATGCCCTGCAGGTAGTAGGCGTAATCCAGCGCCGGGCTGCTGGGGTTGAGCTTGATGAAACGTTCCAGCGTCACCAGGGCCTGCGCCTTCTCGCCCATTTTGTAGTTGGCATAGGCGCGTTCGAGCTGCGCCTGCTGCGACACCAGCGTGCCCGTGGCCCGGCCTTCCAGCCGCTCGTAGAGCCGCGCCGATTTCTCGTAGTTGCCGGCGGCCATTTCTTCCTTGGCCTCTGAATACAATCTTTCGGCCGACCAGCCCGCCGTCTCGTCCTTGGGCGCCGAGCCGCAAGCCGACAACAGCAGACCCGACAAGCACAGTGCGCCGAACAATTTCCCTCTTGCCGCCCGACCCTGTGCAGGGCCATCGCTCCAACAACGTTTCAAGGTCATGCTGCAAGCAGCCGCCGCGGCGGCCGGATCCCGTCGAAAAAAATGATCCCGGATTATAGGGACGCACCCCCAACCGAAGGCTCGGCCCCGCCCGGCGGTGCCGAGCCGCCCGACCTGCTGGAAGACGACGCTGCCGAACGCCGCGAAATGGTGGTGGGCCGGGAGCAGCACGGCCAGCGGCTGGACAAGGTGCTGGTGCAGGTCGCGCCGGAGTTCTCGCGCAACTACCTGCAAAGCCTCGTCGAAGCGGGCCATGCCCGCGTGGCGGGCCGCGCCGTGACGCAACCCTCCCGCAAACTGCAGCTCGGGCAGCTGCTGTCGATCGACTTGGTGCCCACGCAGCAAAGCCAGGCCTTCCGCGCCGAGCCGGTGCCGGTGCCGGTGGTGTTCGAAGACGAGCACCTGATCGTGGTCGACAAACCGGCCGGCCTGGTCGTCCACCCGGCGGCTGGCAATTGGTCGGGCACCCTGCTCAACGGCCTTCTCGCCCACCATCCCGGCGCCGCGGCGCTGTCGCGGGCCGGCATCGTCCACCGCCTCGACAAAGACACCTCCGGCCTGATGGTGGTCGGCAAAACCCTGCAGGCGGTGACCGCGCTGACCAGGGCGATCGCCGCGCGAGAGGTGCACCGCGAATACCTGGCGCTCGTCCACGGCGACTTCGGCGCCGGGCAGGCCCGCATCGACGCGCCGATCGGGCGCGACCCGCAGTCGCGCATCCGAATGGCGGTCGTGGCGTCGGGCAAGGAGGCGCGCACCGATGTGCAGCGCGTCGCGGCCATCGCCGGCTTCACCGCGCTGCGCTGCATGCTGCACACCGGGCGCACGCACCAGATCCGCGTGCACTTGTCGTCGCGCGGCCATCCGCTGGTGGGTGACGCGGTCTATGGCGGCTTACCGGCGCTGGGCATGCATCGGCAGGCGTTGCACGCGGTCCGGTTGAGCTTCACCCATCCCGCCACGGGCGCAGAGGTCGCTTTCCAGGCCGCGCCGCCTGGCGACTTCGCATCCGCCTGGTCGCGAACGGGCGCGCCGCCGGCCGGACTGTGCTGAAAAGCACGTCTGGCGAGGCTTCGAAGCGCGATCCTGCGCGGGGGCCGCGCCTTGGTTACAATGCGGCGATCCCGTAGAGAAAAGAGAAGGCGAGCCACCGGCAATGCATCGATGCCGGCCGAGATGCCTTCGCTGAGGGTCCAGCGGTCCCCGCCAGGTGCAAGTCACCCGGCCGACTGGCACCTGAACGGCGAGTTGACCCGGCGAGATCGCCGGTCATTGAACGCCTCGGACCGGGATTTTTCGAAACGACAGACGGTACAGCCACCGCCCCCGGACAGGTTTCGGGCGCCTGGTCTGCCCTCACACCACGCTCCCAGAAGGTTCGCCGGTTCCGCCGGCCGAGGATGTAGACGAAGTCCATGAATACACAGGATGCGAAGCGCGTCCTAGAGACTGCGCTTATTTGTGCCCGTGAGCCGCTGCCCGTGCGCGACATGCGCGCGCTGTTCGCCGATGAGCTCGGCCCGGATTCCTTGCGTTCGCTCCTGGACGAACTGGTCCGCGACTGGGAGGGCCGCGGCGTCGAATTGGTGTGCCTGGCCACGGGCTGGCGTTTCCAGAGCCGGCCCGAGCTGAGGGAATTCCTCGACCGCCTGCACCCCGAAAAGCCGCCGAAGTATTCGCGCGCGGTGATGGAGACCCTGGCCATCATTGCCTACCGCCAGCCGGTGACCCGCGGCGACATCGAAGACATCCGCGGTGTCACCGTGAACAGCCAGATCATCAAGCAGCTAGAAGACCGCGGCTGGGTCGAAGCCATCGGCTACCGCGAAGCGCCGGGCCGGCCGGCCTTGCTGGCCACGACCAAGCAGTTCCTCGACGACTTGGGACTGTCCAGCCTGGAGCAACTGCCCGCATTGGAAGGCGGCGCCTTCGACGCCAGCACGCTGGACGCCCTGGCGCCGCAACAGGCGGCCCTGCTGGAACCCCAGGCCAGCCTCGGGCTGGACGAACCGGATGACGGCCCTGCGCCGCAGCCGGAGTTTGCCGGCCTGGCGGCCGACGAAGCCGCCATGCCTCTTCCTGCCACCGCGGAGTCCGAAGACCCCGCGCCGCCCGTCGCCCCGGAGACGGCTGAACAGGCCCAACATCCCGGCCCAGAGGCAGCGCAAGGGCAGTTGCCCGCCGCCACCTCGGCAGAAGCGGCGCAGTCCGGGCCGCTTCTCGCACAAGCCCCTGTGGACGCCTCCCCCGAAATACCGACCGACACCGATTCCGGCCCACCCGCCGATCCGATGGAACCCCAAGCATGAACGTGAATCCCGACTCCCCTGCCGGCCAGCCCGCTGACGCTGAGGCGCAGCAAGCGGCGTCGTCACCCGACAAGGCCGCGGCCGCCGCGGAGCCTATGGTGGCGCCTGCCAAGCGCAAGCGCAGCACCAAGGCTGCATCGACGACCGAAGAGGGCGTCGTGTCGGCCGCGGTGGCCGATGCTCCCATGGCCAGCGAGCCTGTGGTGGCCCCCCCCGCACGAAAGCGCCGCACTTCGGCGGCGAAGGTGTCGGCACAGGCCGCCGACGCGGTGGCTGCTGCCGGTGAATCCGGGCCTCCCTCGTCGGGCCAGCAAGCCGCCTCCCCGCTGACCGACGCCGAGCAGCCGGTCTCGGCGGAGCCTCCCCCACTCCACGCGGCAACGCCGGTCGCCGAAGGGGGCGCCGAGGCACCGGCCGACCCGGAGCAAGGCGAAGGACAGGACCGCGGCCGGCGCCGCAACAGGAACCGCCGCCGCAACGGCCGCGAAGACGGAGGCGAAGGCGCGGACGCGCCGCGCGACGCCGCGCCGCGCACGCCCGTGCCCGCGCAGTCCCCGGACGCCGACGCGGACGATGAGGACGAAGCACTGGCCAAGCTCGACCCCCAGCAGGTCGAGGCCCAGCTGGGCGAAGTGTTCTCCGAGGTGCTTTCCGGCGCTTTCGACGCGGAAGAAGAAGCCGCCACCGCGCCCGAAGCGGATGCCGCGGCCGCCGGTGCCGCTGCGCCCGCGGCGCCCCACAAGCGCGTGCTGCTGGCCGAGCCCGACGCTCCCAAGCTGCAGAAGGTGCTGGCCCAGTCGGGTGTCGGTTCCCGCCGCGACATGGAGCAGATGATCGCCGACGGCCTGGTCACGGTGAACGGCCAGGTGGCCCACGTCGGGCAGCGCATTTCATTCGGCGACCAGATCAAGGTTGACGGCCGGCAGGTCAAGGTGCGCATCGTGCCGCCGCCTCCTCGCATCATCGCCTACCACAAGCCCGTCGGCGAGGTGGTCACGCACGACGACCCGCAGCACCGGCCGACGGTCTTCCGGCGCCTGCCCCGGCTGCCCCAGGGCAAGTGGCAGTCGGTGGGCCGGCTGGACATCAACACCGAGGGCCTGCTGCTCTTCACCAATTCGGGTGAGCTGGCCAACAAGCTGATGCACCCGCGCTTCGGCGTCGAGCGCGAATACGCCGTGCGGGTGCTCGGCACGCTAGAACCCGACGCGAAGGCCAAGCTGCTGGAAGGCGTCGAGATCGACGGCCAGCCCGCGGCCTTCCGTTCCATCGAGAACGGCGGCGGCGAGGGCGTGAACCACTGGTACCGCGTCGTCATCACCGAAGGCCGCAACCGCGAAGTGCGCAAGCTCTTCGACGCGGTGGGCTTGACCGTCAGCCGCCTGATCCGCATCCGCTACGGCACGGTGGTGCTACCGCGCGGGCTCAAGCGCGGCGTATGGGTCGACCTGGAAGGCGGCGACGTGCGGCTGGTCTGCCAACTGGCCGGCCATGTCCAGCAGCCCCGCCACGGCCAGAACGACCGCGGTCCGTCCAAGAACAACAAGGGCCCCAACCGCCAGAACGACCGGCGCAACGGCCGCCAGGAATTCAACGGCCCGCGCGACGGGCGGGGCCCCGGCCGGGGCAACAAGCCCCAGGACGGGCGCAGGGACGGCCCGCCGCAGCAGCACCAGCGCGCCGAGAACAACCACAACCGCACGCCGAGGGAGGAAGGCTGGGAGGACGATTTCGACCCCGCCCGCATTCCGAACCCGCTGGAGCAGACCTTCGACAAGCGTTTCGTTCAGAACCCACGCAGCCCCGCGGGCGGGCGCGGGTTCCGCAATGGCGGCGGCGGCTTCGGCGCGGGCGGCAGCGCCCCGGAAGCCCCGCCTCCGCGCAAGGCCGGTTCGCCGAGGGAACCCGATCCGCTGCAGACTTCGGTCGGCTACATCGGCGGCGATGCCTACCACCGCAAGGGCGGCAACCGCGGTGGCCGCGGTGGCGGTGGTTACGGCGGCGGGGGCGGCGGCAACTTCGGCGGCAACCGCGGCGGCGGCGGTGGGCGCCGCGGGCGCTGACCTGAGCCAAGCAGCCCTCGAGTCGTCACGTCATCCCGCTAAAATGCCCGGCTTTGCCAAAACCAGCTAAGGTTTGCGCGCGAAACACGGCCCGGCCTGCCTCGCATGGCCGGGGCGGGCGCTGAAACGGGGCACCTGGCCCAGGTGCCCGTGGTCGGCGCCGGCGGCTTTGAGGCCGCGCCGCGTAAATCCAACGAATCCAAACCAACCGATCCAGGAGAAGAACATGGCCATTGAACGCACCCTTTCCATCATCAAGCCCGACGCCGTCGCCAAGAACGTGATCGGCCAGATCTACGCCCGCTTCGAAGGCGCGGGCCTGAAGGTGATCGCCGCCAAGATGACCCACCTGTCGCGCGGCGAAGCCGAGGCTTTCTACGCCGTGCACAAGGCCCGCCCCTTCTTCAAGGACCTCGTCGACTTCATGGTCTCCGGCCCGGTCATGATCCAGGTGCTGGAAGGCGAAGGCGCCATCGCCAAGAATCGCGACCTGATGGGCGCCACCGACCCGAAGAAGGCCGAGAAGGGCACGATCCGCGCCGATTTCGCCGACAGCATCGACGCCAACGCCGTGCACGGCTCCGACGCGCCCGAGACCGCCGCCGTCGAAGTCGCGTTCTTCTTCCCCGGCATGAACGTCTACAGCCGCTGAACGGCTGGCCTCTGCGAAGAGGCCCAGTCCCCATCGACATGAACGCCGCCGTCAACCTGCTGGAATTCGATCTGGAAGGACTGGCTGCGTTCTGCGAGCAGCTGGGGGAGAAGCGTTTCCGCGCGACCCAGCTGTTCCGCTGGCTGCATCAGCGCGGCGAGTCCGACTTCGACAAGATGTCGGACTTGGCCAAAACTTTCCGCGACAAGCTGCGCAAGGTGGCCTTCGTCGCACCCCTGCCCGTCGCCAGTGAGCAGGCGTCCCGGGACGGGACGATCAAATGGCTGTTCGACGTCGGCGGCGGCAATGCCGTCGAGACGGTCTTCATCCCCGAATCCGACCGCGGCACGCTGTGCGTGTCGTCGCAGGCTGGTTGCGCGGTGGGCTGCCGCTTCTGTTCCACCGGCCACCAGGGCTTCAGCCGCAACCTGTCCACCGCCGAGATCGTCGCCCAGCTCTGGTACGCCGAGCACCACCTGCGCAAACGCCTGAACGCGCCCGAGGGCGAGCGTGTTATCTCCAACGTGGTGATGATGGGCATGGGCGAGCCCCTGCAGAACTACTCGGCCCTGGTGCCGGCGCTGCGGGTCATGCTGGACGACCACGCCTACGGCCTGTCGCGCCGGCGGGTCACGGTGTCGACCTCCGGCGTCGTGCCGATGATCGACCGCCTGCGTGAGGACTGCCCCGTGGCGCTGGCCGTCTCCCTGCATGCGCCGCAGGACGCCCTGCGCGACGACCTCGTCCCGCTGAACCGGAAATACCCGATCGCCGAACTGCTCGACGCCTGCGTGCGCTACCTCGACAAGGCGCCCCGCGACTTCATCACCTTCGAGTACTGCATGCTCGACGGCGTGAACGACACCGAGGGCCACGCGCTGGCGCTGGTGGCGCTGCTGCGCGACCGGGTGCCGTGCAAGCTCAACCTGATCCCCTTCAATCCTTTCCCCGCGTCGGGACTGACCTGCTCGCCGCGCGAACAAGTGCGACACTTCGCGGGCATCTTGCAAGGCGCCGGCATCGTGACGACGATCCGCAAGACCCGCGGCGACGACATCGACGCGGCCTGCGGCCAGCTCGCGGGCGAGGTGCAGGACCGCACCCGGGTGCGCGACCGCATTTCCACGCGTTCGCCGATCCGGGTGCACCGGCCGGCGGGTTCTCCCGGCGCGGCCCAGGCCGCGCCGGATCCTCAGGAGCGCAAGACACCATGATGTTCACCCGTCCCAACGCGGCCTGGGCCGCCGCGCGCCGGCTGCCGGGCCTGGCGCTGCTGCTCGCTGCGCTGCTGGCCGGCTGCGCCCAGACCGGCGCGCCCACATCGTCGGACTTGAAAGACAAGGTCACCGAGTCGGACGAGCCGGACGGCGCTCGCCGTGCCCGCGTGCGGCTGGAGCTGGCCTCGGCCTACTTCGAGCGCGGCCAGATGAACGTCGCCCTGGACGAGGTGAAGCTGGCCCTGGCCGCCGACCCCAACCTCGGCCCGGCCTTCAACCTGCGCGGCTTGATCTACGGCAGCATGGGCGAGCATGCCCTGGCCGAGGACAGCTTCCGGCGCGCCTTGCAGATCAACCCGCGCGACGTCGGTTCCGCCCAGAATTTCGGCTGGTACCTCTGCCAACGGCAGCGCTACCCCGAGGCCGACGCCTTGTTCAGGCAGGCGCTGGCCAACCCCCAGAACGAACAAATCTCCCGCAGCCTCTTGACCCAGGGCATCTGCCAGGCCAAGGCCGGCGACCTCGACGCCGCGGAGGCGACGCTCCAGCGCGCCTACGAGATCGACGCCGGCAACCCGTCCATCGCCGTCAACCTGGCGGAGGTGCACTACCGCCGCGGCGGCTATGAGCAGGCGCGCTTCCAGATGCGCCGCGTCAATTCGGTGCGCGAGATCTCCAACG
>CBJNAE010000104.1:0-11749 GCA_966433995.1 uncultured Ideonella sp. | reverse complement strand
CGAGGGTTTATTGCGAACCAGGATGCCAGCGGAGATAGGTACCTAATCAGGTAAACTTAAAATCCGCCGCTTCCTGAGAAGGGGCGTACGGGTTCGACCCCCGTCCCGGGCACCATCAATTACTTTCGCTTCGGCGAGGCTCAAAACCTCCTCACTTTTCATCAGAGTGGAGCGAGGTTTTTTTTCGGCTGTGGGTTGCACAGTCGTTGCACAGAATGCGAGGCTGCGCGGATGGTTTCAGACGTCAATGTTCGCCATTGAAGCAACGAACGCCAAGAAGTGGCGCTGGATAGCCGGCATCTTTCAGCACCGCTCGGACGCGGAATCATTCCTATCGGCGGTTCCCGAAGCGGGTCGCGCAATGCAGCACATCATCGAGTTGCCGGTCATTCGTTATCCCGTCTTCGTGATTGAAGACCAAGGGTTCGAATACGGTGACATCGATTTCGTCAGGTCAAGGCTCAAGAGTTTGATTCCCAACGGCGACGAAGATCGCATTCACTTGAATGTCTATGCAATACGCGAAGACTTTGCGCCATCCAAGCCGGGCGTCGACAGCATGGGCGCTTTGCTGCATTGGCACATCACCGACTGGACATTGGTGCCGCCACGGTCTGAGGTGTTCGATGAAGAGCTTTTGGAGATTGCGCGAGACGCATCTCAGGAAACTCAGCCAAGTGATTGATTGCGAACCTATTCGAAAGCCGGAATCTTGATCTCGTTATGAACCCAGCTCAGTTAATCAATCGTGGAGAACAGTTCATGGTGAGCGAAGGATCTACTTGTGGGCCGCACGTGCTCACCGGTGCTCTGCGCCGGCTTCGGAAGTGACAAGCATGTCTGCGGCTGGGGTCGCGACGGTTGCCATTGGCGCCATGGCCGCGCTCCTACTTTTGGCAGGTGTCGTCGACGCGGTGCGGCAGGTCATGTTCCTTCGAACGTCTTACCGCATGGACGGCCGCGTTGTCAGCGAGTGGCGATACCGCGTGAATGGAACCAGCATGAGGTATTACCGGGTGCGTGTCAGCCTCTTGAACGGGCAGAGCGCCGAGTTGCGAAGTTCCGTCTCGCGGTCGGCGGACGCGCCCCGCGTCGGCGAAATTGTCCCCGTGCGCATCAGGGAAGCCGATGGGAAAGTGAACGCGAGAATCGGAACCTGGGTGGAGCTGTGGTTTTCGACCTTTGTTCTCCTTTCGATGGGCGGGTTGGCGAGCTTGCTTACATTTGCCATCGTCTGGGCCATGCGTCCGGTGAGCACCCTCTGAACCCGTCAAGGGCTGGGTGCCCCGTCTTCGGTCAGGCCCCCGAAAGGCCTCGGCCTGCCAGTTTATTCGCGGTACGCCTCAACTGTTCCGCATCGCCGCTGCTTTCCAACCGCGGCTCCATGCTCGCGGCGCAGGTCGGCGATGGTGGTCGAAGCGGATCGGAACCCAGCAGCCGCGCGGTTTGCCGCGCGACGGCTTCGGCGGTGTCGATCACCATGACGCCTCCGCCCATGGCTGCTTCGATCAGGTCACGCACGAAAACATAGTGGGTGCATCCCAGTACCACCGTGTCGACACCGGCTTGCCGCAGCGGCTTGCAGTGACGATCGACCAAATCCAGGACGGCCGCCGACCGCAGGTCGCCGGACTCGATCGCCAGCGCCAGCCCGACGCAGGCTTGCGGCACGATGGTCGCGCCCTGCCCATGGTCGCGCAGCAAACCTTGGAAGCGCGGGCTTTCCAGCGTGACGCGCGTGGCCATGACGCCCACGCGGCGGTTCTTTGACGCTAGCACCGCGGGCTTGACGCCAGGCTCCATGCCCACGATAGGGACCGACGGCCAGGCCTGGCGCAAGGCCGTGGCCGCCACGGCGGTGGCGGTGTTGCAAGCGATTACCAAGGCGCCGCATCCCTGGCCGATCAGGTGGGCGGCGATGTGCAACGACCTGGCCAGCACGTAGTCGTCCGTGCGCTCGCCGTAGGGCGCGTGTGCCGAATCGGCGAAATAAGTCAAAGGCGCGGTCGGCAGCGCAGTCTGGATTGCCGGCAGAACCGACAAGCCGCCGACGCCGGAGTCGAAAATGCCGATGCGGGTGCACGGCGCGATGGAGGGCAGCGGTGCGTCAGGGGGGGATGGGGCGTTCAAAATGGCGCGCCGTTCTGCGGAGGGTTGTCGGAATCCCAATTGTTCTACGGGTTGGCGCGGCGATCATGCGTTGCATGATGACCATGCTGCGGAGCCAAGCGGGCGTTGCAATAGAACGACCGTGCTATTTTAAGTTTCTTCCCCTATGTTGTGCGTCCAGAATTCGGTGCTGGTGCGGCGGCCGACTAGAATGCACCTTACGTATACGTCAATCAATCGGAGTCTCAACGATGAAAGTACTGGTCCCGGTCAAAAGAGTGGTGGACTACAACGTGAAAGTGCGGGTCAAGGGCGATGGCTCCGGTGTGGACATCGCCAACGTGAAGATGAGCATGAACCCCTTCGATGAGATCGCCGTCGAAGAGGCGGTGCGCTTGAAGGAAAAGGGCGTGGTCACTGAGGTGATCGCCGTTTCCTGCGGCGTCGCGGCCTGCCAGGAAACGTTGCGCACCGCGATGGCCATCGGCGCCGACCGCGGCATTCTCGTCGAGACCGACGCCGAACTGCAGCCGTTGGCCGTGGCCAAGCTGCTCAAGGCCCTGGTCGACAAGGAACAGCCCCGCCTGGTGGTGCTGGGCAAGCAGGCCATCGACGACGACTGCAACCAGACCGGCCAGATGCTGGCCGCGCTGACCGGCTGGCCCCAGGCCACTTTCGCCTCCAAAGTGGAAGTGCAGGGCGAGCAGGTCACCGTCACCCGCGAAGTGGACGGCGGCCTGGAGACGCTGTCCCTCAACCTGCCCGCCGTGGTCACCAGCGACCTGCGCCTGAACGAGCCGCGCTACGTCACGCTGCCCAACATCATGAAGGCCAAGAAGAAGCCGCTGGACACCGTCAAGCCCGCCGACCTCGGCGTCGACGTGTCGCCCCGCATCAAGACCCTGAAAGTGAATGAACCGCCGAAGCGCGGCGCGGGCGTCAAGGTGCCCGATGTCGCCACGCTGGTGGCCAAGCTCAAAACCGAAGCCAAGGTGATCTGAACATGACCGCACTCGTCATCGCTGAACACGACAACGCGTCCATCAAGGGCGCGACGCTGAACACCGTCGCCGCCGCCGCCCAATGCGGCGGCGAGGTGCACGTCCTGGTGGCCGGGCAGAACGCCCAGGCCGCCGCCCAGGAGGCCGCCAGGATCGCCGGCGTCTCCAAAGTGCTGCACGCCGACGGCCCGTCGCTCGCGCATGGCCTGGCGGAAGGCCTGGCGGCCCAGGTGGTGGCGGTCGCCCCCGCCTACAGCCACATCCTCTTCCCGTCGACCGCCAGCGGCAAGAACGCCGCGCCGCGCGTGGCCGCGCTGCTCGACGTCGCGCAGGTCTCGGACGCCACCAAGGTCGTCAGCCCCGACACCTTCGAACGCCCGATCTACGCCGGCAATGCGGTCGCCACGGTGCAGAGCCTGGACGCGACCAAGGTGATCACCGTGCGCACCACCGGCTTCGACGCCGCCGCGGCCACCGGCGGCAGCGCCGCGGTGGAATCCGTGCCTGCGGTGGCCGACGCCGGCACCTCGCGCTTCGTCGGCGCCGAGATCGCCAAGAACGACCGGCCCGAGCTCACCGCGGCCAAGGTCATCGTCTCCGGCGGCCGCGCGCTCGGCAGCAGCGACAAGTTCAACGAGGTGCTCACGCCCTTGGCCGACAAGCTCGGCGCCGCGCTCGGCGCCAGCCGCGCTGCGGTGGACGCCGGCTACGCGCCCAACGACTGGCAGGTCGGCCAGACCGGCAAGATCGTCGCGCCGCAGCTCTACGTGGCCATCGGCATCAGCGGCGCCATCCAGCACTTGGCGGGCATGAAGGACTCCAAGGTGATCGTCGCGATCAACAAGGACCCGGAAGCGCCGATCTTCGGCGTCGCCGACTACGGCCTGGAGGCCGACCTTTTCACCGCCGTGCCGGAGTTGCTGGCCGCGCTTTGACATGCCCACCGATGCAAATGAAAAAGCCCGTTGCTGCGCCTGCGCACGACGGGCTTTTTTGACGACAGGCGTCGGCCCCGACTAATAAAAACGCTGACGGAGACACCATGAGCTACACCGCCCCGCTGAAGGACATGCTGTTCTGCATGAAGGAACTCGCCGACCTGGAGTCGGTCAGCCAGTTGCCGGGCTTCGAAGACGCCGGCCTGGAGACCGCGCAGGCCGTGCTGGAGGAATGCGCCCGCTTCAACCAGGAAGTGGTGGCGCCGCTGAACGCGGCGGGCGACAAGAACCCGTCATGGTGGAAAGATGGCCAGGTGTCGACCACGCCCGGATTCAAGGAAGCCTTCGCCCAGTTCGCCCAGGGCGGCTGGCAGGGCTTGCAGCACAGCCCGGATTTCGGTGGCCAGGGCCTGCCCAAGACCATCGGCGCGGCCTGCATCGAGATGCTCAACAGCGCCAACCTGAGCTTCGCGCTGTGCCCGCTGTTGACCGATGGCGCGATCGAGGCCTTGATGACCGCCGGCACGCCCGAACAGCAGGCGCTCTACATCCCGAAGATGATCTCCGGCGAGTGGACGGGCACGATGAACCTTACCGAACCGCAGGCCGGCTCCGACCTGGCCAAGGTGCGCACCCGCGCAGAGCCGCAGCCCGACGGCAGCTACAAGCTCTTCGGCACCAAGATCTTCATCACCTACGGCGAGCACGACATGGCCGCCAACATCTGCCACCTGGTGCTGGCGCGGGTGGCCGGCGCGCCCGAGGGCGTCAAGGGCATCAGCCTGTTCATCGTGCCGAAGTTCAAGGTGAATTCCGACGGCTCGCTCGGCGGGCGCAACGATGTGCACTGCGTCAGCATCGAGCACAAGCTTGGCATCAGGGCCAGCCCGACGGCGGTGCTGCAGTTCGGCGACGGCGTCGCGGGCGGCGAGCCGGGCGCCGTCGGCCACTTGATCGGCCAGGAGAACCGCGGCCTCGAATACATGTTCATCATGATGAACGCCGCGCGCTACGCCGTCGGCATGCAGGGCATCGCGGTGGCCGAGCGCGCCTACCAGCAGGCCGCGGCGTTCGCTAAGGAGCGGGTGCAGTCGCGCCCGGTCGACGGCTCGCTGCCCGACAGCGGGCCCATCGTCCACCACCCCGACGTCAAGCGCATGCTGATGACGATGCGCGCCTACACCGAGGGCTGCCGCGCGATGGCCTCGGTGGCCGCCGCCGCCTTCGACGCCGCCCATCACCACCCTGACGAAGCCGCGCGCAAGCAGAACCAGGCCTTCTATGAATTCATGGTGCCGCTGGTCAAGGGCTACAGCACCGAGATGAGCCAGGAAGTCACCAGCCTCGGGGTGCAGGTGCACGGCGGCATGGGTTTCATCGAGGAGACCGGCGCGGCCCAGCACTACCGCGATTCGAAGATCCTCAGCATCTACGAAGGCACCACCGCCATCCAGGCGAACGACCTGGTCGGCCGCAAGACGGCGCGCGACGGCGGTCAGCTCGCCAAGGCGATCGCCGCGCAGGTGGCCAAGACCGAGGCCGCGCTGGCGGGCCGCGACAGCGAGGCCAGCCGGTCGATGCACAAGCGCCTGTCCGCCGCGCGCGCCGCCTTCGAACAGGTGGTCGACTTCATCGCCGCCAACACCAAGGCCAACCCGAACGCCGCCTTCGCCGGCTCGGTGCCCTACCTGATGCTGGCGGGCAACCTGATGGCCGGCTGGCAGATGGCGCGCAGCCTGCTGGCGGCCGAGGACCGGTTGTCTCGCGGCGAAGGCGACGCCGACTTCCTGCGCGCCAAGGTGGTCACCGCGCGTTTCTACGCGGAGCACCTGCTGGCCAAGGCGCCGGGCGCGCGCGATGCGATCGTCGAAGGCGCGGACAGTGTCAACGGCCTGTCGCCCGACCAGTTCTGAACAGCCCACGGAAAGAGCAGTGCCCCATGCCATCGTCGTTGCATCCCGTCTTCTCGAATCTGCGCCTGCCGGTCATCGGCTCGCCGCTATTCATCATCAGCAACCCGCGCCTGGTGGTCGAGCAATGCAAGGCCGGCATCGTCGGCGCCATGCCGGCGCTCAACGCCCGGCCCGCGTCGCAGCTGGACGACTGGCTGGCGGAGATCACCGAAACGCTCGCCGCCCATGACGCCGCCCATCCCGGCCAGCCTTCGGCGCCCTTCGCCGTCAACCAGATCGTGCACAAAAGCAACGCGCGGCTGGAAGAGGACATGGCGGTCTGCGCCAAATACAAGGTGCCGCTGGTGATCACGTCGCTCGGCGCGCGGGCCGACGTCAACGAGGCGGTGCACGGCTGGGGCGGCGTCGTGCTGCACGACGTCATCAACGACGCCTTCGCACGCAAAGCGGTCGAGAAAGGCGCTGACGGCCTGGTGGCCGTGGCTGCCGGCGCGGGCGGCCATGCGGGCGTGAAAAGCCCGTTCGCGCTGGTGCAGGAGATCCGCGAATGGTTCGATGGCCCGCTCGCCCTCAGCGGTGCCATCGCCACCGGCGACGCGGTGCTCGCCGCGCAGGCCATGGGCGCCGACTTCGCCTACATCGGTTCGGCCTTCATCGCCACCCTGGAAGCGCGCGCGCCCGAGGCCTACAAGCAAATGATCGTCGACAGCGGCAGCGACGACATCGTCTATAGCAACCTCTTCACCGGCGTGCACGGCAACTACCTCAAGGGTTCGATCCGCAACGCGGGCATGGACCCCGACCACCTGCCCGAGGGAGACCCGAGCGCGATGAACTTCGCCGCGGCCGAATCCGGCGAGTCCAAAAAGGCCTGGAAGGACATCTGGGGATGCGGCCAAGGCATCGGTGCGGTGAAGGCGGTGCTGCCGGCCGCCGACTTGGTGGGGCGCCTGGCGGGCGAATACGAGGCGGCCAGGCGCCGGCTGGGCCTGGGGCGCTGAGGCGGGTGTTCCGCGCCCCCTTGAGAAACGAAAGCCGCAGACCGCTTCTTCGTGAATGCGGGGAGGGATGGGCACTGGGGATGCGTAGGAAGATCCCCGGTCCCCCTGCGGTTCAGACCCTTTTCTTTGTAGGAGCGGCTTCAGCCGCGATCTCGGAGCACCGCATCGCGGCTGAAGCCGCTCCTACAGAACACCTTTTCAACTTTCACGGGGCGCCCCCTTCCTGAGGAACGAACCCCGGCACGTTTCTCCGCGAACGCCGGGTGTCGAGATGCACCGGGATGCTCAGGATTCTTCTTCCCGTTGCGGCTCGAGGCTGCAGTCGCATCCGCTGCCCGCGGAGATCATGCGGCGCGCCACCCGTGCCACGAGGGCCTGCATCCACCGCGCTTTCAATCCCGTGTGGCGGCCAGGGTCGGCGAGCATCCCGCAGCGGTACCGGGCTTCGGCGTCGTTCCATTCAAGCGCCGCGCAGGCGCCGCTCGTCCGTCGGCTGACGACAACGCCGATCGGGCAGGGCGCATAGGCGCAGCACACGCCGCACCCGTTGCATGGCCGGCCCCATTCCGGCTTCCGCGGAGCCTGGCGGTGCAGGTGGATGACGATGGTTTTCGCGGCGTTCGGCTCGGCCATGCGTCGATTGCAGCACAGCCGCGGGGACCGTCCAATCTGATGCCCCGGCCCTTGTAAAAGGCTGGCGGCCGGGTTTCGATGGTGTTACATTCCCACCCCGTGACCACATAGTCCCTTCCCGTCCCCTTTGCGGCTTGTTTCTAGCGATCAGCTTCAAACAAAACAGCAAAGGCGGGTCGCTTGTCCGCCAACCGGTCTAGCCGTGTCGCGGAAGGTTTTTTAACCCATCGCAGTGCCGGAAACCGGCGCGAAAGGTGAGCGAAAGATGATGAAAGAAAGCCAAGCCAACTCGTATCTTTTCGGGGGCAACGCGCCCTACGTCGAAGAGATGTACGAGGCCTACCTCGACAACCCCGGCTCCGTGCCCGACAACTGGCGCTCGTACTTCGACGCGTTGCAGAACGTCCCGGCGGTCGACGGTTCCAACAGCCCCGACGTGGCCCACGCGCCCGTCATCGAATCCTTCGCGCAGCGCGCCAAGGCCAACGCCTTCGGCAACAAGGCCAGCGGCGCCGACCTGGCCGTCGCCCGCAAGCAGGTCCATGTCCAGTCCCTGATCGCTGCCTACCGATTCCTCGGTTCGCGCTGGGCCGACCTCGACCCCCTCAAGCGCCAGGAGCGCCCCAAGATCCCCGAGCTGGAGCCGGCGTTCTACGACCTGACCGAGTCCGACATGGACATCTCGTTCAGCGCGACGAACACCTACTTCACCAAAGCCGAGAACATGACGCTGCGCCAGATCGTGCAGGCGTTGCGCGAGACCTACTGCGGTTCCATCGGCGCGGAGTACATGCACATCACCGAGCCGGCGGAAAAGCGCTGGTGGCAGGAAAGCCTGGAGAGCATCCGCTCCAAGCCCAGCCTGACGAACGACGAGAAGAAGCACATCCTCAACCGCCTGACCGCGGCCGAGGGCCTGGAGCGCTACCTGCACACCAAGTACGTCGGCCAGAAGCGCTTTTCGCTGGAAGGCGGCGAAAGCTTCATCGCCTCGATGGACGAGCTGGTGCGCCGCGGCGGCGCCAAGGGCGTGCAGGAGATCGTGATCGGCATGGCCCACCGCGGCCGCCTGAACGTGCTGGTGAACACCCTGGGCAAGTCGCCGGCCGACCTGTTCTCCGAGTTCGACCACACCGCCCCCGAGAACCTGCCCTCCGGTGACGTGAAGTACCACCAAGGCTTCTCCAGCGACGTCACCACCCCCGGCGGTCCGGTCCACCTGAGCCTGGCGTTCAACCCGTCCCACCTGGAGATCGTCAACCCCGTCGTCGAAGGCTCGGTCAAGGCGCGCCTTGACCGCCGCGGTGACACCGAAGGCACCTCGGTGCTGCCCATCCTCGTGCACGGCGACGCCGCCTTCGCCGGCCAGGGCGTCGTGATGGAGACGCTGGCGTTGGCGCAGACGCGCGGCTACTACACCGGCGGCACGGTGCACGTGGTAATCAACAACCAGATCGGCTTCACCACCAGCGACCCGCGCGACAGCCGCTCCACCCTGTATTGCACCGACGTCGTCAAGATGATCGAGGCCCCCGTGCTGCACGTGAACGGCGACGATCCCGAAGCCGTCATCCTGGCCACCCAGCTCGCGCTGGACTACCGCCAGCAGTTCAAGAAGGACGTGGTCGTCGACATCGTCTGCTTCCGCAAGCTCGGCCACAACGAGCAGGACACCCCTGCGCTGACGCAGCCGCTGATGTACAAGAAGATCGGCCAGCATCCCGGCACCCGCAAGCTGTACGGCGACAAGCTGGTGACGCAGGGCGTGCTGCCCGCCGACGGCCCGGAGCAGATGGTCAAGGAGTTCCGCGCCGCGATGGACGCCGGCAAGCACGCCATCGACCCGGTGCTGACCAACTACAAGAGCAAGTACGCGGTCGACTGGTCGCCCTTCCTCGGCAAGAAGTGGACCGACGCGGCCGACACCGCGCTGCCGCTGGCCGAGATCAAGCGCCTGGCCGAGCGCATCACCACCCTGCCGGCCAACTTCAAGGCCCACAGCCTGGTCGAGAAGGTCATCGGCGACCGCGCCGCCATGGGCCGCGGCGAGATCAATGTCGACTGGGGCATGGGTGAGCACCTGGCCTTCGCCTCACTGGTGGCCAGCGGCTACGCCGTGCGCCTGTCCGGCGAGGACTGCGGCCGCGGCACCTTCACCCACCGCCATGCCGTCCTGCACGACCAGAACCGCGAGAAGTGGGACGAAGGCACCTACACCCCGCTGCAGCACGTGGCCGATGGCCAGGCGCCGTTCGTCGTCATCGACTCTCTGCTGTCCGAAGAGGCGGTGCTCGGCTTCGAATACGGCTACGCCTCCGCCGAGCCCAACTCGCTCGTGATCTGGGAAGCCCAGTTCGGCGACTTCGTCAACGGCGCGCAAGTGGTGATCGACCAGTTCATCGCCTCCGGCGAAGTGAAGTGGGGCCGCGCCAACGGCCTGGTCATGATGCTGCCGCACGGCTATGAAGGCCAGGGCCCCGAGCACTCTTCGGCCCGCCTGGAACGCTTCATGCAACTGGCCGCCGACAACAACATGCAGATCGTGCAGCCGACGTCGGCCAGCCAGATCTTCCACCTGCTGCGCCGCCAGATGGTGCGCATGTTCAGGAAGCCGCTGGTGATCCTCACCCCGAAGTCGCTGTTGCGCGCCAAGGACGCCACCTCGCCGCTGTCGGACTTCACCAAGGGCGAGTTCAAGACCGTCATCCCCGAGACCGGCGCCGACATCAACGCCGACAAGGTCAAGCGCGTCATCTGCTGCTCGGGCAAGGTCTACTACGACCTGGTCAAGGCCCGCGCCGAGAAGAAGTTGACCGACGTCGCGATCCTGCGCGTCGAGCAGCTCTACCCCTTCCCGCACAAGGCCTTCTCCGCCGAGATCAAGAAGTACCCGAACGCGACCGACATCGTCTGGTGCCAGGACGAGCCGCAGAACCAGGGCGCCTGGTTCTTCGTGCAGCACTACATCCACGAGAACATGCTCGAAGGCCAGAAGCTCGGCTACGCCGGCCGCCCGGCCTCGGCTTCGCCGGCCGTGGGTTATTCGCACCTGCACCAGGAGCAGCAGAAGGCCCTGCTCGAGCAAGCCTTCGCCAAGCTCAAGGGCTTCGTCCTCACCAAATAACGCTTCGGCGCACCCCGGGCGCCGCCCATCCCCGCACGCCGCGCCGCGTTCCTCCGCGGGCGGCGGTGGCGGGCCGGTGCCCCGAACGCAACACTGGAAAGAAGAAACAACATGGCAATCGTAGACATCAAGGTCCCCCAACTCTCCGAATCCGTGGCTGAAGCCACCCTGCTGCAGTGGAAGAAGAAGCCCGGCGAAGCCGTGGCCCTCGACGAGATCCTGATCGAGATCGAGACCGACAAGGTCGTGCTGGAAGTGCCGGCCCCCGCCGCCGGCGTGCTGTCGCAGCTGATCAAGAACGACGGCGAAAGCTGCGTCAGCGATGAAGTCATCGCCAAGATCGACACCTCGGCCACAGCTTCCGCCAGCCCCGCCGCAGCAGCGCCCGTGGCGGCCGCGCCGGCGCCAGCCGCGGCACCTGCCGCCGCTGCCGGCAACAATTCCAAGAGCGACGTGGCCATGCCCGCGGCCGCCAAGCTGATGGCCGACAACCAACTGGCCGCCGGCTCGGTTGCCGGTACCGGCAAGGACGGCCGCGTGACCAAGGGCGACGTGCTCGGCGCCCTGGCCTCCGGCTCCGCCAAGCCCGCCGCCGCGCCGGCCGCCCCGGCAGCCGCCGCCAAGCCCGCGCTGCCCAACGTCGCAGCGCCCGTCACGCCCAACCTCGGCGACCGCCCCGAGCAGCGCGTGCCGATGAGCCGCCTGCGTGCCCGCGTGGCCGAGCGCCTGCTGCAATCGCAAGCCACCAACGCCATCCTGACCACCTTCAACGAGGTGAACATGGCGCCGGTGATGGAGATGCGCAAGCGCTTCCAGGAGAAGTTCGAGAAAGAGCACGGCGTGAAGATCGGCTTCATGAGCTTCTTCGTGAAGGCCGCCGTCGCCGCCCTCAAGAAATACCCGGTGCTCAACGCTTCGGTCGACGGCAACGACATCGTCTACCACGGCTACTTCGACATCGGCATCGCCGTGGGCTCGCCCCGCGGCCTGGTGGTGCCCATCCTGCGCAACGCCGACCAGATGACCTTCG
>CBJNAE010000103.1:0-11911 GCA_966433995.1 uncultured Ideonella sp. | reverse complement strand
GTGCAGGCGCTGGAGCAGACGCTGCGCGGCCACCTGGTCGAACACGCCAAGGCCAACGGCCTGCCGGTGCCCGTTCCGGTGCCCGAGCCGCTGCAACTGGAGGGTTGCGCCGTACTCGACGCCGGCGACCGCGAGGTCCAGGTGTTGTCCCACATGCTGCTGCCGCGGGTGGTGGTGTTCGGCGGCCTGCTGTCCGGCGACGAATGCGACGAGATGATCGCGCTGGCCGAGGCGCGGCTCGCCCGCTCCGAGACCGTGCAGCTCGACACCGGCGGCAGCGAGGTCAACGCGGCGCGCACCAGCGAAGGCATGTTCTTCGCCCGCGAGGAGAACGCGCTTTGCGCACGCATCGAGGCCCGCATCGCCCGGTTGCTGCAGTGGCCGCTGGTCAACGGCGAAGGCCTGCAGGTGCTGCGCTACCGGCCCGGCGCCGAATACAAGCCGCACTACGACTACTTCGACCCGGCCCAGCCCGGCACCGCCAACATCCTCAAGCGCGGCGGCCAGCGCGTGGCCAGCCTGGTCATGTACCTGAACACGCCCGCCCGCGGCGGCTGCACCACTTTCCCCGACGTGAAGTTCGAGGTGTCGCCGGTCAAGGGCAACGCCGTGTTCTTCAGCTACGACCGGCCGCACCCGCTGACCAAGACGCTGCACGGCGGCGCGCCGGTGGTCGAAGGGGAGAAATGGGTGGCCACCAAGTGGCTGAGGGAAGGGCGTTTCGACTGAGAGGCGGAGGGGCGGACGCCCCCGGATCCGGCAATGGACCAGCCGATCGCGAGCTTCCACCAGGATGAGTTGGGCGACTGGGTCGCCCGCCTGGCCTGCGGCCACCACCAGCACGTGCGCCACGACCCGCCGTGGACGAACCGTCCCTGGGTGACCACCGCCGAGGGCCGCGCTTCCAAGCTCGGCATGGCGCTGGCCTGCCGCAAGTGCGACCAGGGCGCGCCGGCCGACACCCCGCCCGCGCAGGCGGGCACGGCGGCGCCCGCCGTCGAGATCCGTCGCATGCGCGCGCAGGAAACAGCCACCGTCTTCGAACTGCTGGCGGCCAATGGCTGGCGCGACCGCCTCGGCAGCGCCGAGCGCCTGGCCGCCCTGGTGGAGGCCTCGCAACTCGCCGAGGTCGCGGTGATCGATGGGCGCGTGGTCGGCTTCCTGCGCGGGCTGACGGACGGCCTGTCCAACGGCTACCTGTCGATGGTCGTCGTCGCCGCCGGCCACCGCGGCCTGGGCATCGGCCGGCGACTCGTGGCCCATGCGACGGGCAGTGACCCGCACGTGACCTGGGTGCTGCGCGCCGGCCGGCCGGGCGCCGAGGAATTCTTCGCCAAGTTGGGTTTCGAGCGCTCGTCGCTCGCGATGGAACGGCGACGGTCCTGACGCCGGAGGTATCAGGGGCGCGCCTGCACACGCACCGGGCATCGACCGCGTTTTGACAAAGGCAGCGCGGTCAGTGGCGGTTGGCCGCCGCCACCGGCCGCAGGTTGGCGAAGGGCCGGCGCTTGGCGATCAGGGCCCATTTGCGCTGCTCCCAGGTCTGCGGGCCTTCCAGCGGCCAGCTGTCGATCGCGGCGACGATGTCCTGCCGCGGCATGCGGCTGTAGACCGGGCCGCCCAAGCGCAGCCACCAGCGCCCCACCGGGTGCTTGAACGACACCGGGGCCTTGCTGTCCAGCGCCCAGAAAACGTTGGCCCGCTCGGTCCAGAAAGCCTGCCGCTCGAAGTTCACGCGGCCCGCGAAGCCGGTCTCCAGCGGCAGCACCGCGACCTCGTCCGGCAGCTGCACCAGCGCATAGCGCAGGTCGCCGAGCGTCTCCCCCGGCGAGCGGTAGACGAAGACCACCCGCTCGATGCTGGGTGCGTGGATGCGGTCCACCTCCTCTTCTTCACGGTAGACCACGATGTCTTGGCCATGCCAAGCGGTGCGCCAGTTGATGCTCATGGAAACGGGCTCCTGCGGTTGGGCTGATGCGTTCGGTGGATGAGTTTGGGTCGACCGTCCACCGTAACGGCGCGGCGCCGGGATTGCTGTGAGCAGACGATTCCAGCTGCAAACAAAGTGACAAGCTGTCATGGTCCCGGCAGAGACTTCGTGTTTTCCGCGGGGTCGCGGCGTTACTTTGGGTTGAAGGAATGGGTTGTTTGGACATGCCGGGCCGATATGCGGGCCTAAACCGGCCCAACTCCATCTGTCAAACAGATCCCTTTTTGCTGGAATAAAGCCTTGGCTGGCGCCGATCTGGGCGCGGGCAGGGAATCCCATGGAAAGGCAGGAGGACGCATGGTCGCGTGGATGGACGACATTTCGGTTCGCATCAAGCTCAGGATCATGGCGGCGGTGGGCATCGGTGGCCTGCTGTTGCTGGGGGCCTGGCAGATCGTCGGTGGCTACGACCGCAGCTTCGAACAACGCAAAGCAGCGACCCGCGCCCAGGTGGAATCGGCGATGGGCGTGCTGCAGTGGGCGCATGGGCTTGAGAAGGCCGGCCGCATCGATCGGGCGCAGGCCCAGCAGCTCGCGCGCTCGGCGGTGTCCACGATGCGCCACAACGGCACTGAATATTTCTGGATCAACGACCTGCACCCCAGGGTGGTCATGCACCCGATCAAGCCGGAGCTCGACGGCAAGGACGTGACCGGCGTCAAGGACCCGAACGGCAAAGCGCTGTTCGTGGCCTTCGCCGACACGGTGCGCAAGGAGGGCAAGGGCTTCGTGTTCTACGCCTGGCCCAAGCCGGGCGGGGACCGGCCGGTGGACAAGGTTTCTTACGTCCAGGGTTTCGAACCTTGGGGCTGGGTGCTAGGGTCGGGGCTGTACATCGACGACCTCAAGGCGGAACTGTGGTCGCAGGTGCGCGTGACGGGCGCCGGCGTGCTGCTGCTGGCCTTGGGCATGGTCCTGTTGTCGCAACTCATCAGCGGATCGATCATCTCGCGCATCGGCCTGGCCCGCCGGATGGCCGCCGACCTGGCGCGCGGCGACTTGTCCCAGTCCATCCGGCCCAGCGGCCGAGACGACGTGGGCCTGCTGATGCACGCGCTGCACGACATGGCGGTTCAGCTGCGGGCCATGGTGTCGGCCATCCAGGGCACGGCGGCCCGCGTGGAGGGCTCGGCGGTGGAGATCGCCGGCGGCAACAGCGACCTCAGCCAGCGCACCGAGCAGCAGGCTTCGGCGCTTCAGCAGACCGCCTCGTCGATGGAGGAGCTCAGCGTCACCGTCAAACAAAACGCCGACAACGCCGGACAGGCCAACCAGCTCGCCCTCGGCGCCAGCACCGTCGCGGCCGAGGGCGGCGAAGTGGTGGGCCGGGTGGTGGACACGATGAAGGGCATCACCGAGTCTTCGCGCAAGATCTCCGACATCATCGCGGTGATCGACGGCATCGCCTTCCAGACCAACATCCTGGCGTTGAACGCCGCGGTCGAGGCCGCGCGCGCCGGCGAGCAGGGCAGGGGCTTCGCGGTGGTGGCCGGCGAGGTTCGCACGCTGGCCCAGCGCAGCGCCGAGGCGGCCAAGGAGATCAAGTCCTTGATCGGCGCCAGTGTCGAGCGTGTCGAGCAGGGCACCAGCCTGGTGGACCAGGCTGGCAGCACGATGAACGACGTCGTGTCGGCCATCAAGCGGGTGAGCGACATCGTCGGCGAGATCACCACCGCCAGCGCCGAGCAGAGTTCGGGCGTGGCGCAGGTGGGGCAGGCGGTCACCCAGATGGACCAGGCCACGCAGCAGAACGCGGCGCTGGTGGAGCAAAGCGCCAAAGCCGCCGAAGAGTTGCGCAGCCAGGCGCGGCTGCTGGTGGAAGCCGTAGCGGTGTTCAAGCTCTGACCGGCGTGGGGCTAACGGAGAAAAAACCGCATGCCATTCCGTTCGCCCTGAGCCCCTCGACAGGTTCAGGGTGAACTCCTCTCCGTTCGCCCTGAGCCTGTCGAAGGGCCCTTGCCGCTTGAGGCGCCGGAGCCAGGCATGGAATGCCGCTTCCAGCGGCAACGGGTCAGCGCTTGGGCGTCGTGAGACGTGCGCCGCCGGACCGGCTCGGCGAGGGCGACGACGGGCGGCCATCCCGGCGTTCGCTGCCTGGGCCCCGCTGGCTGCCTCCACCGCCGCCGTGGCGCTGACCTTGGCCCGCGGACGGCGATTTGGCCGTCGGCGCCCTGCCGCCGCCCGCTGACGAACGGCTTTCGCCCCCCGGCCGACCGCGACCGCCGCCGCCACCCCCGCGCCGAGGCCCGCCGCGGCCGGCGCCTTCCCCGATCGTCATGCGGCCGAGCACGATGGGCTCGGGCTTCTCGTCCGCTCGCGGCGCGAAGCCGGGGATGACCTCCTTCGGGATCTCGCGCTTGATGAGCTTCTCGATCTCGCGCAGGAAGCCGTTCTCGTCGACGCACACCAGCGACACCGCCTCACCCTGCGCGCCGGCGCGGCCGGTGCGGCCGATGCGGTGCACGTAGTCTTCCGGCACGTTGGGCAACTCGTAGTTCACGACGTGGGGCAACTGGTCGATGTCGATGCCGCGGGCCGCGATGTCGGTGGCCACCAGCACCTGCAGCTCGCCGGTCTTGAACTCGGCCAGGGCCTTGGTGCGGGCCGTCTGGCTCTTGTTGCCGTGGATGGCCATGGCGGTGATGCCCTGCTTGATCAGGTGCTCGACCAGCCGGTTCGCGCCGTGCTTCATGCGGGTGAACACCAGCACCTGGTGCCAGTCGTTCTCCTTGATGAGGTGGGTGAGCAGGTCCTTTTTCAGGTCGCGGCTGACGGGGTGCACCTTCTGCGCGATCAGGTCGTTGGTCTGGTTGCGGCGCGCCACTTCGATCAAAGCCGGCTTGTTCAGCAGCCGGTCGGCCAACGCCTTGATCTCGTCGCTGAAGGTGGCAGAGAACAGCAGGCTCTGCTTCTTGGCCGGCACCAGCGCCAGCACCTTCTTGATGTCGTGGATGAAGCCCATGTCGAGCATGCGGTCGGCCTCGTCGAGCACGAAGACCTGGATGTGCGACAGGTCCAGCGTGCCATGCTGCGCGTGGTCGAGCAGGCGGCCCGGCGTCGCGACGAGGATGTCGACGCCCTTGCGCAGCTTGTCGACCTGGGGCTGCATGCCCACGCCGCCGAACATCACCATGGAGGTCAGGGGCAGGTATTTGCCGTACAGGCGCACGCTTTCCTCCACCTGCGCCGCCAGCTCGCGCGTCGGCGTCAGGATGAGGGCGCGGATCGGCAGGCGGCCCCTGGCGTCGCGCGCGGGCTTCTCGAGCGACAGGCGCTGCAGCATCGGCAGCACGAAGCCGGCGGTCTTGCCGGTGCCCGTTTGGGCGCCGGCCATCAGGTCGCCGCCGGACAGCACCGCGGGGATGGCCTGTTGCTGGATCGGGGTGGGGGTGGTGTAGCCCTGTTCGCGCACGGCGCGCAGCAGCGGCTCGGCCAGGCCGAGGGTGTCGAAAGACATGGGGGTCCAATAAAACGGATCGGCCTGTCGCGCGTTGTCAACGGCGCCAGTCGCAGGCAGAAGGGGGACTTGGGGTCAAGTGCGGGGCGCTGTGGATGGCCCGTCGCAAATGCGAGTCAGGATGACGGCAACGCAGTGACTGGGGACTGGGTTGGTGAGCGCATTGTAGTCGGCCGGCACCGCGGCGGTGGGCCGCGGCGCCGCGGAGGCCTCGGCGCCGCGTGCCGGCTTCCCACGCATGGGGCCTTGGGCAGGCCCGTCCGCCGAGTCAGGCCGCGGGGCGGGCCCGGGCCAGCCGCATGACCGTCACACCCGGCCGCAACTGCCGCAGCGAAGGCATCACCAGGGTGCAGTCGTCGTAAGGCGTGACGAAAGGCTCGCCGCCGCACCAGCCCAGCAGGGTGCCTTCGTCGGGGATGGTCTGCCCGCTCAGCCAGGGCTCGGCGAAGCGCAGGTCCATGCTGGGCGCGACGATACCTCCCGTGACTTCGAGCACCTGCTGGGGCGTCGCCGGCAGCGGGCGCAGCCAATCGCCGGGGATGTCCTGCGGCCGCGCCACGCCGCTGGCGGCGAGGAAGCGGCCCAGCATGTCGAGCGCCACGTCGCGGCTGGCCGGTTCGCCGTGGTAGCCGCATTCGAGCAGCAGCGACCGGTTGCCCGTGTGCTCGGCCGAACCGAGCGCGCCATGGTCGCGCAGCCGCACGCCGTCCTTGTGGCCGGCGTCGGCCACCACGTGCGCCGGCGTGCCGAGTTCGCGCGCCAGGGCGATGTTGCGCGGCTGCAGGCCGGTCAGCAGCAGCGGCACGCCGGGCTCATGCATCGAGTGCAGGTCGAGCAGCCAGTCGGCGCGCTCGACGAAAGGCAGCAGTTCCAGCGCGCGCCGCTGCTCCCTGCTGGGCGCACGGCCTTTCAAGCCTTCGCCCCAGACGCGGTTCATGTCTTCGTCCAGGAAGCGCGAGGCGTCGGCATCCTGCGGGTTGAAGGTGTCGAAAGCCTGCAAGTTGCAAAAGGCCAGGATCAGGCTGCCCCGCGCCGGCCGCAGGCCCGCCTGCAGCGCCTGCAGGACTGCCCAGGCGCCGCAAAGCTCGTTGCCGTGGACCAGCGAAGTCACCAGCGCCGTCGGCCCGGGGACGGCCGAGCTGAAGGCCCAGACGCCCTCGGTGCCGGTGTTGCCGGCGCGCCAGGCGCCGAGCTCGGGCTTGGGCAACTCGAAGCGCAATGGCGTCATCGTCGTCGCCATGGTCATTCCGCGCGGATCTTGGCGAAGTCGACGACGCGGGCGTATTTCTCCATCTCGGACTTCATGTAGGCCTGAAGCAGCGCCTCGGGCGGGTCGCTGCTTACCGTAGCGGGGCGGGCGCCGGCGTCCTCCAGCTTCTTGCGCATCTCGGGGCTGGCGATGGCTTCGGACAATGCCTTGCCCAGCTTGGCGCTGACCGCCGGCGGCAGCTTGGCGGGGCCGAACAGCGCGAACCACGAACCGATGTTCACCTTGCGCAGCGCCGGGTTCTCCGACAGTGCGGCGATTTCCGGCGTCTGCTGCGAACGCCTCGCCTCGGTGGTGCCGATGGCATTCACCTTGCCGGCGCGGATGTGCGGCAAACCGCTGGACAGCACGAACACGCCGAAGTCGAGCTGACCGCCGAGCAGGTCGTTGGTCAGGGGCGCCACGCCGCGGTAGGGGATGTGGACCATGAAGGCCCCCGAGTTCTCCTTGATCATTTCGCCCGCCAGGTGCAGCGCGGTGCCGTTGCCCGAGGAACCGTAGCTGTACTTGCCGGGGTTGGCCTTGACGAGGTTGAGGAACTCCTCGACCGTCTTGACCTTGGTGTGCGGGGCGGCGACGAAGACCATCGGCTGCGAAGCCACCATGCCGATCGGCGTGAAGTCGCGCTGCGGCTCGTATTTCACCGCCGGGTTGATCAGTTTGGCGATGGCCATCTCGTTGCTGGATCCCAGCAGCAGCGTGTAGCCGTCGGGCGAAGCATTGGCCACGCGCTGGGCGCCGATCGCGCCGCCCGCGCCGCCGACGTTCTCGACCACGACGGTCTGGTTCAGGCGCTTGCCCAGCGCCTCCGCGACGATACGGCCGGTCAAGTCGGTGCTGCCGCCCGGCGGGTAGCCGACGACCAGCGTGATGGGCTTGTTCGGGTAGTCGGCCTGGGCGTGCAGCGCTGGCGCGGTGGCCGCGAGGGCGGCGAAGGAGGCGACGCAGAGCAGGTGGCGGCGTTTCATGGCTTCGTCCTTGGTGGGTTGAGACGGCGCCAGTTTCTGCAACATCATGCGGCTTGCGCGTGCCGAAACGGCACCGAACAGTGCGAAGTCCGCAACGAGAAGTAAATCGCCGTTCCGAAGAATCAAGCCTCGACCACTGCCCACGGAGACGGCGATGCGCCTTTCGACACGGTTCCTTTCTTGGCTTTGCGGCATGGGCCTGGTGTCGTTGCCGACGGCCGCCTTGCCGCAACCGTCGAATCAGCCGGCGGCCTACCCCGGCAAGCCGATCACGCTGGTGGTGGGTTACGCGCCGGGCGGCAGTGTCGACCTGGTGGCGCGCGCTTTGGCGCCGGGGCTGTCCAGGCGACTCGGCAAGCCGGTGGACGTTCGCAACATCGCAGGCGCCAGCGGCGCCATCGCCGCGATTCAAGTCGCCCTGGCCGAGCCCGACGGCCACACCTTGATGCTCGGCTCGCCGGCCGAGGTGGGCATCAACCACCTGACGACGCGCAGCAAGTTCGACCCCCTGGTCGACACGACGCCGATCGGCCTGGTCGGGAGCCAGCCGCTGGTGCTGGTGGCCAGCAGGCGCGCGCCTGTGGGCACGGTGGACGAATTCCTCTCGTACACCGCCGCGCGCCCCGGCGCGACGACCTACGCCAGCCCGGGCCTGGGCACGCCGCTGCACTTGACGGGCGAAACGATCAAGCGGATGGCGGGACTGGAAATACGCCATGTGCCTTACCGCGGCGCCGGCCCGATGCTGCCCGACGTGCTCGGCGGCCAGGTGGACTACGCGGTGATGGTGCTTTCCAGCGCGCTGCCCCACATCCGCGAGGGGCGCATCAAGGCCCTCGGCCTCGCACAGGACGGGCGCTCGGCCGTCGCGCCGGAGGTGCCCGCGCTGGGCGAGCATGCCAGGCTCAAGGGCGTGGACGCCAGCGTCTGGTTCGGCCTGCTCGGCCCCGCGGGCTTGCCACCGGCCGTGGCATCGAGGTTGCGACGGGAACTGCGGGAATTGCTGAAGGAGCCCGCCCTGCGCAAGCAATTGGAGGCGTCGGGATTGACGCTTTCGGAAGACACCGATTTCGCCGCTTTCCTCAAGGCGGAGGTCGAGAAGTTCAGGCGGGTGGTGGCATTCGCGGGCCTGCGGCAGTGAACCGGGCGCGGGTCCGGCGGGGCCGGCCCGAACCCGCGTCCTCGCCCATCACCGGTCCGTCGCCGCCCACACCGCCTCGATTTCAGGCGACTGCCTGGCGGCGCGGCGGTACATGCGGACTTCGAAGTGCACCTCGTCGCTGCGCCGGCCCAGTGCCACCAGCGTGCCGCGCTTGCAGTCGGCGGCCACCATCGACCAGGGCAGCCAGGCCACGCCCAGCCCCTTGACCGCGAATTCCTGGATCGCGTCGGCGGAATCGCAGACGAAGCGGGTGCGCGCCTGCACGTCTGGCGCCTGCAGCGGCCCGTGGCTGGCCAGCAGGGCACTGAGCGACAGGGTGGGGCCGTAGGCGATCAACGGCCCGCTGGCGAGGTCGTGCAGCGCCTGGCCCTGCGCGTCGGCCCGTGTGACCGGCACCAGCTTGTCGTGGGCCAGGGTCAGGTGCCGGAAACGGGGGGTGCTGAGCTTGAGCGACATCGCCGGGTGTTCGTAGCAGCAGACCAGGTCGACCTCTTCGCGCTCCAGCATGCTGGCCACGTAGGCCATCGAACCGGTGCGAACGTCCACCTTGTGGCCTTGCAGCGCGCCGCGGGGCTTGCTCATCTGGACCAGCCAGTCCGCGATGACGGTGCGCGCCAGGGTGCGGCCGGTGGCCAGCCGCAGCACGTGGCTGGCATGGGCGAGCGGGCTGCGCATCTGCAGCCGGGTCTGGTGCATGCCCTGCACGACGAGCTTGGCCTGGGCGAGCAGCGTCAGGCCCGCCTCGGTCAGCTGCATGGGGTTGCGGCCGCGCTCGACCAGCGGCGTGCCGGCCCAGGCTTCGAGCGACTTGATGCGCCGCCCGAAAGCCGGGTGGGTGACGTTGCGCTTCTCGGCGGCGCGAACGAAGCTGCGTTCTTGGGCCAGCGCCAACAGGTCTTCGAGCAGTTTGAGGTCCATGGCGGATTGTCGGCGCGGCTGGCGGCGCGGGCAACCGCGAGCCGCTTATTTGAGACTTCCTAAATGCACGACGGCGCCCCTACGACGGCCCTCACCCCAGCCCTCTGGCGGCGTGCCCCCTGGTAACCCACGTTGGCGAACACATCCTTCTCCTGCCCATGCAGTAGCTGTTCCCTAACCTTCGGGCTGTCCTTGAAGCGCATCGGCATCGTGCCCTCGATGTCGAGCGCGCGAAGTTGAAAACCGAAGGCCTTTTCGCCGCCGGTTTGCGAGCAGGTAAAGACGACTGATCGATGCCGCTGGCAGGGTTTTTATGTAACGGGTGGAGCGCCGAGCGCGAACGCCCCGCCACGGGCTGCGCTGTCTATGTGCGGATGGGAAGCCAAAACCTAGAGTGGCTCCGCTGTCAACAAAACGAGGAGCTCTATGACCATCCCCTTCCGTCGCGTCGCACTCTGCGCGTCCTGCCTCTTCTTCACCGGTCCGCTGCTGGCCCAATCGGCCGTCAACATCAGCGGCTTCCTGGACCTCGGCGTCTACCGCGACGCCTCCCGCACCTGGAAGCTGGGGACCATCCAGCGCAGCAACCTCGCCTTCAGCGGCAGCGAGGACCTCGGCAACGGCTTGAGCGCCACGTTCAAGCTCAGCACGCGTTTCGACATGGACACCGGCGCGAACGAGGGCGCGCCCAACAAACCCTTTTTCCATGGCGAGTCGACCGTCGGGCTGAAAGGCGGCTTCGGCGCCATCAAGTTCGGCCGCGCCCTTGACGCGCTCTACGCCAACGACGGCACCTACGACCCCTGGGACAACTTCGACCGCATCGCGTCGCCGGCCTGGGACCTGTGGCACTACAACTTCCCGTCCGACCCCAAAGCCAACAACGGTGCGGCCGAGTACGGGCGCTTGAACAACGGCATCTTCTACCAGTCGCCATCACTCGGCGGCTTCAAAGTGAACCTGAGCACGTCGCCGGAAAAGCGCCCTGGCGACTTGAACCGGCCGTACGGTGTCGCGCTGAGCTACGGCACCGGCCCGCACAGCGTGATGCTGGCGCATGAGAAGAACAGCGCTGCCGACACCGTCAGCTTCGTCGGCGCGCGCGTCGGCCTGGGCCCGGTCGCGCTGATGGGCGCCTACGACGTCAGCAAGGCCAAGGCCAGCGGTTCCAAGGCCAAAGCGGCCACGCTCGGTCTGCAATACACGGCCGGCCCCTGGACCTTCAACGCCGGCGGCGGCCAGGTCGACGTGGACGGTACCAAGGCGCAACGCATGGCGAGCATGGGCGGCATCTACGGCCTTTCCAAGCGCACCAGCGTCTACGCCGAGGTCGCCCACAAGCGTTTCCCCGGCGACGACAACGTCAATGTGTTCGGCGTCGGCCTGTCGCACGGTTTTTGAGCGCGGATGAAACCAGCTTAGGAAAAAAGCCGCCGGCGCAAGCTCTGCCCTTGACCCCTCTTGCAACGGCGTCGGCTGCCGTCACGTGGCCGACACTCCGGTTGACCAGAGCACACCGCTCTGGTTTTTTTTCGCCGGTGCGGCGCCGGAGCCATCCCCCCCCCCGCTTCAACCATCGGGAGATCCAACCTTGAGCCTCGCACCGCACCCTTCCACGCCCCGCATGGTCATCCTGGGCAGCCTCGCGCTGACCCTGGCCGAGCTGGTCTTCATCGAACGATCAGACGTGCTGGCGCTGCTGCTGCCGCTCCAGGCGCTGTGCATCTTCCACCCTCTGAGCCGCCGGGAATGGATCATGTCCGCCCTGGCGGCTGCCTTCTTCCTCGCGCAGAACCACGCCTCGCTGCGTGCAGGCCTGTTCAGCTTCCGGCAGGCCGACATCCTGCTCATGCCCTGGTACGAGCCCTTGCTCTGGGGTTACTGGTACCTCCACATCTCGCGCTTCATCGCCGAAGCCCCGCGGGCGGTGGCGCTGCGGCCCGCCGCCTTCGTGGGACTGTGGGCCACCTGCATCGCTTTCGGCGTGTTCGGCGCGCATCCGGAATGGACGGACGGGGTGGTGTTCGCATCCACCGCCTTGTTGTTCGCGATGTTCCACGACCGGATGGATTGGTGCTACGGCTTCTACGCACTGCTGCTGGGCTTCGCGCTTCATTGGTCCGCAGCAGCGCCGGCCGAGGATATCTTT
>CBJNAE010000102.1:0-11962 GCA_966433995.1 uncultured Ideonella sp. | reverse complement strand
TTGCAGCTGCGCGAAGACAACGCCGACATGCGCCTGACCGAAGTCGGCCGACAGCTGGGCTTGGTGGACGATGCCCGTTGGGATGCCTTCAACCGCAAGCGCGATGCTGTTTCACGTGAAACACAACGGCTGCGCTCGACCTGGGTGATGCCGAGTAATTTGCCGGCAGCGGACGCCGAACGCTTGGTGGGCAAGGCCTTGGAACATGAGTACAACCTGATCGATCTGTTGCGCCGCCCGGGCGTCCTTTTCGACACCCTGGCAGAGATTGCCCGGGTCGCCCGGCCCGAAGCAGGTGTTTCACGTGAAACGTTGGTGGCAGAGTTCGGCAAGCCCTTGGCCGATGCAGTCATCGAGCAGGTGGAAATCAGCGTCAAATATGCCGGCTACATCGATAACCAGATCAATGAAGTACAGCGTGCCGCTCATTTCGAAAACCTTCGTTTGCCGGATGACCTCGACTATTCGCTGGTCCATGCCTTGAGCTTCGAAGCCAGGCAAAAACTTGGCAAACATCGGCCGGAAACCTTGGGTCAGGCTTCGCGTATCTCGGGCGTCACGCCGGCGGCGATCTCGCTGCTGCTGGTGCACTTGAAAAAAGGCAAGTTCAAGGGTTTCGCTAACCTGGACGCCGCGGCCTGACATGGGGGCCGCTCAATTTCTATCGACCGTTGACATGGCCAGGTTGCGCGCTTCCCTGCTGGAGGGGGCGACTGCACTCGATGTCGACTTGTCGGCAGCGCAAGCTGACATGCTGATCACCTATCTGGGCCTGATCAGCCGTTGGAACCGCGTCTATAACCTGACGGCCTTGCGTGAGCCGGCCGAGATGCTGACGCACCATCTGCTGGACAGTCTCTCGGTCGTGCCGGCATTGCGCCGCCATCTCGACCAAGCAGGGTTGGCTGCGGGCGCGCGGTTGTTGGACGTAGGCAGCGGTGCCGGCCTGCCGGGTGTGGTGCTGGCGGTCGCGGTTCCTCATCTGTCGGTCACTTGCATCGACACCGTGGGCAAGAAGGCCAGCTTCATCCAGCAAGTGGCGGTGGAGTTGGGTTTGCGTCAGCTGCGCAGCCAGCATGCCCGGGTGGAAGCCTGGCCTGGTCACGCGAACGAGCCGGAATTCGATGTGGTGACGTCCCGTGCTTTTTCATCGCTGTTCGATTTCATCGCGCTGACCCGCAATCACCGGGCGCCGCAAGGCGTCTGGATGGCGATGAAAGGCAAGCGGCCCGACGAAGAAAGCCAAGCCCTGCCGGCCGACATCGATGTGTTTCACGTGGAACAACTGACGGTGCCCAGCCTGGAAGCCGACCGCTGCCTGGTCTGGATGCGGCCGAAATGAAGGCCTGCCGGCGGTTTCGATGAAACCGTCAACGGGGGCTGGCGTAAACTCGAACGTCTCCCGCGCCCTGTTTTTCCCTGCTGATTCGAGGAGCTTTCCATGCTTGGCGTCGCCGATTACGGTCAATTCGTGCTCGCGATCGTTGTCTTCCTGGCCATTCCCGGCCCCGGCAATCTGGCGCTTGTCACGTCGACCACCAAAGGCCGGATGTGGGGCGGTTTGGCGGCCACGATGGGCGTGATCGCCGGTGACCAAGTGCTGATGTGGTGCGCGGTTGCCGGGCTGTCGGCGCTCCTGGTTGCTTACCCGGCGGCATTGACCGCGGTGCAATGGCTCGGTGCCGCCTACCTGGTGTGGCTGGGCGCGAAGATGCTGCTGGCCAAGCCGGGCGCCGGCCCGATCCTGGACATCAAACCCCGCCAATACTTCCGCCAGGCCATGGCGATCACCCTGCTCAATCCCAAGGCCATCGTCTTCTACATGGCTTTCTTCCCCCTGTTCGTCGACCCGACTCGCCACCAAGGCTTGCTGACTTTCGGCGTGATGGCGGCCACCATCGCGGTGTTGACCTTCCTCTACGGCTTGGCCGTGGTGCTTCTCACCCATTTCCTGGCCGAGCGCATGCGGGCCAATCCCCGGATTTCGCGTGGCCTCGAGAAGCTGGCCGGTGTCTTCCTGATCGGCTTCGGCGTCAAGCTCGCGATTTCCAAGTGAGCTTTTCCCCTTCCCTTCCAACCACGGACTGACCCACGGCATGGCCCGAATCTTCTGTATCGCCAACCAAAAGGGCGGTGTCGGCAAAACCACCACCACCGTCAACCTGGGAGCGGGCCTGGCCCGCCTCGGCCAACGGGTGCTAGTGGTCGACCTGGACCCGCAGGGCAATGCCACCATGGGCTCCGGCGTGGACAAGCGCAACCTGGAGTTGACCGTCTACGACGTGCTGCTGGAGAACGCCTCCATCCAGGAGGCACGCCAGAAAGCCGAGCAAGCCGGCTATGACCTGCTCGGCGCCAACCGCGAACTCGCCGGCGCCGAAGTGGAGTTGGTGGACCTTGAGCGCCGCAACGAGCGCCTGAAAACCGCGTTGAAAACCGTGGACTCGGAATACGATTTCGTCCTGATCGATTGCCCGCCCAGCCTGAGCATGCTCACCCTGAACGGCCTGTGCAGCGCCCACGGGGTGGTGGTGCCGATGCAATGCGAATATTTCGCGCTGGAAGGCTTGAGCGACCTGGTCAACACCATCAAGCAGGTGCACGCCAACTTGAACGCGGACTTGGAAATCATCGGCCTGCTGCGAGTGATGTTCGATCCGCGCATCACCTTGCAGCAGCAAGTCAGCGACCAGCTCAAGGCGCATTTCGGCGACAAGGTGTTCAACACCGTCATCCCGCGCAATGTTCGCCTGGCCGAGGCGCCGAGTTACGGTCTGCCGGGTGTGGTGTTCGATTCCGCATCCAAAGGCGCGCAGGCCTTCGTCGAATTCGCCGCCGAAATGGTGGAGCGGCTCGGACCGCCGGCATCGGCACCTGTTTCGGCATCGGCCGTGGCGGCCGTCTAGAAGGTGTGCGCACACTCACATTCAAGATCCGAGGTTGATGCCGTATGCAGGCCGAGGGCTTGAGCCCGCCGCGGTTGCGTGTGCTGTCCGTCATCCCACCGATGACTCAGCTCAACACGCCTTATCCGTCGACCGCCTATCTCACCGGCTTCCTGCGTTCGCGCGGCGTGGACGCGGTGCAGGAAGACCTGGCCCTCGCCTTGGTGCTGCAGTTGCTTTCGGCGTCGGGGCTCCAGCAACTGCGCGAATCGGTCGAGGCCCTGCCCGCTGCACAGCGCACGCCGCGCACCGAGGCCTTCCTCGCCGAGTTCGGACGCTACCGGGCCACCATCGGGCCCACCATCGCCTTCCTGCAAGGGCGTGACCCGACCATCGGCCACCGCATCGCCGGCCGGGCCTTCCTGCCGGAGGGGCCACGTTTCGCCTCGCTCGAGGTTTACATCGACGAAGACGGCGGCGACCCGCTCGCCTGGGCCTTCGGCAGCCTCGGCGTCCAGGACCGCGCGCGCCACCTGGCCACGCTCTACCTGAACGACCTGGCCGACGTGCTGCGCGACGCCGTCGACCCGCGCTTCGAGTTCGTGCGCTACGCCGAGTCGCTGGCGCAGAGCCAGCCCACCTTCGAGCCGCTCGCCGCGGCGCTGGCCGCGCCGCTGAACCTGGTGGACCAGACCCTGGTCGACCTCACCCTGGCCGCGGTCGAGCGCCATGCGCCCACCCTGGTGCTGGTGTCGGTGCCCTTCCCCGGGTCCGTCTACGCCGCCTTCCGCATCGCCCAGGCGATCAAGGCGCGCCACCCGTCGGTCGCGCTCGGCCTGGGCGGCGGCTTCGTCAACACCGAGCTTCGCGAACTGACCGAGCCGCGGGTGTTCGACCACTTCGACTTCGTCACGCTGGATGCCGGCGAGCGGCCGTTGCTGGCCCTGATCGAACACCTGCAAGGCAAGCGCTCGCGGCAGCGCCTGGTGCGCACCTTCGTGCGCGACGCCGAGACGAAGGCCGTGCGCTACGTCAACATGGCCGAGCCCGACGTGGCCTTCGCCGAAGTCGGCACGCCCACCTGGGACGGCCTGCCGCTGGCCCGCTACCTGTCGCTGCTGGACATGCTCAATCCCATGCACCGCCTGTGGTCCGACGGCCGCTGGAACAAGCTCACCGTGGCGCATGGCTGCTACTGGAAGAAGTGCAGCTTCTGCGACGTCAGCCTCGACTACATCTCGCGCTATGAAGGCGCCTCGGCTGCGGTTCTGACCGACCGCATCGAGGCCATCGTCCGGGAGACGGGCCAGACCGGCTTCCACTTCGTCGACGAAGCCGCACCGCCGAAGGCTTTGAAGGCGCTGTCGGCCGAAATCCTGCAACGCGGCCTGTCCATCTCGTGGTGGGGCAACATCCGCTTCGAGAAAACCTTCAGCCCCGGGCTGTGCCGCCAGTTGGCCGACAGCGGCTGCATCGCCATCTCCGGGGGCCTGGAAGTCGCTTCCGACCGCTTGCTCAGGCTGATGAAGAAAGGCGTGTCGGTCGAGCAGGTGGCGCGCGTCACCAAGGGCTTCTCCGACGCCGGCATCCTGGTGCACGCCTACCTCATGTACGGCTTCCCGACGCAGACGGTGCAGGACACCGTGGACGCGCTCGAATACGTGCGCCAGCTGTTCGCCAACGGCTGCATCCAGTCGGGCTTCTTCCACCGTTTCGCCTGCACCGTGCATTCGCCGGTGGGCCAGAGCCCCGAAGAGTACGGCGTCACGCTGCAGCCTTTGCCGCCGGTGTCTTTCGCGAAGAACGACGTGGGGTTCCTCGACCCCACCGGCGTGGACCACGACGCGCTCGGCGCGGCCTTGAAGAAAGCCCTCTACAACTACATGCACGGCATCGGGCTGGAAGAAGACGTGCGCAGCTGGTTCCACGGCCGGGTGCCCCGCACCACGGTGCATCGCCACCGCATCGCGCGCGCGCTGGCCGCGGCGGAACCCTCATCGGCCGGCCTGCCCTGACCCGCCGCCCAACCCCGCCGGAACGTGGCGGCTTGCAACAATTCCGGTGACAGACCGTCACGGTCCCGGGTAGCGGCCGACCTACAATTCGAGGTTACGCGACGCCCGCGGCGCAGGCCGTTTTCCCAGGTGCCGCACCGATCCCAGCTCCGATCCCACGCGCGATGAACCTTTGCTGCCCCACCCTCCCGCACGCCGCTTGCCCGCATGGCCGCGACACCCAGGTGACGGCCTCGCGATGACGGCGGCCCCGCATCCGCTCGGATTCCGCAGGCATTGGCTTCCCACCGGCCGGCAGTCCGACACGGCGATCGGCGCCCCCGCGGGCCTGCTGGGCGGCGGTTGGGTCGGCGACGCGCCCGGGGCCACGCAACTGCCCCTGCTCGCACCCGAGGGCGGCGCCGTGTTCGACGCCTGGCTGGGCGGCGAGGCCGGCGCCACGCGGCGGCACGGCTGCGTGCGCTACGCCACCGACGGCCATTGGCTGCACGGCTGCGCCGAGATCGCCGATGACGGCGCACTCGGCCTGCAGGCCTCGGCCCGGCGGGCGTACGACGACCTCTTCGAAGTTCTGGCCGCCAGCAACTGCCCCCACCTGCTGCGCCTGTGGAACTACTTCCCTGGCATGAACCTCGAGACTGGCGGCCTGGAGCGTTATCGGCAATTCAACATCGGCCGCCAGGAAGCCTTCGCCGCGGCCCGGCGCAGCGCGCTCGAAGGCGCGCCCGCCGCTTGCGCGCTGGGCACCCGCCAGGGCCCGCTGCGGGTGTTCTTCCTGGCCGGAAGGCAGGCACCGGCGCCGATCGAGAACCCACGCCAGGTCAGCGCCTACCGCTATCCGCAGGCCTACGGCCCGAAGGCGCCCACCTTCTCGCGCGCCGCGCTGGCCGACGCTGGCGGCGGGCGCGTGGCGCTGTTCATCTCGGGCACCGCCAGCATCGTCGGCCATGTGTCGGTGCATCCGGGCGACGTTCGCCGGCAGGCCGAAGAAAGCCTGGCCAACATCGCGGCCGTGCGCGAGGTGGCCAAGGCCACCGCCGGGCGGCCCTTCCCCGCTGACCAGCTCACCTACACCGTTTACCTGCGCCACCCCGACGACCTGCCCGCGGTGCGCACCGTGGTCGAAGCCGCGCTCGGCGGGCCCGACAGCCTGGCCTCCCGCGAGGCGGTCTACCTTCGCGCCGACGTCTGCCGCGCCGAGCTGCTGGTCGAGATCGAGGCCCATGGTTTTTCCCCTGTTGCCGGGAGTCCCCTTTGAACCTTCGAAAGCCGAAGACCTTTCCCGCCGGGCTGGCGGCTTGCTTTGCCGGGCTGGCCCACCTGACCGCGGCCGCCACTGCCGTCGACGCCTCGGTGCCCCTCAGCGGCCCCGGGCGCCAGGCCGTCGCGCCCGCGCCGCGCGTCGAAAAGCCGCTGTGGGAACTCGGCCTGGGCGTCGGCGGCCTGTACCTGCCCGACTACCGCGGTTCCGACCAGAGCCAGGGCTACCTGGCGCCGTTGCCTGTCCTGGTGTACCGGGGCACCTGGTTCAAATCCGACCGCGAAGGCACCCGCGCCATGCTGCTGGACAGCGACCGCGCCACGCTGGATGTGAGCATCGGCGCCTCGCCCCCTACCCGCACCCGCGACGACGGGCCGCGCGCCGGCATGCCCAAGGTGCCCGGCACCTTCGAGCTGGGGCCGAACCTGAACGTGCGGCTGGCCTCGTCGCCCGGCTCGGCGCAAAGCCTGCCGTGGCGGCTGGAGGTGCGCCTGCCGGTGCGCGCCGCGATGACGCTGGAAAGCTCGCCGCGCTACGCCGGCGCCACCTTCTCGCCCAATCTCAACCTGGACATCGCCCGGGTCGCGGGCGGCTGGAACGTCGGCCTGCTCACCGGGCCGATGTTCGCCGACGCGAAGAACCACGGCCTCTTCTACAACGTCGACTCGCCCTATGTCACCGCGCAGCGCCCGGCCTATCGCGCCAGCGGCGGCTATTCGGGCTGGCGCGCGCTGGCGGCGGCCTCGCGCCGCTTCGGGGACACCTGGGTGGGCGCTTTCGCGCGCTACGACCACCTCGGCGGCGCGGCCTTCGAAGACAGCCCGCTGGTGCGCCGCTCGTCCGCGGTGACCGTGGGTTTCGGCGTGGCCTGGTTCTTCGCCAAGTCGTCCGAACGGGTCTTGGCGGACGACTGAAGAAGAAAGAAGGCGGTTGCTCCGTGGCCATCCGATTGCAGGACCCTCCGGCGGGTCGCCCGGCTTCGACGCGGGGACGCGCTTGAAGCGGTTGTGGCGCTGGGTCCAGTGCCTGTTCTTCTACGTGCTGCTGGCGCACCTGGCCGCCATGTCGCTGACATGGAACCTGGTGTGCCTGGCGCTCTATCCGCTGCTCACCCGCGAGCAGGGCGTGGTCGTCGGGCGGGCGGCGATCGCCTCCGTCTACCGCGGCTTCTGGACCTGCACCCAGTGGCTCGGCCTGATGCGCATCGACTATGAATGCCTCGACGCCCTCGGCGCCGACGCCGGCCTGATCATCGCCGCCAACCACCCGAGCATGCTCGACGCCCTGCTGGTGGTGGCCCGGCTGCCGCGCGGCATCTGCATCATGCGCGGCAGCCTGATGCGCAACCCCTTCCTGGGCGCGGGCGCCCGGCTGGCGCGCTACATCGCCAACGACCCGCCCTTCGGCATGGCGCGCAGTTGTGTCGAGAACCTGCAGGACGGCGCCCAGCTCATCCTCTTCCCGGAAGGCACGCGCACCGTCACGCCGCCGATCAACCCCTTCCGGCCGGGGCTGACCCTGATCGCCCACATGGCCGGCGTGCCGATCCAGACCGTCCTCATCGAGACCGAATCCCCCTACCTCGGCAAAGACTGGCCGATCTGGCGGGTGCCGCAGTTCCCCGTGGTCTTCCGCGTGCGCCTGGGCAAACGCTTCGCGCCGGAGGGCGACCACGCCGGGCTGCTCAAGCGGATCGAAGCCTACTTTGCCCAAGAATTGAGCCCGAAATGACGGTCAGCCCACAGCCCGCTTCCGCCACGCACCTCGTCCTCATCCCGAGCTACAACACCGGCCCGAAAGTGTTCGAGACGGTGCGCGCCGCGCGGGCGCAGTGGAACCCGGTCTGGGTCGTGACCGACGGCAGCACCGACGGCACGCCCGGCCAACTGGCCGAGATGGCCGCCGCCGACCCGGGCTTGAAACTGATCGCCCTGCCGGTCAACAGCGGCAAGGGTGCGGCGGTGCTGCATGGCCTGCGCCTGGCCCAGGCCGCCGGCTTCACCCATGCCTTGACGATGGACTCCGACGGCCAGCACCCCGCCCGGCTGATCCCCGACTTCATGAAGGCCTCGGCGGCCCGCCCCGACACCATGGTGCTCGGCCGGCCGGTGTTCGACGCCTCGGCGCCGCTGCTGCGCGTGCGCGGCCGCAAGATCTCCAACTGGTGGGCCAATGTGGAGACCCTGGGCGCCGGCATCGGCGATTCGCTCTACGGTTTCCGCGTCTACCCCGTGGCCGACCTGATCGCGGTGATGCAGTCGCAGCCCTGGATGCGCCGCTTCGATTTCGACCCCGAGGCGGCGGTGCGCCTGGCCTGGCGCGGCGTCAAGCCGCTGAACCTGGACGCGCCGGTGAAATACCTGACTGCGGAGGAAGGCGGCGTCTCGCACTTCCACTACGGCCGCGACAACGTGCTGCTCACCTGGATGCACATCCGGCTGGTGCTGGAAGCGGTCCTGCGGCTGCCCTTGCTGCTGCCTCGCCGCCTGTTGCGCCGCCCGCCTTACCAGCCATGACCATGAAAACAACCGCGGCCGGCCCGCCGCTTTCGCTGACGACGCCTGCGAGCGCCTCGTCGGCGCCCGCCTGGGCGCGCGAGATCGGCCAGCGCGCCCTGAACTGGTGGTGGCTCAAGGCGATCGGCACCACCATCGTCACCTGGGTTTTCTTCATCGCCTATTTCCACTTGCTGCGGCACCCGGCTTTCCCGTCGACGGTGATGCCGCTGACGCCGCTGGACCACGGGATGCCGTTCCAGCCGCCGCTGCTGATCGCCTATTTCTCGCTGTGGGTCTATGTGGGCCTGGCGCCAGGCCTGCAGCTGCGCTTCCTGGACCTGCTGGTGTATGGCCTGTGGGCCATGGGGCTGTGCGCCACCGGCCTGCTGCTTTTTTATTTCTTCCCGACCGAGATCCCGTCGGTGATCCGCCACACCTCGGACTTCCCCGGCTTCGCCCTGATGCGCGGCGTGGACGCCGCGGGCAACGCCTGCCCGTCGATGCACGTGGCGGTCGGCATCTTCTCGGCCCGCGGCCTGGACGACGTGCTGCGCCGCGTGCGCGCGCCTGCGGGCTGGCGCTGGGCCAACGCGGCGTGGTTCCTCGCCATCGCGTACTCGACGCTGGCCGTCAAGCAGCATGTGGTGCTGGACGTGCTGGCCGGCGCCGCGCTCGGCTGGGTCTTCGCCTGGGCCTCGGCGCGCTGGCGGCCCGCAGGCGGCTGACGCCAGCAGATATCATCGGCGACGCCCATTTTTTCGATGCCCCACGGCGCTGGTGGTCGTAAGACGGACACGAACCTGGACACATTGATGAGTTCGCTCAAAGAACTGAAAGACCTGATCCACGAGAAGTACGGCCTGGATCCGGCCACGCTCGACGCGCAATCCTCGATCCGCGAAAAGGGCCTGGATTCGCTGGCGCTGGTGGAACTCCTTTTCGCGGTCGAAGACCGCTTCGGCATCACCATGCCCGACTCCGAAGCCAACGTCGAGACGCTGGGGCAACTGGCGGCCCTGATCGACAGGCTGGTGGCGGCCAAGGCCTCTTCGTCCCCCGCGCCTTCGGCTTGAGGTCGCGCGGCGTGATGAGCGAAGGACGACAACCGGCGGTCGCCGTCACCGGCCTGGGCGCCGTCTCCCCCCACGGCGACGACGCCGAGCTGCTGTTCCAGGCGCTGTTGCGCGGCGAATCGGCGGTCGCGCCCGTCTTCGCCGATGAACTGCCCAAAGCCGCCGCGGCGGCGCTGGCCTCGGCTTTCGATGAATCGCGCTGGTTCACCAAGTTGCAACTGGCCGGCGTCGACCGCGTGAGCCAGCTCGCCGTCGCCGCGGCCGACTTGGCCATGGCCGACGCCCGCATCCAAAGCGGCGATGTCGAGCCTGAGCGCCTGGGCGTGTACGCCGGCTGCGGCATGGGCGGCGCCGCGTCGCTCGAAGCCGCCTACCGCGGCGGCCAGCGCGTGCCGCCGCTGACCGTTCCCGCCTTCATGCCCAACGCGCCGGCGGGCCATGTGGCGATGCGCCAGAAGGCCCAGGGGCCGGTGCTGACCTATTCGGTGGCCTGCGCCTCGTCGGCGGTGGCCATCGCCGAAGCGGCCAAGGCGGTGCAGCGCGGCGAGGTCGACGTGGCCATCGCCGGCGGCAGCGAAGCCTTGATCGTCCCCGGCGTCGTGCTGGCCTGGCAGGCGATGCAGACCCTGGCCCGCTTCGAACCCGGCGAAGCCGCGCGCTGCGTTCGGCCCTTCGCCGCCGACCGCAGCGGCTTCGCGCTCGGCGAAGGCGCGGCCTTCCTGGTTCTGGAGTCGGCCGAGCGCGCCCGTCGCCGTGGCGCGCGTGTTCATGCCCTGCTCGCCGGATGGGGCCTGAGCTGCGACGCCACCCACCTCACCAAACCCGACGCCGCCGGCCAGGTGCGCGCCTTGCGCCAGGCCCTGGCCACCGCCGGCCTGCGACCCGGCGACGTCGGCTACTGCAACGCCCACGGCACCGCCACCCGCATCGGCGACGAAGTCGAGCGCGACGCCCTGGCCCAAGTCTGGGGCGAGGACGGCCTGGACGCGCTGCGCGTCAGCTCCACCAAGTCGATGCACGGCCACCTGCTGGGCGCCGCGGGCGCGTTGGAGGCGCTGGTCACCGTGCTGGCCCTGCGCCGGCGCGAGCTGCCGCCGAACGCGAACTGCGCCGCCGTCGACCCGGCCTGCCGGCTCAACCTCGTGCTGCAGCCGGGCACCGAGGCGCCCGGCCTGCAAGCCGCCATCAGCAATTCGTTCGCGTTCGGCGGGACGAACGCGGTGCTGCTCTTCAAGCGGGAGGCTTGAGCTTCGCGCGGGGCCGCGGCGCGCACAGCTTGCCCCGCGCCTTCACGCTGGCGTGTCAACGGGTCTTGAATTTGCCGATGACGTCGTCGGCGATCGCGTAGATCTGCTTGGGGGTCATGGTGCCAAAGATGCCTTGCCCCGCCGAAGACGAGGTGTTGTAGGGCTGCTCGCCCAAAGGCGAACCGCCATTCAGGTCGCTGAACTTCGCCTGGGCGTCGATGTAGGCGTTGCCCGTCATGATGCCGAAGAAGATGCGCGCGCCGATGCCGATGAAACGGTAATCGTTGACGTGCACCGCCAGCAATGTCCCGGGCTGGCCCATGGCTCGCGCCTCACCTTCCTGCCATTCGAACGGGATGCCGGCGGCGGCGGCTTGCTCCTGGAAGATGGCGCGCCATTCGCCCTTGAATGAATCCCAGTCCTTGGAGTCCGTGCAGATTTTCGATCCCGACAGGTTCAAGACAAGTTTTGCCCTGGAATTCGCCGGAATGCGGACGGCGCTCTCGGCCGGGATGGGGGCGGGCGCGGCGGCGGTGACGTTGGCCGTCGGGCTGGCCTCCACCTTCTTCTGCCCCGTGGAGGAGCATCCGGTGAAAGTGGCGCAGGCCACCAGCAGCATGGCGATGGTCGTGTTGGACTTCATGAGAGTCTTCTTCCTATTGGTTGGCTAAGAATTGGGGATGTTTCGGATGGGCGCGCGCACTCAAACCATGCCGCCGTTGATCGAGATGACTTGCCCGCTGATGTAACTCGCCTCCTCCGAGGCCAGGAAGGCCACGAGCGCGGCTACTTCCTCGGCGCTGCCGGCGCGCTTCATCGGCACCAGGCGCTCGATCAGCGCCTTGTCGAAACTGCCTTCGGCCATGCGCGACGCGATGACGCCCGGCGCCACCGCGTTGACGGTGATGCCGCGGCTGGCCAGTTCGAACGAGAGCGCCTTGGTGGCGCTGTTGAGCGCGCCCTTGGCGGCGGCGTAGTTCACC
>CBJNAE010000101.1:0-12136 GCA_966433995.1 uncultured Ideonella sp. | reverse complement strand
CGATCCATTCGGCCACCGCCATCCAGGAGAACTGGAAGGCCAGGCCGACGCCCACCACCAGCAAGGCGATCCACAGCACGCCGGAGCCGGCGAAGCCCAGCAGGTTCTGGCTGGTCGAACCCAGGAGGTAGCCCAGCACGCCGCCGGCGTGCCCGCCAGGCAGCCGGGACTCCCAGCCGTAAAGGCGCGTCCATTCCAGCGCGCAACTGGCGGCGAGCAGCAGGCCGACGCCCAGCAGCATCCAGGGCCACGGCGGCCTGGGCACCGGTTCGCCCGCGCGCAGCAGCGACGCCAGGGCCGACAGCCAGCCGCGCAGCCCCACCGCCATCAGCCACCAGGCCGAATAACCGAAGAGCACGTAGGCGAGGTCGGCGCCCCAGGCGCCGAGCACCCCGGCCCAGTTGTGCACGCCGCTGGCGTCGCCTGAGGTGGAGAAAGCCGCGTCGAGCGGGTTGTGGCTGAGCAGCGCCAGCAAGGCGATCAGCCAGGCCACCCCACCCGCCAGGACGGCGGCTTGCAGCCGCCACAGCGGCATGGGCGAGGCGTGGACCGGCAAGGCGGTGGAAGTCGTGGAAGGGGGGGTGGAGGCGCGGCTCATTCCGGAAGCGGCCGGGCCGTCGCGCAGGGAACCGAGGGGGAAAGTCATCCGTGGATTGTCGCGCAAGCCCCGGGCGACGGTTGGCGCCACGGCCATGCGCGGCCAGGACGCGGCCGGGCGTCAGAAATCGATCAGGTCAAGCGCTCGCGGATGATGACCGACCCGTTTTCCTGGGTTTCGATGATCTTGCGTTCTTCCAGGTCTTTCATGACCCGGCTGACCATCTCGCGCGAAGCGCCGACGACCTTGGCCAGGTCCTGCCTGGACACCTTGCCGCGGATGATCTTGACGCCGTTGTCGTCCTCCGCCATGTCGAGCAGGGTGCGCGCCACCCGGCCGTAGACGTCGAGCAGGGCCAGAGATTCGATCTGCCGGTCGGCGTTGCGCAGCCTTTGCACCAGGCCGCGCATGATGGCGTAGGAGAGGCTGGAGTTCTCCGGCAGGCAGCGGGCAAATTCGGCGCGGCCGAGCACCAGCATGTCGGTCTGGACCTCGGCGCGGACGGTGGCGGAGTGCGGCTCGTTGTCGATCAGGCTCATCTCGCCGACATAGTCGCCCGACTGCAGCACCGCCAGGATGACCTCCCGACCGCGGGAATCGGCGGTCAGCACGCGCGCGCGGCCGGTCAGCAGGATGAACAGGGCATTGGACTTCTGGCCGTGCTCGACGATGATCTCGCCCCGGCGGAAGCGCCGCTTCACCACGCCGTCGGCCACGCCCTGGGCCTGGTCGTTGGTCAGCATGGAGAAGAGCGGGACGCGTCGAATCAGATCGAGGCTGGACAGCATGGCCATGGTGGAGGTTTTCCTTTTTGGGTTGCGGCCCGGACGGCGCGCGCGCCCGGAATCGATGCGCGCCGTTGCGGCAATAAGTCACAGGTTATAACCTGAGCGATTGTCACTGACTATGGTCGCAATCACCCGGGTTGAATCGAAATTGCAACGCCGCCATGTCAGACTTCGGGGCTCGCGCCGGGAATCGACACCCGCCCGAGCCGCTCCCATCCGGATCATTCCCCTTCCCCATCCCATTTCGACCATGAGCACCACCGCCAAACACGCCCGCGTCCTGATCCTCGGCTCAGGCCCCGCCGGCTACACCGCCGCCATCTACGCCGCCCGCGCCAACCTCAAGCCCATGCTGGTCACCGGCCTGGCGCAAGGCGGCCAGCTGATGACGACCACCGAGGTGGACAACTGGCCCGCCGACGTGGCGGGCGTCCAGGGCCCCGAGCTGATGCAGCGCTTCCTGGAGCACGCCGAGCGCTTCAAGGCCGAGATCGTCTTCGACCACATCAACGCGGTCGATTTCTCCAAGCGCCCGTTCACGCTCAAGGGCGACTCGGGCGAGTACACCTGCGACGCGCTCATCATCGCCACCGGCGCGTCGGCCAAGTACATCGGGCTGCCGTCGGAAGAGGCCTTCATGGGCCGCGGCGTCAGCGGCTGCGCCACCTGCGACGGTTTCTTCTACCGCGACCAGGAAGTCTGCGTGGTAGGCGGCGGCAACACCGCCGTGGAGGAAGCGCTGTACCTGTCCAACATCGCCAGCAAGGTGCACCTGGTGCACCGGCGCGACAAGTTCCGCGCCGAGGCCATCCTGGTCGACAAGCTGATGGACCGCGTGGCCTCCGGCAAGATGCAGCTGCACCTGTGGCACACCCTGGACGAGGTGCTGGGCGACAGCACCGGCGTCACCGGCGTGCGGCTGAAGAACACCCAGGACGGCTCGACGCGCGAACTGGCCCTGCAAGGCTGCTTCATCGCCATCGGCCACCAGCCCAACACCGACATCTTCAAGGGCCACATCGAGATGAAGGACGGCTACATCGTCACCCAGAGCGGCCTGAACGGCATGGCCACGATGACGAGCGTGCCCGGCGTGTTCGCCGCCGGCGACGTGCAGGACCACATCTACCGCCAGGCCATCACCAGCGCCGGCACCGGCTGCATGGCGGCGCTGGACGCTCAGCGCTTCCTGGAACAGTGACCGGACCGACGACGGCGCGCTCAGCGCCTGTGCCGGGATGACGGGAACCGCACACCGCCGGCGCCGGACCGCCACGGCCGCGCTGCTGCTGGCGGCGCTGCTCGGCGCGGCCGCCGCCGGGTGGCGGGCGGCGGGAAGCCACGACGACCGGCGGCTGCTGCTGGCGCCGATGTTCAACCTGCTCGAACCCTGCGTGCAGACGCCCCACAAGGCGCTGGCCGACGCACCCTCCTCGACCGCGGCGTGGTGCGGCAAGGACGCCGAGTCCGCGGCGCCGGTGGTCGAGGCCACCTTGTCGGGCCTGGGGCCGAAGCTGCCGGCGAACACGCGCCTGGAGCTGGGCTACACCCTGCCGATCCCGCTGCTGCGGCTGCTGCAGCAACAGCCCGATGGCGGCTGGGCGGTGGACCGCCCGGCGCTGCGCAAGCTGGTCAACACTTTGAAGGAAGCCGACCGGCCGGCGATCGTCTATTTGTTCTCCACCCATTTCGGCGCGCACGCCCCCGCCGAGGAAGCCCTGGCCCGCGACAGCCGCAACCTGCTGACCACGCAGCAGGGCCCGCTGCCGGTGGACACCTACTACGGCGACGCGGTCTACCCCTGGAACTTCACCACCACCGACAACGACATCACCCGCCGCCGCCTGCAGGTCATCGACGCCTTCCTGGAAGACGCCTGCCAGCTTCCGCCGGCGGCGCGCCGCAACATCCGCGGCATCACTTTGCTCGGGGAGCTGCACCACATGTTCCCGGGCCTGCAGGACAACGGGATGGGCTACGGCGCGCCCTACCTGATCACCGACTACGGCCCCGATTCCGTGCAGGACTTCCGGCGCGAGCTGAAGCTGCGTTTCCGGCACATCCGCAACCTCAACCGGGCGGCGGGGTCCGACTTCAAGTCCTTCGCCGAGATCGACCCGCCGGGCAAGGACATCCGAAAACAGCCGCTGAAGCGTTTCTCCGAGCACATCGACGCCTATGCCCACGGCGTGCTGCCGGTAGCTGGCTGGGCGCACCTGCCGGGGGGCGAATCCGGCCGGCCCGCCTGGGTGCGCATCTACCGCAACGGCGAACTCGCCGGCCGGGTGCCGGTGCGCGGCGGCCGGCAGGATGTCCTGGCGGCCCACCCGGAATTCGGCACTGCCAACGTCGGCTGGCAATTCGACCTGGATTTCCGGCGGCTCGAGCACGGCATCCACCGGCTGGACATCCTGCTGGAGGCGCCCGGCGGCGACCTGCTGACGCTCGGCACGCGCCGTGTCGCCATCATGGGCCCGGACCAGGCCGCGCCCACCGCCCTGCCCGCCCGGCCGCTGCCCAGGCACCTGCCGGCCGAGGGCCGGGCCGCCTGGTTCATCGACGGCCCGGGCGAACTCTCTTCCTATTTCTACAACCCGCTGGCGGCGATGTGGCACGACTTCAGGGGCGGGCAGGTGGTGCGCTACCTGGCCCATTTCGACCGGCACATCCGTCATTCCTGCCTGGCCGACACGCCGGTCTACACCCACCAGATCCTGCCCTTCATCAATCCGGGCTGGGACCGCCACCGCTTCGAGGTGGACGCCTCGCTGCGCAAGACCGGCCCCACCCGCACCGGCATCAGCCTCTACGGCGACGCCGCCTACGGCGCGAGCTTCGACGAATGGTTCAAGTCATCGGGGCTGTCGTCCTACGGCGTGACCGAGTTCCACCCGCTCAAGGCGATGGCGGCGCCCGAGCTGGGGGCGGTGCTGGAGCGGCACCGCCAGCGCGGCGCCGATTTCGTCTCGTTCTTCCTCGAACCGCGCGGCTTGGTCGACGGGCGCGGCGCCGGCGCCAACCTCTTCAGCTTCGACCCGCGGGCCCCCAAGTTCGGCGGCGACGCCCTCTACCGCGCGACGCGGGAGACGCTCGCTCAGCCGGCCGCGCCGTAGGCCGCCGCGCCGGCGGCGGGCACTGCCCGTCCCGACACGCCGCCGACGAAAGCGAAATCCAGCTCCGGCACCCTGCCGCCGACGATGTCGGCGATCGCCCGCCCCGACCCGCAGCCGTGCGTCCAACCCAGGGTGCCGTGGCCGGTGTTCAAGAAGAAGTTGGCCAGCTTCGAACGGCCGATGTAGGGCACGTTGCTCGGCGTGGCCGGGCGCAGGCCGGTCCAGTACTGGGCGCCCTTCCCGTCGGTCATGCGCGGGAAAAGTTCCTTCACGCGGCGCACGATGGCGTCGCAGCGCCGCAGGTTCAAGGCCGTGTCGTAGCCGTTGAGTTCGGCCGTGCCGGCGATGCGCAGCCGGTCGCCCAGGCGGGAGAACACCAGTTTGTATTCGTCGTCGGTCAGCGAGACCTGGTACGAGTGCTCGGGCGAAGTGACCGGCAAAGTGACCGAGTAGCCCTTGGCCGGGTAGATCCGCAGGGAGATGCCCAGTGCCCGGGCCCAGGCGGCGCTGAAGGAGCCGAGGCACAGCACGTAACCGTCGGCCGTCTCGGTGCGCACGACGCCGGCGGCGTCGGCCACCTGCACCGCGGCCAGGCGGTCGCCTTCGGCGCGCAGGCCGAGGATGCGGGTGTCGTAGAGGAATTTCACGCCGGCCCGCTCACAAAGCGCGGCCAGGCCCTGGGTGAAGCGGTGCGCGTCGCCGGATTCGTCGCTCGGCGTCATGCTGCCGCCCACCAGCCGGTCGCGGCATTGCGCCAACGAGGGCTCGATCGCCACGCATTCGTCGGGCGTCTTCATGTCCAGCTCGCAGCCGTGCTCGCGCATGATGCGGGCCGGCTCCTGGGCGGCCTCGTATTCCGCTTCCGAAGTGTAGAAATGGAGGATGCCGCGGGTGAGCTGGTCGTATTGAAGCCCGGTCTGCGCCCGCAGCTGCCGCAGCGTGTCGCGGCTGTACAGGCCCAGGTTGACCATCTGGCGGATGTTGCGCCGGGTGCGCGAGGGCGTGCATTCGCGCAGGAAGCTCAGGCCCCACATCCACTGGTTCCAGTCCGCGCGCAGCCTGAACAGCAGCGGCGCGTCTTCCTTGGCCAGCCACTTCAGCACCTTCAGCGGCGCGCCGGGGTTGGCCCAGGGCTCGGCGTGCGAGACGCTGACTTGGCCGCCGTTGGCGAAACTGGTCTCCATGCCGGCCGCCGGCTGGCGGTCGATGACGGTGACTTCGTGGCCGGCCTGGCGCAGGAACCAGGCGGTGGTGACGCCGGTGACACCGGCGCCCAGGACGATGATCTTCTTCATGGGGTTTTGCTCCGTTCGAATCGAGACGACAAGGTCAGAACGGGACACGCACGCCCACGGCGAAGCAGGGGTGGGGAAAAATGGAGCGCGCGCATCCCGCGCCGCTCCCCCTGTCCTCGGTACCTGAGAGATTCAGGCGCCGCCTTGCCGGCCGGCGCCTTTGCTCCTTCGGTGGAACCCGGTGCCCACGCGACGTTCAACGTCGGCGCGGTGCGGGTTCGCTCTCCAGATTCGGCTGTTGCTGGTTCCAGTACCTTCCGCCTGCCGCCGTTGCGGCGGCGCGCGGAGCCTGAGCGTTCATGGGAGGTTGCGCCTTCGGCGGCGCGGGACGCGATGCCCGCGCGCTCTCCTGAAACCAGCGGGCATTGTAGGTGCCGGAGCGTCGGTCGTGGGGAAAATATGGCCGGCGCGCCGCATTTCCAGGCTGGCTGTGGCGGTGCGCGCACTCTCACCCCAACCCTCTCCCAGAGGGAGAGGCAGTCCGATGCGCCTGCCTGTCGGGGCGTGTCGAATTTCCCCTCTCTCCCTCTCCCTCTGGGAGAGGGCCGGGGAGAGGGCCCGGGGGCCACCACCGGTCAGGAATGCGACGCGATCAACTACCCGTCGACGAAGGCTGTTTCAAGTACTCCACCACCCCCCGCGCCGCCCACCCGCCCGTCGCCATGCAGGCCGTCAACAGGTAGCCGCCGGTGGGGGCTTCCCAATCGAGCATCTCGCCGGCGCAGAAGACGCCCGGCAAGGCAGTGAGCATGAAGCGCTCGTCCATCGCGTCGAAGCGCACGCCGCCGGCGCTGCTGATGGCCTCGTCGATCGGCCGCGGCGCCACCACGGTCACCGGCAGCGCCTTGATGGACTGCGCAAGCTGGGCGGGGTCGGCCAACTGGGCCTTCGTCAGCAGTTCGCGCAGCAAGGCCGCCTTCACCCCGTCCAGGCCGAGGCGCGCCTTCAGGTGGGTGGACAGCGAACGGGAGCCGCGCGGCCGGGCGACTTCGGCGGCGACATGCCCGGCGCCGTGCATCGGCAGCAGGTCGAGCAGGAAGACGGCGCGGCCGCTGCGTTCGATTCCATCGCGCAGCGCGGCCGACGCGGCATAGACCAGGCTGCCTTCCACGCCGGACTGGGTCACGACGAATTCGCCCCTTTGGGCAAAGGCCGCAACACCCTGCGTCGATGGGAGGGAGATCGCCACGTTCTTCAGCGGCGAGCCGGCGTGGTGCTCAGAAAAAAAGGCTGTCCAGCCCGGAACAAGGCTTCCATCGCCCTGAGGCCGCGCGACCTCGAAGCCGCAGTTCGACGGCCGAAGCGCGGACACGCCCACGCCGGCCTCCCGCAGCCAGGGCAGCCAGGTGCCGTCCGAGCCGAGCCGTGCCCAGCTGGCGCCCCCCAAGGCGAGGACGCAGGCGGCCGCCTGAACGCGGACACCGCCCGCCGGCCCCTGGAAACGCAGAGCCACGCCAGGCGCGCCGCGTTCGCCGAAACCCACCCAGCGGTGCCGCATGTGGAACCGCACGCCCAGCCCGCGCAGGCGGTGCAGCCAGGCCCGCAACAGCGGCGCCGCCTTCAGGTCGCGCGGGAAAACCCGGCCCGAAGTGCCGACGAAGGTTTCCACGCCCAGGCCTTCGGCCCAGTCGCGCAAAGCCTGGGCATCGAACGCGGCGACCGGGGCCGCGAGCCGGACGGCGCGGTCGCCGTAGCGCGCCAGGAAAGGCGCCGCCGGTTCGCTGTGGGTGAGGTTGAGCCCGCCGCGCCCGGCGAGCAGGAATTTGCGGCCGGCCGACGGCATGGCGTCGAAGACGTCGACTTGCAGGCCGGCCGCGGCGAGGATCTCGGCGGCGCGCAGGCCGGCCGGGCCGGCGCCGACGACGGCGACAAGGGGATGTTCGGCGTTCGCGGGGATGGCGGGGTTCATCCCCGGATTGTCGGTGCCGCCGGCGCGTTGACGGCACATGACCCGCGCCTGCCCGCGAAGCCGGTCACCCGGCTTTCGGCGCCTTCGCCTTGAGCCGCGCGGCGGACGGCTTCCTGGGCGCCGGCAACGCCTCGTTGGCGATCAACGCGAAAGCGTTGCGGAAATGCGCCTTCATCCAGTCCAGGCCGGCGTCGCCGGCGCTGTCGCGGCGCCACAGCATGTTGACGTTGAACTGCCCCAGGTCCAGCGGCGGCGCGCACGCCTGCAGACCCGCCACGCGCGACAGCGCCAGGCAGGTGGGCGTCGGCGCGGTGGCCACCGCGTCCAGCCGCGACAGGAAGGCGGGCAGCGCGGAGAAGTGGGTCAGAGCGGTCTGGATGCGCCGCTGCAGCCCGACCGCGCGCAGCGAGGCGTCGACGATGCCTTCGCGCCCCAGCGGCGACACCAGCACGTGGTGCATCGCCACATAGACGTCGAGCGAGATCGGCAGCTTCACGCCCAGCCGCGCCGCGTCGAGCAGGCAGGCGTAGCCCAGCTCGCCCAGCAGCTCGTGGGCCAGTGGCAGCCGGCCGATGGGGCCGGAGACCATGGCCAAGTCGATCTCGCGCTCCTCGAAGGCCTGCTCGACGGTGTAGCGGTTCACCTGGCGCAGCACCAGGCTCACGCCCGGCGCCTCTTCGGCGATGGTTTGGGCCAACCGCGGCCCCAGGGCCAGTTCCAGGTCGTCGGTGATGCCCAGGGTGAAGCGCCGCTTGGACTGCGCGCTCTCGAACACCACCTGCGCAAGCATCAGGTCGTGCAGGCCTTCGAGCTGCTGGGCCAGCGGTTCGGCCATCGCGCGCGCGCGCGGCGACGGCTCCATGCCCGCGCGCGTGCGCACGAACAAAGGGTCGCCGCAGGTCTCGCGCAGCCGGTTCAACGCCGCGCTGACCGCCGCCTGGCTCAGCGACAGCCTGCGCGCCGCCAGCGTCACGCTGCGCTCCTGCCACAACGCCAGGAAGACGACGCCGAGATTGAAATCGATCTTCCTGAATTCACTGAAACCGATATTCATGATTCACTTTATTTGTTTGACGGTGTTTTAACACCGCTTCACACTGCCGTCACATTTTGTTGTGAACCGCGGATTAACCAGGTCCAGTCGGCCCCGGAAACGCCGATAACCGTAGACGGAGGATATTTCCCATGTGTCAGCTTCTGGCGATGAGTTGCAAGGACCCGGCGACCATCAATTTCTCGTTCGAAGGCTTCGCCACCCGCGGCGGACAGACCGACGAACACAAGGACGGCTGGGGCATCGCCTTCTTCGAGGACGAGGGCTGCCGCATGTTCCTGGACACGTTGTCGTCCGTCACTTCGCCGATCGCCGGCCTGATCAAGCACTACCCCATCAAGTCGCGCTACGTCATCGCCCACATCCGCAAAGCCACCGAGGGCAGCGGCGGCGTGGCGCTGCAGAACTGCCACCCCTTCACCCGTGAGCTGTGGGGGCGGCCGTGGATCTTCGCGCACAACGGGAACGTGAATTCCTTCCAGCCGCCCCAAGACGTGAGCGCCTTCCACAAGCCGGTCGGCCAGACCGACAGCGAGCGGGCCTTCTGCTACATCCTGAACCGGCTGCGGGAGCGCTTCGAGTCCATGCCCGACATCGAAGAACTGCGCGAAGCGATTTCCGGCTGGGCGGCCGAGATTGCCCGGCACGGCACCTTCAACTTCCTGTTGTCCAACGGCAACTTCATGTTTGCCTACTGCACCACCAACTTGCACTATGTCACTCGGCGCTACCCGTTCACCACCGTGCGGCTCATCGACTGCGACATGCAGATCGACCTGAGCAAGCACAACCACGTGGGCGACGTGATCAGCGTGATCGCGACCAAGCCGCTGACGCGCGACGAGGCCTGGCAGGCCTTCGCGCCCGGCGAGCTGCTCGTGTTCGTCGACGGCGAGAAGGTGCCGGCTCGCGCCCTGGCCGCGGCGTGACGCCCCACTGTTTCCTCGTTAGACCTTAGACCGCTCGCAAACCCGCCCTCGTTCCCGACTTTCCCTGAAGGAGACCCCTGATGATGAAATTGAGACTGAACATGCTGCGCAGCCTGGTGCTGGCATCGGCTTTCGCCGCCTCCGTGCCCGCCGCGCTCGCGCAAGAGCTACGCGTCGGCCTGAGCAGCAACCCGCAGTCGTCGGACCCGCACTATTTCAACAACGACGCGATCAGCGCCATGCTGAGCCACGTCTACGAGCCCCTGGTGACCCTGGACGCGGAGACCAAGCTGACGCCAGCGCTGGCCAAGTCCTGGCGCGCCCTGAACGACACCACCTGGGAATTCAAGCTGCGCGAGGGCGTGAAGTTCCACGACGGAACGCCCCTGACCGCCGACGACGTGGTCTTCTCGCTCGACCGCCCCGCCACCATCACCAACAGCCCGAGCTCTTTCACCACCTACACCAAGGGCATCACCGGCAAGAAGGCCGTCGACCCGCTGACCGTCCAGATCACGACCGCCGGCCCGGCGCCGCTGCTGCCCAACGACCTGACCCGGATCTTCATCGTCTCCAAGAAGGCGGTCGAGCACGCCACCACCGACGACTTCAACCAGAACAAGGTCTTCGCCGGCACCGGGCCGTTCAAGCTCGTGAAGTACACGCGCGGCGAATCGTTCCAGGTCGCTCGCAACGACGGCTACTGGGGCCCCAAGGCGGCGTGGTCCACGGTGACGCTGCGCTTCCTGCCGACGGATTCCGCGCGGATGTCCGCCCTGCTGTCTGGCGACGTGCAGCTGGTGGAGAACGTGCAGGCCAACCTCGTGCCCCAGTTCAAGTCCAACAAGGACCTGACGGTGTTCGAGACGGTCTCCAGCCGGGTCATCTTCCTGTTCACCGACCACCGAGACAAATCGCCCGCCGTCACCGACGCCGAAGGCAAGATGGCCGACGTGAACCCGATGAAGGACGCCCGGGTGCGCCAGGCCATCTCCAAGATGATCGACCGCCAGGTGCTGGCCGAGAAGGTGCTGGACAAGCTGGGCGTGCCGACGGGCAACCTCGCCGCGCCGGGCATGTTCGGCTTCAACCCCAACCTCAAGCCCGAGCCGCTGGACCTGGCCGGCGCCAAGAAGCTGCTGGCCGACGCCGGCTACCCCAACGGCTTCAACCTGACCGTGTCCGGCCCCAACGACCGCTTCATCAACGACGAGCAGGTGTTGCAGACCATCGGCCAGATGCTAACCCGCGGCGGCATCAACACCAAGGTTTCCGTCGGCCCGATGTCGGCCTTCGTCGGCCGAGCCTCCAAGAAGGAAGTCGGTTTCGGCCTGCTCGGCTGGGGCGTCGGCGGCGGCGAGCCTTCCAGCCCGCTGCGCGGCCTGCTGGCCACCACCGACAAAGACAAGGGCATGGGCGCCAACAACTGGAGCAGCTACAGCAACCCGGCCTACGACAAGCTCATCACCGACGCCCTGGGCACGGTGGATGACAAGAAGCGCGAGAAGCTCCTCCAGGACGCCGCTGAGCTGGCCCTGAAGAAGGACCAGGCCATCATCCCGCTGTACAACCAAGTGGCCACCTGGGCGGCGCGCAAAGGGATCACCTATGTGCCGCGCGCCGACGAGTCCACGCTCGCCTACTTCGTGAAGCCTCAATAAGCGAAGCCGACCGCGGCCCCCCGCACGGCGTCCGCCGGGCGCCGGGTGCCGCGGCACACACAGCCCCAGGCCGATTGGCTGAGCGCGCCGCGCGCGTTCAGCCAATCGGCCCCGGCCAGCCAGCCCAACCCGCAAGCAGCAGTCCCATGGTGAGGTTCAACGAGCTCGACAGTCTGCCCGACGGCGTCCTGGACGCCACGGCCCAGAGCCTGCACGGCCTGATGCCGTCGGCCACTTTGGTCCACCTGCAGGGCCGGGACCCGCGGCCCTTGCTCGTTTCCGTGCTGCTGCACGGCAACGAGGACGCCGGGCTCAAAGCCATCCAGCGGGTGCTGCGCGGCGCCGCGGGCAGGCCCCTGCCGCGCGCCCTGTCCATCTTCTTCGGCAACCTCGAGGCGGCCCGCCACAACCTGCGCTTCCTGCCGTCGCAGCCCGACTTCAACCGCATCTGGTCCGACGACCACGCCGGCAGCCCGTATGGCCGCATGGCGCGGTCGGTGGTGGCTTCCATGCTGGCGCGCCGGGTGTTCGCCGTGGTCGACCTGCACAACAACACCGGGCGCAACCCGCTTTACGCCTGCATCTCGCCGTCGGACCATCCTTCGGCCAAGCTGGCCGCGCTGTTCTCGGGCATTGCGGTGCGCACCCGCACCATCTTCGGCACGCTGACCGGCGCGTTCTCGCCGCATTGCCCGGCCGTCACCTGCGAATGCGGCGAGATCGGCAACGCCCAGGGCGTGGAGCGGGCCGCCGAGCTGGTCGAACGCTGCCTGTGGATGACGCCCCGGC
>CBJNAE010000100.1:0-12216 GCA_966433995.1 uncultured Ideonella sp. | reverse complement strand
CGCGGCTTCATCCGCGCCCAGACCATCGCCTTCGACGACTTCATCGCCTTCAAGGGCGAAGCCGGCGCAAAGGACGCGGGGAAGATGCGGGCGGAGGGCAAGGAATACGTGGTGAAGGACGGGGACGTGCTGAATTTCCTGTTCAACGTCTGAACGGCCCGGCCTCGCCCCAACAGTGAAAAAGCCCGCGGCCTTTCGGCGCGGGCTTTTTCACATGGGGCCACACGGCACTAGCCGCGCCAGACGAAAGGAAACTTGAGCTGCTTCAGGAAGCCGTCCGGTACGTAGTCGCCGACGACGCCGTAGCGGTCGGGCCATTTCCGGTCGGACTGCACCGCGGTGCCGAACAGGTGGTCGAGGAAGGCGAAGTGCGCGGCGTAGTTCTTGTCGATCGCCTCGTCGTCCTGGGAGTGGTGCCAGTGGTGGAAGTTGGGCGTGACGACGAGGTAGCGCAGCGGCCCCAGGCGCACGCTGACGTTGGCGTGGTTGAAGACGGCCTGGAAGCCGACGACGACGATGTAGGCGTCGATCACTTCCTTGGAGAAGCCCAGCACGTAGATCGGCGCCAGCACCAGGGTGCGGGTGATCAGCAGCTCGACGATGTGCTGGCGCGAGCCGGCCAGCCAGTCCATGTGCTTGGTACTGTGGTGCACCGCATGCAGCCGCCACAGCAGCGGCACCTCGTGGTAGGCGCGGTGGGTCCAGTACTGCACCAGATCGGCCACCAGAATGATGAGGAACAGCGCCACCGCGAACGGCAGGCCCTGCACCCAGGCCTGGATGCCGTCCTTGGCGGCCCAGCCGAACAGCTTGTGGACCATCAGGTTGGTGGCCAGCAGCACGAAGCCGACCACCATGTGGTTGACGATGAAGTGGTGGAAGTCGGTCTGCCACTCCGGCCGGAACACCGGCTGGTCCTTGCGCAGGGCGAAGAGCTTCTCGATGAAAATGAAGATCAGGGCCGAGCCGAGCAGGTCGAGGATGAACCAGTCCAGCCCGATGTAGGGCGTGTTGTCGGCGAAATCGTTGACCGGCACCTTGTGCCCGCCCAGTGCCAGGGTCAGCAGGATGAGCGCGAACGACGACGCGGCCAGCCAGCGCGAACGGCCCAGCACCATGTTGAACAGGCTCAGGCCGCCGGCCAGCACCATGGACCAGTACATCAGCTGGCGGATGGCGTCCACGTCGTAGGCCTTGCGCAGCTGCGGCGTGGTGAGGTACTCGGGGAAATGGAAGGCCAGCACGCCGAGGAAGCACAGGATGGAAAGCAGCAGCGCGACGACGCCGGACACCAGGCCGTTGCCCGTCCTGAGGGCACCGTGGGATTCGCTCAGCTGGTTGAGTTTCTTGAGGGGCATGGCGACTCCTGGAAGTTCGGCGCGGGGAGCCCGCCGCGGGTCAGGGGATCTCGGTGTAGGCGATGGACACGCCGCCGTCCTGCGGCGTGTAGGCGATGACGCGCTTGAGCCGGCCGTCCACCAGCACGAAGGCCTTCTTGCACGACTGGGTGTCGGAGGGTTTGTCCGTCCAGCCTTTGCAGGGGATCTGGATCGACGCGTGGACCTTGTCCTCGGCGCCGCGGTACCAGGTCATTTCGACGTAGGTGGACGCCGTCAAGCCTTCCAGCAGGTGGGGCGGCGCCACGGAGGTGCCTTGTTCGCTGGTGATGTGCAGGGCGGTGAGCTTGCCCGCCTTCTCCGCCATGCGGACGACTACCGTGCCGAAGGGCGGCGGGAAATCTGCCGCGACGAAAAGGGCCTGGCCGTTCAGGCCGACGCGCATGTTGGCCGCTTGTTCCTGGGCCGCCGCGGGCAAGGCCCACGCCAGCGAAAGCAAAGCGGCCCAAAGGAAGCGCCGTGCAGCGGAACACGGACTGGGGGCTAGGGGGGATTTCAACTTGGCACCACTCGGGAAGCTGCCGCGCGGCCGGCACGGGCCATACGGCGAACGGGGCGGACCGGCGGCCAATGCGCCGCCTCCGCCCCGGACTGGTTCATCGGATGGACCGACGACCCACGGTCGATCGGTTTACTTCTTGGGGAACATCTTCTCGACGGTCTCGCCCAGCACGATCACGTCGGTGCGGCGGTTGGCCTGGCGGCCTTCTGGCGTGCCGTTGTCGGCGACCGGCATGGTCAGGCCCAGGCCGGCGGACTGGATGCGCGAGGCTTCGACGCCGCGGCTGATGAGCGCCTGCCGGATGGAGGCGGCGCGCTGCTCGGACAGCGTCTGGTTGTAGGCGGCGGCGCCGACGTTGTCGGTGTGGCCCTCGACCAGCACATTGGCCTTGGTGCGCTCCTTCAGCGCCTTGGCGAGCAGGTCGGCGAAAGCCTGGCCTTCCGGCTTGACTTCGGACTTGCCAGTGTCGAACAGCACCTTGTCGTCGCCGGTGATCTGGACGCCGCGCGGCACTTGCTTGATCTTCAGCCCGGCGTATTCGTCGACTTTGGGCGCGGTGCTGCAGGCCGCCGTCAGCGCGACCAGGACGGTCGCGAAGAACAGGCGGGCGGAACGGTTGTGGATGACGGCTTTTTGCATGGTTTCCTCTGTTGAAAAATTTTTACCTGACCTCTCTCGCGGAGGTTGGCGGGCACGATTATCCGATGACGGTCCCGGCCTGCCCACCCCTCAACGAGGCGGTAGGTTCGCGTCGAGCCAGAGCACGGCGGCGTCGAGCACCGGGTCGCCGCCGTTGGCCAGGCTGGCGGCGAAATCCCGGTCGACGGCGACTCGCTGGTTGGGCTCGATGCCTTTGCCATCGACGTAACTCTCGCCCGACACGGTGAGTTCGGAGACGACGGGCACCTGTACCACGACCCCGCCGGGCAATGCGATTCGCGTGGTGTGCCCGACGCCGCCGGCGGTGGCCTCGGTAGCCACCACGTGCGCCCGGCCGGCGCGCTGCAGCCAGGCCGCGAAGACCTCGCAGGCGCCGCTGCAGTCGCGGCCGGTGAGCAGCACCACGCGGCCGGCGTAGCGGCTGTCGTCGTCCCCGTACAGGGGTAGCTGCGGCGGCAGGCCCAGCCCGCCGCGCGTGCGCCACACCTTGGACGCCGCGTCGAGCTGGCGCTGCGCATAAGCCTGCGGTCGCAGCGGCTTGTCGTAGGAGAAGAAGGACGCGATGAAATGCGGCACCAGCTGGTAGGAGCCGTCGGCGGCGCCGCGCAGGTCGATCACCAGGCCGGGCACGCGGGCGCGGGCGAGGCTGCCCAGCGCACGCTCCCAGGCGTCGAGCTTGCCGCTGCCGTCGGAGAACGAGTTGAAGGCGAAGTAGCCGAAATCGTTGCCCTTGGCCGATCGCAGCTGGAAGGTGGCGAAGCTGTTCTCCAGCAAGGCGGCGGCGGCCGCGTCGGACGCCGCCGGGCCACCGGCGTCGCGCGGGCGGCGCAGCTCCAGCTTCTGCTCCCGGCCGTCCTGGCGCACCAGCAGCGACAGGTTGTCCTTGCCGGAAAGTTGCAGCGTCGAGGCGTCGAGGCGGCGCGCGGCCTCGGTGGCGCGGTTGGACATCGGCGCGGTGCGGTCGATGTAGCGCGACAGGCGGTCGCCGTCGACCTCGACCACTTCGGCCAACGGCCGCAGGCCGGCGAGCGCGGCGGCTGAGTTCGGCGCCACGTCGCTCACCCAGCCGCTGCCGTCGGTGCCCAGCCACAGCCGCGGCATGGACAGCGAGAAATCACCGCGCGCCAGGCGCTGCGGCGACAGGCCTTGGTCCACCTGCGGCTGGCCGCGGGCGTCGGCGCCGTTGGCCAGGCGCACTCGGTACTGGCCGTCGCGCAGGCGCTGGCCGATGTCGGCGTAGATGCGGGCATAGGCGGCAGCGTCCTTGCTGTCGCCGGCCTGCGCGGCGGCGGCGGCGAATTCGGACTGCACCTTCAACCAGTCCAGCGGCCGCGCGTCGCGGTAGGGGTAGCGTTCGCTCATCAGGCTGCAAAAGGCCTGAAAGGCGTCGGGGAAGCTCAGGCGGGACAGGTCGATGCCGCCGGTCGGCATCACCGGGTGGAAGGGCATCACCACCTCCCGGCTGCGGTCGAACACGAAGCCGCGCGGGTCGAGCGTGACCACGGTGTAGCCGCGCGGCAGGCTGACCATCGGGTCGTCCCGGGTGAACAGCTTGCCGTCCACACCGAAGCCCGACGGGAAGCTGACGCCGGCGTCGGTGGCATAGACCAGCAGCTTGCCGCCCACCGGTTCGAGGATGTCCTGCGGGTTGCGCGGCCATTCCATGTGGACCGAGCTGGCGCGCAGCAGCGCGTGCTGCTCGATCGGGTCGAGGCCTCGGCGGTCGCGGCGCAGCGGCACGTCGGCATGCACCGACAGCGCGTAGACGCGCACGCCGCGGCCCGCCGCGGAGCTGCGGCCGGCCGCGAGGTCGAAGACGGTGCCCGTGGGATTGGCGGGGAGCTCCAGGTTGAGGGTGGTGGAATCGCTGCGCGGCGACAGCAGCACCTGACCCTGGGAAGGTGCCGAGAAAGCGCTCTGCCGTTGCACGAAATAGACGCCGCGGTCGAGCAGGCCGACCACCGCCTTGGACGGGCCGGAGGTGCCGGCCATGCCTTCGCCGAGCACCGCGATCAGCCGGGTGGGGCCGCCCTCGTCACGCGACACTGGCGCCGGACCGCTCGGCGGGGCGCCGCGCAACGTGGCCGTGCCGGGGACCAGGTTACCGCGGTTGTCCCACATCTGCCTGCCCTTGTCGTAGGCCTCGGTGCCGGTCTCGATGGCCCTCTGCCCGCTGGAGACCGCGTCCGACCCTTTGTTGACGGCGTCCGCCGCCTTGCCCAGGGCGCCGAAGTCGATGGCCAGCGACGGGCCGGTCCACAGCAGCAGCGACACGGCGCCGGCCAGCGCCGCGCCCGGCACCGCGCGCAGGCCGCGGATTCCGGGCGACGACGGGTTGGATGAAGTTGTGCCCATGGCGCTTGCCTCGACTGCTTTGGAACTGGGACCGGCGTCCTGGGGCCGGCTCACGAATAGGAGATGACGAAATCGTTGTCGGCCGCGCTGACCTCGATCCGCGCGATCGACTTGGATTCGATCGAGCTTTCCAGGAACTGCGTGGCCAGGCGCGGCAGCAGGTTCTGGGTGAGGATGGCGTCGACCATGCGCGCGCCCGATTCCACCTCGGTGCAGCGGTTGCGGATGAGTTCGATGACCGAATCGTGGTAGCCGAGCACGCTCCCGTGCCGGTCGTGCACGCGGTCCTGGATGCGTTTGAGCTGCAGCCGGATGATCTGGTCGAGCATCGCGTCGGAGATCGGGAAATACGGCACCACCACCAAGCGGCCCAGCAGCGCGGCAGGGAATTTTTCCAGCAGCGCAGGACGCAGCGCCTTGGCCAGCGCCTCGGGCGGCGGCACGAGCTCCGGGTCGCGGCACATGCCGGCGATCAGGTCGGAACCGACGTTGGAGGTGAGGATGATCACGGTGTTCTTGAAATCGATGTAGCGGCCCTCGCCGTCTTCCATCCAGCCCTTGTCGAACACCTGGAAGAACATCTCGTGCACGTCGGGGTGGGCCTTCTCGACTTCGTCGAGCAGCACCACGCTGTACGGCCGGCGGCGCACCGCCTCGGTCAGCACGCCGCCTTCGCCGTAACCGACGTAGCCGGGGGGCGAGCCTTTGAGCGTGGAGACGGTGTGGGCCTCCTGGAACTCGCTCATGTTGATGGTGATGAGGTTCTGCTCGCCGCCGTAGAGCGCTTCGGCCAGCGACAGCGCGGTCTCGGTCTTGCCGACGCCCGATGGGCCGGCCAGCATGAACACGCCGATCGGCTTGCTCGGGTTGTCGAGCTGGGCGCGCGCGGTCTGGATGCGGCGCGCGATCGCGTCCAGGCCGTGGCGCTGGCCGATGACGCGCTTTTCCAGTGTGTCGGCCAGCCTGAGCACCGATTGGACTTCGTCGCGCACCATGCGGCCGACCGGGATGCCGGTCCATTCGGCCACCACCGCGGCCACCACGCTGGCGTCGACCACCGGCTGCAGCAGCGGGTCGTCGCCCTGGATCTCGGCCAGTTCGCGGCGCATGCCGCTGAGTTGTTCGAGCGTCGGAGCCCCTTCCCCGCCGGCCAGCGGCATGGGCTCGGTCGACGCGTCGGCCACGGCGGAGCCGGCGATGTCGCCCGGCGTCACGCCGGGCGCCTCCTGCAGCCGGGCGGGCGCGGTGTCGTCCCATTCGGCCTCGGCCGCGGCTTTGGCCGCCGCGGCCAGCGCGCCTTCCGCGCCGACGATGCGCTGCACCACTTCACTCTCGCGCTGGAAGCGCGCTTCGAGTTCGCCGCGCTCTTTTTCCAGCCGCTCGATCAGGGCCAGCAGCTCGTCCAGGCGCCTGGCGTGGTCGATGCCCAAGGACGCTTCGCGGCGCACGACTTCGAGCTCGATCTTCAGCGCTTCCAGGCGCCGCACCACGTCTTCCAGGCGCGCGGGCGTGGCATGCAGGCCCATGGCCACGCGCGAGCAAGCGGTGTCCAGCAGGCTGACGGCCTTGTCGGGCAGCTGGCGCGACGGGATGTAGCGGTGCGACAGCGTGACCGCCGCGGCCACCGCGTCGTCGCCGATGCGCACCTTGTGGTGGCCCTCCAGCTTGGCGGCCACGCCGCGCAGCATGTTGACGGCCTTGGGCTCGTCGGGCTCGTGGATCTGCACCACCTGGAAGCGCCGCGTCAGCGCCGGGTCTTTCTCGATGTATTTCTTGTACTCGGCCCAGGTGGTGGCGCCGATGGTGCGCAGCACGCCGCGCGCCAGCGCCGGCTTGAGCAGGTTGGCCGCGTCGCCGGTGCCGGCCTGGCCACCCGCGCCGACGAGGGTGTGGACTTCGTCGATGAACAGGATGATGGGCGTGGTGCTGGCCTGCACCTCGTCGATCAGCGAGCGCAGGCGGTTCTCGAACTCGCCCTTCATGCTGGCGCCGGCTTGCAGCAGGCCGACGTCCATCATGCGCAGCTCGATGCCGCGCAGCGCCGGCGGCACGTCGTCGGCCGCGATGCGCAGCGCCAGGCCTTCGACCACCGCGGTCTTGCCGACGCCGGCTTCGCCCACCAGGATGGGGTTGTTCTGGCGGCGGCGCATCAGGATGTCGATCATCTGGCGCACTTCCTCGTCGCGGCCGGTCACCGGGTCGAGCTCGCCGAGGCGGGCGCGTTCGGTCCAGTCGACGGTGTAGCGCTTGAGCGCATCCTGGCGGCCGGGGCCGGCCGGGCCGAGCGCGCCGCTGGCGTCGCCGGGGGTGCCTTCCAGGCCGGAGCCATCGGCCGCCTGAAGCTTGGCCTCGGGCGAGTTCGGCAGCAGCTTGGGGAAGGCGTCGCTCAGCGCCGGCTCGGTGATCTTCTCCAGCTCTTTGGAGATGCTGCGCAATTCGTTCGCCAGCGCGCGGGTGCGCACCATGCCGGACAGCCAATAGGCGCTGCGGATCTGCGATTCGTTGAACATCAGCGTCGCGTAGACCCAGCCGCGCTCGATCGCGGTCTCGATCTGGTCGGAGAAGTCGCTGATCGACGTGGCGCCGCGCGGCAGGCCGTCGAGCGTGCGCACGACATCGGCGGCGAGTTTCGCCGAGTCGACCTCGAAGTGCCGCAGGATGCGCAGCAAGTCGGAATCGTTCTCCTGCAGCAACTGGTGCAGCCAGTGCACCAGCTCGACATAAGGGTTGCCGCGCAGCTTGCAGAACACGGTGGCGCTTTCCAGCGACTTGAACAGCAGCGGGTTGAGCTTGCCAAAAAGGGAGAGTCGGCTGATTTCGGACATGGGTGCCTCGGTGGGGACGGTGTTCGGAAGGGTGGGGTTGGGAAAAGGGCGGCGGCGCGGGTCAGCCGGCGCCAGCCGCGACGGCTTCAGCGTCGGGCGGGCGCGGCGGCGCCGAGCCGGCGTGGGCCGGCCGCGGCCGCCCCCTGAGCTTGCGGCCGCGCTGCTTGAGCCAGCGCTCGGGGTCGAGCCGGAAGTCGTCGGCGTCCCGCTCGGCGGCGCCGTCTGCGGGGAGCATCCAGCTCGTCCAGCCCAGGCGGCCCGCGCCGCCCAGCCGGCTGCCGGGCACCGCTTCGCGCTTGAGCACCAGTTCGAAATCCCAGGCGTATTCGATGCCCACGTAGTTGCGGGTCCAGTCGACGAGCGACTGGAAGTCCTCGCCGCCGGGTAGGAAGCGTTCGTACTGCGCCAGGTCGAGCGGGCCCAGGCGCAGGCGGAACTTGCTTTGCGCGTCCGGCACGCGGGAACCGACCAGCGCGTCGACGCCGAGCTGCGAGTTGCAGGCGTCCCGGGCGAGCCGCGTCTGCTGCGCCGGCTCCAGTTCGAGGAAATGCAGGCAGAACTCCGTCATCCGCACCGGTGCGCCGAAGAACAGGCAGAGCGCGCGCTCCAGGCCCTCGGGGTTGCGGGTCGAGCGGGTGAGGTGGCCGGCGAAGTGCAGCTTGGCGTGGTCGGGCACGTCGTCGCGCCGCAGCCGGCTGGCCTCGCCGATGCCGATGATGCTGCCGATGAAGCGGCCGAACGGGTCGTCGCCGGGGACGTCGAGCGAGGCGGTGGGCTGCGTGTCCGACCAGGCACGGAAGAACAGCAGCAGCAGCCGGTGGTGGAAGATGTCCGAGAAGCGCGCCAGCGTCGGGTCGTCGTACTGGCGCAGCCGCTCGCGCACGTACTCGGTCAAGTGGGTGGGCATCGGCCCGTTCGGGCCGTAGAGGCCGAAGTTCCAGACCGTCAGGCGTTCGGGCTGGCCGGCCGTGCCGGGCAGCACCTCGGCGATCGTGGCGGGCGCGAACGCCAGGGACGGGTCCTGGCCGAGGCGGATCGGCTCCGACTGCGGGCGCGACGCCCTGCCCAAGCGGGGCAGCTCGGGATGGCGAGCCTGCAGCATGCGCAGCGCGAAGAACAGGTCGAAGTCGTAGGGGCGCGCCCTCAGCTTGCGCCAGAACTCGGCCATGCCCGCGCGCAGCGCGTGCGGGGCGGCAACTTGCGGCGCGGGCTCGCTCATGTGTTCGGCCTTTCCCCGGGGCGCACGCGCCACTGCGCGACCTGGCCGCGCTGGCGCGAATGCAGCGCCAGCTCGGTGAAGCTGTTGATGCCCACATGGCGGGCGAAGAAGCGCTCCAGCACCGACATCAGCGGCCACGGGCTGACGCCGGCGAAGGGTGCTTCGTCGACGGTGACTTTCACACCGACGCCGCGGCCGTAGACCAGTTGGCGGTGCTGCGTCAGGCGACGCGTGACCGGCGAGATCGAGACCTCCCGCACACCGGCGATCTGCCCGGAAAGGTCGCGGTCGCCGAGGTCGACGTAGAGCTTGAGCAGGTCGCGCAGCGTCGCGGCGCCCTCCTCGTCCGACAGGTCGGTCATGGCGAGGTAGTTGAGCGACAGGTGCGAGATCAGCCGCCAGGTCACCTCGCCGTCGGCCATGCTGGCCACCGGCCTCGATGGCCCCGCCACCACGCGGATGGCCCCCACCGGGGCCGACTCGACCAGGGTGAAGTCGCCCTCGGCGTTGTTCACCGACATCAGCAGCGGCAAGTCGCGGTTGGTGCACAGGGCGACCACCGTCAATTGCTTGAGTTCGTCGGAGAACGGCGCCTCGCGCTGGTCGACCAGCGACACGAACACCTCGCTTCCCAGGTACTGGGTGCGCGGCCCGAAGCGCACGGCGTGCTCGGAGAACAGCCGCGGCTCGCGGCGGACCGCGAAATAGGCCTGCTCGTCGGGCCGGATGCCGTGGATAGACGCATAGAGCGGCACGAACTCACGGTCGCTGAGCTGCCCCTCCTTGTGGCCGGTGACGGCGGTGACGGCGTAGGCCTCGAAATCGCGGGGCCGCGTGCGGTCGAGCACCACGTGGTATTCGTTGACGTTCGGCGCCAGGTGGATGCGGTCGGCCACCCGCTCGAACAGGTTGACCGCGGGCACGCAGTGCAGAAGGAATTTGTGGTGGTCGACCTGGGATTCCAACTGGGGCTGCGACTTGCGCAGCAGCAGCGTGACCGCCATCTCCCTGGCCGGCGCCTTGGCCAGCGCGGCCGCCAGGCCGCTGATGGAGAAGAAGCGGAACCGCGCCGGGAACGCGAAATACTCGTGCAGCAGCCGGTGGCCCTGGAAGGCGCGGTGCGAATAGGGCAGCAGCGCCTGCGACTGGTCGTAGCCTTCGGCCTTCAAGGCCTCGGGCGGCAGTTGGGCGAGGACCTTGGACGGATCCTTGGCGTCGTGCACGACGATGCCGATCAGGGACTCGTGGATCAGCTCCTGCAGGTGCGAGACCACCGAGTCGACGCCGGAGAGGAAGACGTCGAGCTTGTCCATCTTCAGGTGCTCGAACAGCATGCCGGCGCGCACGGCGAGTTCCAGGCGCAGGTGGCCCATGGGCTCGGCCGGCAGGCGCAGGCGGGACAACGGCAGGTCCAGCGGCGGCCCCGACAGGCGTGCGCGCACCAGTTCGACCGGCCACAGCGTGACCTCATGGCCGGTGCGGAATTCGCACGGCGTCTGCTCGTCGGTGATCTTGCGCGCCCGCAACACGCTGCCCGCCGGCATGCGGAAACCATCGGCCAGGTTGCCCTCCGCCGCGCTGGGCTCCATGCGCACCACCACCATCGACGGCGTGGGAGCCAGGTAGTGCGGGCACACCATTTCGAGGATGCGCTGCGACAGCCGCGGGAACTCCGCGTCCATCTTCATCTGGACGCGCGCCGTCAGGAAGCTGAAACCCTCGAGCAGCCGTTCGACGTAGGGGTCGGCCACCTCGATTTCCCGCAGCGACAGCCGCCCGGCGATCTTCGGGAACGCGGCCGCGAACTCGGCCCCCAGCTCGCGCAGGTAGGCTAGCTCGCGGTTGTAGTACTCGACCAGGCGAGGGTTCATGCGTCGCCCGCCGCGGAGGTTTCGGTGGTCATCGTCGTCGCCATGGGCATCGTCAAGCCCGCATGTCCGACATCACCACCTGCCCGGTCTCCAGGTCGAGGCTGGTCTTGAGCAGCAGCTCCAGCGGATAGGGCATCGACCAGAACTGGCAGCGGATCTCGAACTGCAGGGTGTTGTGGTGGCTCAAGGACGCCATCGACGGCGCCATGGCCACGACCAGGGTTTCGGGCAGGATGCGCGATTCGAAGGACAGGATGGAGCGGCGCAGGCTCTCCTCGACGTCCTTCCAGTCGAGCTCGGACAGCAACTGCCCGGCCAGCGGTGCGACGCCGTAGTTGATCACCGAGCGCTCCGCCTCGGGCAGCCCATCGAAATCGATGTGCGAGGTCGCGTTGACGGCGTTGAGCAGCCAGCCCAGGTCGCGCAATAGCGCCGCGCGCAGCCGGGCGTCGGTCACGTAGACCGCTTCGGCGCGCTCGGTGCGCTTGGTGGGCTCGTGGTCCGTCAGGCGGTCGAGCAAGGCGGGCTGGAGCCGATCCTTGTCGGTGCCCAGGCCGCCGATGCGCCGAGTGGCCATCTGTCGTCGTTCCCGCCGCCGGTCGGTCAGGCGCCGCCGCCGTTGTCGCCGCCGCGGTCGCCGGCTTCGTCGAAACTCAAGCGGCGCACGTCCAGCAGCGCGTATTCGGCGCTGTCGGTCAACCACATGCGCTGCCCGAGGCCTTTCACGTGGTCGCCGCCGAGATCGGCCCATTCGGTACCGCGGGACAGCCGCAGGCTGTCACTGCCGCGTTCCGAACCCGGGTAGCGGGTGGGAATGAAGCCGGGCATGCTGCCGCCGTTGACCAGGGTGACCTCGCAGGCGGCCCAGACGAAATCCCGCAAGTCCTGCGGCTTTTCGAAATTGATCTGGCGGATGGCGGAGAAAGGCACCCAGTAATAGTTGCCGTTGGCCAGCAGCTCGCACACCGGGCCCAGGCGCGAATCGGAATCGGCCAGCCATTCGAAAGCTTCGCCGTTGACCTGGCCCGCCGAGGTAGGGGCCGCTTCAAGGGCCTGCGTCCGCAACTCGGCCGCGCCTGCGGCGTCGCCGTCGGCCAGCCGCTTGAGGGCGTCGACCAGCCAGCCCACCCAGGGCTGCGGCTCGCCCAGGATGTTGGGCGACCTGCGGCCGGCGAAGACTTCCTCGCGGAACACCTCGCTGCGGATCGCTTCGCGGTAAGCCTTGGCCATGGGCGTGGCCTTGATGTCGATCTGCGCGCACATCTGCAGCTGTTCGAGCGATTTCTGCCAGTCGCCCAGCACCGCCAGCAGCTGGAAGTAGTAGACCCGCAGGTTCAGCTTGCCTGGATCGGCGCGGATGGCGTCCTTGAGCTCCTTGAGCTGCTCG
>CBJNAE010000099.1:0-12259 GCA_966433995.1 uncultured Ideonella sp. | reverse complement strand
TCACCAGCGTGCCGGCGGTGTCGATCATGTCGTCCATGATCACGCAGTTGCGGCCGTCGATGTCGCCGATGACGTGCATCACCTCGGACACGTTGGCCTTGGGGCGGCGCTTGTCGATGATGGCCAGGTCGCAGCCGAGCTGCTTGGCCAGCGCGCGGGCGCGCACGACGCCGCCGACGTCGGGCGAGACCACGACCAAGTCGGCGTAGCGCTTGCTCTGCAGGTCGGACAGCAGCACCGGCGAAGCGTAGATGTTGTCGACTGGGATGTTGAAGAAGCCCTGGATCTGGTCGGCGTGCAGGTCCATCGTGAGCAGGCGCTCGACGCCCACGGCCTCGAGCATGTTGGCCACGACCTTGGCGCTGATGGGCACCCGCGTGGAGCGCGGGCGGCGGTCCTGGCGGGCATAGCCGAAATAGGGGATGACGGCCGTGACGCGCCGGGCCGAGGCGCGCTTGAGCGCGTCGACCATGATGCACAGCTCCATCAGGTTTTCGTTGGTGGGCGCGCAGGTGGGCTGCACCACGAAGATGTCGCGGGCGCGCACGTTCTGTTGGATCTCGATGGCGACTTCGCCGTCGGAGAAGCGGCCGACCGAGGCCTTGCCGAGTTCAATGCCCAGGTGGGTGGCAATCTCCTGCGCCAAGGCAGGGTTGGCATTGCCGGTGAACAGCACGGTATTGAAAAGCACATTGCCTCCGTCGGGGATCGCGTCAAGGGTGTTCTTGGCCACCGCACACACCCTTCAATCTCAGTCCGCTCGGGCCACCGTTCGCCGCCAGGGCTGTGCGCATGGCCGCGCCGGGAATTCATGCGATCCCGGAACGGGATCCAGCAGGAAATTTTTGGCAGGGGAAGAAGGATTCGAACCTTCGCATGTCGGAATCAAAATCCGATGCCTTAACCAACTTGGCGACTCCCCTACACCGGAGCCCGGCTTGCGCCGGCCACCTGAAACTCTTCCTGCAGCTTTTCAGTCTTGCGCCCAGTCCCTCAGGGGGTGGGCAGCAAGGCTGAGGCACACGCGAGACACCCAATTCGCAGGCAGTTGGCCTTGCAGGGTGGCTTCGGCTGCAGAGTGTGCGCCTTCACCATCTTCATTTTCCTCTTGCGACCGGCCCAAGGTGGCGAAGACGGCACTTCCGGAACCGGTCATGCGGCTGTTTCCGAAAAGACTGCGAAGCAATTCAGCTGCTTGCGCCACTTCAGGAAACTCGGCTTCGGCCGCGGGTTGCAAATCGTTGCGGCCGAACCCATGGAAAAGCACATCGGTCGGCCACGGGGTTGCTGCCCGCGGGTCTAACTTTGGATCTAACTTGCCTTGGTCGATCGCTCCGGCATTCGATCCAGCTATCTTTGGTCCAGCTATCGAATCGTCTGCAGGAAAGCCCAAGAGTATAGCAGGCTCGTTTTGTCTTACCAAGTGTTTGCTGTTGAAAATTGTGCCGGTGTCGGCATGGCAGGGCGGTTTCACGACGGCCAGGCGGTGCGGCCGCAGCGCCAGTGGCGTGAGCCGCTCGCCGATCCCTTCCACCCAGGCGTTGTCGCCGCCCACGAAAAAAGGCACGTCGGCGCCGAGCGGCAGGGCGATTTCCTGTAGCCGCCGGCGCGGCCAGTTCAATTCCCACAGCCGGTTCAGCGCCAGCAGGACGGAAGCGGCGTCGGAGCTGCCTCCTCCCATGCCCGCGCCGCTGGGCAGGCGTTTGTGGACTGAGATGTCGCAGCCCATGGCGCAGCCGCTGGCCGATTGCAGCGCTTGCGCGGCGCGCAGGCACAGGTCGGTTTCGGGCAAGGTCGGCGCATCCTTGTTCAAGTCGTGTCGCCGCAGCAGCGCGTCGTTGGCGCGGCGCTCGAAGTGCAGGGTGTCGCACCAGTCGATCAGCACGAAAGCGGACTGCAGCAGGTGGTAGCCATCGGGCCGCCGGCCCAGGATGTGCAGGAAGAGGTTGAGCTTGGCGGGTGCGGGGACGTCGAAGAGCGACTGGACGGGCATGGATGCGCAGGGGGCGGGTCAGGGCGTGTCCAGCCGGGCGCGCATCACCACCTTGGGCGGGTGCTGGCGCTCGGCCACGATGACGGATTGCGGGAAGCGCGACAGGTCCACCCGCCAGCCGAGCTGGGTGAAGCCGGTGGACTGGGGCGGCGGCACCGCCTCGCTGGGCGCGTCGGGCCAGGGCCGGCCCCGCAGCCAGTCGAACAAGGCGTCGACGGGCAGGCTCTCGCCGAGCATGTCGCGGGTGAGGCTGGTCAGGTCGGGATAGCGGCGCTCGCCGCGGCTGCTGGTCAACGAGGCTTCCTGCGGCGACCAGCGCGCGCGCGCTATGACGGAGCCCAGCGGGGAAATCAGGTCGAGGCTGCCGTCCTTCGGTGTGCCGCGGAGTTCGAAGGCGGCGCTGAGCGATTGCGCCGGCGACGGCGACATCGCGTCCGAAGTGGGCTCGCCCGGCACCACCACGGAAAGCCGCCCCGCCAACAGCCCGGGCGGTTCGCCTGGCGGCTGTTGCGCCGGCCGCGTGGCGCAACCGGCCAGCAATGCCAGCCCCAGGACCAGCGCGCAGCCGGCCGGACTGCGGGGAAGGTGGTTCGTCACAATCCGACCTTCAACCGCGCCAGCGTCTCGCGCAGGGTTTCATTGGCGGCGTCGCGCACTATGGCCTCCTGCAGCACGCGGCGTGCCTCGTCGCGCTGGCCCTGCACCCAGAGAACCTCGCCGAGGTGCGCCCCGATCTCGGCGTCAGGCCGGGCGCGGAAAGCCCAGCGCAGCAGGCGCAGCGCCTCTTCGCGGTTGCCCATGCGGTATTCCACCCAGCCCAGGCTGTCGGTGATGAGGGGGTCGCCCGGGGAAAGATCCAGCGCGCGCTGGATCAGCGATTTCGCCTCGGCCAGCCTCAAGTTGCGGTCGGCCAGCGAATAGCCGAGCGCGTTGTGGGCGAAGTGGTGTTCGGGTTTGATCGACATCACCTGCCGCAAAAGGCTCTCCATCTCGTCGAAACGGCCCAGCTTCTCGGCCACCATCGATTGCTCGTAGAGGATCGACGGCTCCTTGGGGAAGCGCTCGTTCGCCGCCTGCAGCACGGCGTAGGCATCTTTCCAGCGCTTGGCGTCGCGCAGCACCTGCGACTGCGCGAACACCTTGGCCTTGGCGGCTTCCTCGTCGTTCTCGGGCAGTGCGGCGACGAGCTTGAGCGCTTCGTCGAGCTTGCCGCGCTGCACCAGGATGCCCGCGCGGCGCACCTGCACCTGCGTGGCGCGTTTGGGGTCGGTGACCTTGGCCAACCAGGCTTCGGCGCCGGCGTAATCCTTCTCCAGTTCGTCAGCCTGCGACAACTGCATCCAGGCCTCGGTGCGGCCTTTCTCGGGCGTGTTGTCGTCGCTGTCGGCCTGCGCGGCGGCCTCTTTGCCGCCGTCCTGGGCGACGCTCGGGGTTTCCCCGGGGGCGGGCTTGGCGGCTTCCTGCGCCGCCAGGCGGTCAAGGTAGGTGTTCAGGGCTTTGCGGGCCTCCTGCGGGTGGCGCAACTCCACCTGCAACGCGCCCAGCGTGAGCCAGGGGCCGGGCACCTCGGGGGCGGCCTGGGTGATCAGCTCCAGTTGCGCGACCGCGTCGGCGTAACGCTGCGCGCCGGTGAGCACGCGCGCGTACAGCAGCCGCAAGTCGTTGCCCTGGGGTTGGCGCTCAAGCACGCGCGCGACGATCGTTTCGGCCTCGGGGGCCTCGCGCATCATTTCGAGCGCCAGCAGCGCGGGTGCCTTGGCAGCGGGATCCTGCGCGTGGGTGTCCTGGAGCAGCGCCCAGGCGCGGGTTTTGTCTTCGGCGGCGGCCCATCCCCTTGCGATGGCGACGCGGCTGGCCGTGCGCGTCTCGGCCTGTTTCGCGTAAGGCTCCAGGGTGTCTTCCACCAACTTGGCCGCCGCCTTGCGGTCGGGCAGGCGGGCGAAGAAGCGGGGCAGCGCCGAGATCAATTCGAGCTTTTGCTCGGGGGAAGAGATGCCGATCAGCGAGCGCAGCGGTTCGACCGCGTCCTGAGGGCGGTTCAACGCGACATACAGCTGCACCAGGTAATGGTGGGCGGCGACGGATTGCGGCAGCGTCGCGCGCCAACTCTGGGCGGCGGCCAGCGCCTGGTCGCCGGCCTTGGCTTGCAGGGCCATTTCGGTGGCGCGCAGGAAGAGCTGTTCGTTCTTGGTGCGGCGGGCAGCATCCAGCACGATCTCGAAAGCGGCGCCGCGTTCGCCGCCGCGCCATTGGATCTCGCCGATCAGCAATTGGAAGAAAAGCTGGGCGTCCAGGTTGGAGCGTGGCGGGGGATCGGCGGGCGGGTCCGCCGACAGTGCCGGCGCGGTCGGTGCGGCCGGGTTGACGGAAGGCGCTTGCGCCTGCGCGCTCCAGCCGGCCGTGGCCAGGGCCGCGGCCAGGCAGGCGTGCAGCCAAGGCTTTTTTCCCATGCGGGTCAGCCGCATGTGTTCTCGGTGCCGATGGCGAGCCGCCGAGCGGCTGAAAGGCATGACGTGCGCAAAAGGCATCAACGACTCCTGGGCTTGCGGAAGATTCTATGGGTTGGGCCACCGCGGCGCGGCCGGCCCGTCCTGCCTGTGACCCTCTTCGCGGCCAGATAATTCCCTTCATGCCTGAATTGCCCGAAGTCGAGGTCACACGCCTGAGTTTCGCCGAGCGCATCCAAGGTGCGCGAGTGCACGCTTTGCGCTTGGGCAAGGCGCTGCGCTGGCCGCTGGGCTGCGAGGAAGACTCGCTGCGGGGCCTGACCGTCGGCATGGCCAGCCGCAGGGGCAAATACCTCTGGCTCCCCCTGGCGCCCGGCGGCTTGCTGCTGCACCTCGGGATGTCCGGTTCCCTGGTGTTCGGCACCGGGTTGGGAGAGCCTGGGCCCCACGACCACTTCGAGCTGGAGACCTCCCACGGCACGCTGCGCCTGACGGACCCGCGCCGTTTCGGCGCCGTCGTCTGGTCGCCCGGCTTGGACCAGGGCCTCGCGGCTCAGTTGCTGGCGGGCCTGGGCCTGGAACCCTTCGACCCGGCTTTCGATGGCGCCCACCTGCACGCCGGGCTGAAACGCCGCCGCGTCGCGGTCAAGCAGGCCCTGCTTTCGGGGCAGATCGTCGTGGGCGCCGGCAACATCTACGCCTGCGAGGCGCTCTTCCGCGCGGGCATCGACCCGCGCACCCGCAGCGACAGGATTTCCCGGGCGCGTTGCGATCTGCTCGCCGAGGCCATCCGGAGCACGCTGGCGCAAGCGCTTGCGCTGGGTGGGTCGACCCTCAGGGATTTCCGAGACGCCCATGGCATGGCCGGGCAGTTCCAGTCGCAGGCCCTGGTGTACGGCCGTGAAGGCCAACCCTGTGGCGTTTGCGGCACAGCCGTCCGGCGGCTCGTGCAAGGGCAGCGTTCCACCTTTTACTGCCCCGTCTGCCAGCGGTATTGACGCGCGCTGCGCGACCAAGGCACGGCCCCGGCGTTTTTGTTACTCGGGCCTGGCACGGCAAATGCCGACATTCCAGGGGCCTTGCGCTACCATGCCGCGAAGGGGTGTCCGACGCCTTCCAGGCGGCCCAACGCGCACCAGTTCCGTCCCCGACCTGCCTCACCGACCACCATGACTCAGGACTTCGCTCGCAGTCTCGACACGCTCAGCAGCTGGCGCAAGGGCTTGAGCCGCCAGCTGGACGAATTTTCCGATTACCTGGCCGGGCAGGACTTGGCGGGCGCTTCCGTCCAGGAGTCGTTGCGGGCGCTGAAGGAGCGATTGGCCTCCGAGAAGCTGGTGGTGGCCTTCGTGGCGGAGTTCTCGCGCGGCAAGTCCGAGCTGATCAACGCGATCTTCTTCGCCGACGCCGGCAAGCGCGTGCTGCCCGCTACGCCTGGGCGCACCACGATGTGCCCGGTCGAACTGGGCCACGACGATGGCGCGCCGCCCACGCTGGCGCTGCTGCCGATCGAGACGCGCCTGGAATCGCCGTCGCTCACCGAGCTGCGCGAGCGGCCCGAGGCCTGGACCCACCTCCCGCTGGACGCCGACGACGGCGAGGCGCTGTCGCAGTCCCTGCTGGAGGTCATGCGCACCCAATGGGTGCCGGTGGAGTCGGCGCGCGAACTGGGCTTCTGGGACGACAAGCAGCCCGAAGACAACCCGCCCGTCAACGAGCAAGGCCTGGTCGAGGTGCCGAAATGGCGCCATGCGCTGATCAATTACCCCCACCCGCTGCTCAAGCAGGGCCTGGTGGTGCTCGACACGCCGGGGCTGAACGCGATCGGCGCCGAGCCCGAGCTGACGCTGAGCCTGCTGCCCTCCGCCCACGCCACGGTGTTCATCCTGGGCGCCGACACCGGCGTCACCAAGTCCGACCTCACCATCTGGCGCGACCACCTCAGCAGCCACCCGCTCGGGCGCTACGTGGTGCTGAACAAGATCGACGCGCTGATCGACCCGATGGCCACCCCTGAGGAGGTCGACGCGCAGATCGAATCCCAGCGCCAGAACACCTCGCGCACGCTGGGCATCCCGCCGGAGCGCGTCTTCCCGCTGTCGGCGCGCCAGGCCCTGGCGGCCCGCGTGTCCGGCGACGCCGACGGCCTGGCCCAGAGCCGCCTGCCCGACCTGGAAGAGGCGCTTTCGACGCAGTTGCTGCCGCAGCGCCGCAAGATGCTGGAGCTGGCGGTGGGCGACGCCTGCCAGAACATCGAATCGCAAGTGATGCGCCGCCTGGGCGACATGCGCCGCCAACTGGCCGACCAGGGCCAGGAGCTGCGCGGCCTGCGCGGCAAGAGCGCCACCAAGGTCAACCTGATGCTCAAGCGCGTACAGATGGACGCCGCCGATTTCGAGCAGTGCACGACGCGGCTGCAGGCGCTGCGCATGGTCCACGCGCGCATGATGAAGGACGCCTTGATCGGCTTGTCGAGCGACCGGGTGCGCGAGGAAGTCGAGGCCATGCAATCGGCCATGAGCAGCTCCCTGCTCAACCTCGGCGCGAAGAAGGCCTTCCTGTCGATGTGCGGCCGCCTCGACACGCTGATCCAGCAAGGCCAGAAGCGCTGCTTCGAGATGCGCCAGATGCTCGACGCCGCCTTCGGCCGCCTCAACGCCGAATTCGGTTTCGCGCTGGCGCTGGAGCCCGGCCCCGACCTCGCCAAGTTCCGCGAGGAGCTCGCGCTGATCGAACGCAACTATGTGCAATACCTGGGCCTGACGCTGTCGCTGCGGCTGTCCCAGCCCAAGTTCATGGCGCAGTTCCGGCGCATGCTGGTGTCCAAGCTGCGCGTCGTGTTCGAGAACGCGAGCAGCCAGGTCGAGATGTGGAACAAGGCGGCTTCGGTCCAGGTGGATTCCCAGCTGCGCGAACGGCGGCGTGGCTTCCGCCGCCGCAGCGAGGCGCTGCAGCGCATCCAGTCCGCCGATGGCGAGCTGGAAACCCGCATCGCCGAGATCGAGGCCCAGGACGGCCGCGTCCAGCAGCACATGACCCGTGTCACGGAACACTTGCTCAACCTGCGGGGCCAGGCGGAAGACGTCCCCTGGAAGAACCCGGGCCAGGACCTGCTCACCATCGACCTGCCGCTGAGCGACGAGGAACCCGAGCCGGGTTTGCTGCTCCACACCGCCAAAGCTTGACCGGCCGGCGCCCCTGCCGATCGAAGGGCCCGGTACCCGCTGTCCTCCGCAAACCGGGCGGTGCGCCCGACGCGGCCGACCCCATCCCCCGCCAATCCCCTGATCCCCGCCGCCACCCGGTCGGGTGCCGCCGATCCGACATGGCTGCTCTTGTGACACTCCCCTCGAAGAATTTCGCGCTCGACCTGATCGAGTGGCAGGCCGCGCACGGCCGGCACGGCCTGCCCTGGCAGCACACGCGGGACCCTTACCGCGTGTGGCTTTCCGAAGTGATGCTGCAGCAGACCCAGGTCGCCACCGTGATCGACTATTTCGGGCGCTTCCTGGCGCGTTTCCCCGATGTGCAGGCCCTGGCCGCGGCCGACCTCGACGAAGTGCTGGCGATGTGGAGCGGCCTGGGCTATTACAGCCGCGCCCGCAACCTGCACCGCTGCGCGCAAGCGGTGGTGGCCGAGCACGGCGGCCGTTTCCCGGGCAGTGCCCAGGCCCTGGCCGAATTGCCCGGCATCGGCCGCTCCACCGCCGCCGCGATCGCGGCGTTCTGCTTCGGCGAGCGCGTCGCCATCCTGGACGGCAACGTCAAGCGCGTGCTCACCCGGGTGCTGGCCTTCGGCGGCGACCTGGCCTCGGCTGCGCAGGAGCGCCTGCTCTGGCGCCACGCCACCGACCTGCTGCCGGACGAAGGCATGCCCGCCTACACCCAGGGCTTGATGGACCTGGGCGCCACGCTGTGCTCGGTGCGCCAGCCGCAATGCCTGATCTGCCCGGTGCGACCGCACTGCGCCGCCGCCCGCGAGGGCCAGGCCATGCGCTACCCGGTCAAGACCCGCAAGCTCAAGCGCGGCGCGCGCGAACACCATTGGCTGCGGCTGGAATGGCGCGGCAGGCTCTGGCTGACGCAGCGCGCCGACACCGGCGTGTGGGCCGGGCTGTGGAGCCTGCCCGAGTTCGATGACCCGGCGGCGCTGGCCGCGCTGCGCGCCGGCTGGCCGGGCGGGTCCGAGGCGCTCGCCAGCTTCGTGCACGTGTTGACCCACCTGGACTGGACGCTGCATCCGCTGCGCCACACCTTGCCCGACGGTCTGCCCGAAGACGCGGTGGCCGGCGTGCTGCGCGGCCTGCCCCCGGGGCAGTGGGTTTCGGTGGAAGAAGCGCTCGCGATGGGCCTGCCGGCACCCTTGCGCAAATGGCTGTCGGCAGGCCTGTGACAGCCGCGGCCGCGGGCCCGGCGGAATGCTTCACAAGCCCTCAGCCCGTCACCCCGTCACCACACCTTTGCTGCGCAGGAAGTCCCGCACCAGCTGGAGCCGCGCCAAGCCGTCCGGCAGCTCCATCAGCTTCTGCTTGGCGGCCATGGAGATCGGCAGGATCTCGCACCAGCGGTTGGCCACCCAGCTGGCGCTGTCGAAACGGTACGGCTCCAGGAAGGGCGTGCTGCCCTGGCTCTTGAGCGAAGCGATGGCCGAGGCCAGCGCCTTCACGGTCTCGTGCATCTCGACCTGCGGCGAGGCGTCCAGGTCTTCCGCCAACCTGGAAACTCGCGCCATCCACAGGCCGTCGCTTTCCTGGTGGCTCGACCGGATCTCGAAGCGCTGCAGGCCCTTGCAGCGGACCTGCAGGATGCCTGCCTGCGCGCTGTCCACATCCAACAATTCGGCCATGACGCCGGTGTTTTCCATGCGGGGCGCTTCCTCGCCCTTGGCTTTCACCTCGCGGCCCGCCTGCAGGGCCACCACGCCGAAGGGCTTGCCGGTGCGCAGGCAATCGGTCACCAGGTCGAGGTAGCGTGCTTCGAACACTTTCAGCGACAGCAGCCCGCCCGGGAAGAGCACGGCCTGCAGCGGGAACAGCGGCAGTTTGAAGGTGTCGTCGGAGAACATGCGTCGCCCGTGGGTTTCGTCTTCGCCCGCTGCCTCAGGCGCGGGCGTCCAGCTCGCGGTGCCGGGTGAGCGTGGTTGCCTTGTGCGCGAAGCGCCTGGCCAGGCTTTCCACCAGGTAGACCGAGCGGTGCTGGCCGCCGGTGCAGCCGATCGCGACGGTGAGGAAGCTGCGCTGGTCGCCTTCGAAGGCCGGCAGCCAGCGCGAGATGAAGGCGTCGATCTGCTCGAGCATGTCGCCCACTTCCGGCTGCTCGCGCAGGTATTCGACGACGCCCGCGTCGCGCCCGGTGAGCGGCCGCAGTTCGCGGATGTAGTGCGGGTTGGGCAGCATGCGCACGTCGAAGACGTAGTCGGCGTCCAGCGGCACGCCGTGCTTGAAGGCGAAGGATTCGAACACCAGGGTCAGCCGGTTGGCGTTGGACTTGACCAGGTTGCGCACCCAGGCCCGCAGCTGCGTGGGGCGCAGCTGGCTGGTGTCAATGACGGTGGAGACCTCGCGCAGCTCGGCCAGCAGCTCGCGTTCCATCTCGATGGCGTCGACCAGCGCCCGGCCGTCTTCCTGCGCGTCGCCGGCCAGCCGGGACAGCGGGTGCGGCCGGCGCGATTCGGAAAAGCGCCGCACCAGCGCGTCGGTGGTGGCGTCCAGGAAGACCGAGCGGATCGGCACGCCCTCGGCGCGCAGCTCTTTCAGCAGCGGCAGCAGGTGCGGCAGCGAGCCGGCGCTGCGCACGTCGACGGCGATCGCCACGCGCGGCTCGGAGCGCTCGTTCTCCAGGCGCAGGAAATCGCGCAGCAGCTCGGGCGGCAGGTTGTCGACGCAGAAATAGCCGGCGTCCTCCAAAGCGTGCAGCGCCACCGATTTGCCCGAACCGGAGATGCCGGTCACGAGCATGACGTTGCGCGAGCGCCGCTCGGCGCCGTTGCCGTTGCCGTTGCCGGGCGGGGCGCCGTTGGGGGTGTCGCCGGGCTGGGTGGGGTCGAGGGGGGCGGCGGGTGAGGTCATGGCCGGGCCCCGCGGTTCGACTTGGGCGCGCGGGCGGCAGGCGCGGCGGCTTGCGGGGTGGTGGCGACCTGCAGCATCTCCTGCGCATGGGCCAGGCTGGTGCCGGACAGCCGCTCGCCGCCGAGCATGCGGGCGATCTCGGCCACCCTGGCCTCGCCGGCCACGGCCCGCACCTCGCTGCGGGTGCGGCCGTCGACCGCGGCCTTGGCGACGACGAAGTGCTGGTCGGCGCAGGCCGCCACTTGCGGCAGGTGGGTGACGGCCAGCACCTGGCGTTCGCGGCCGAGCTGCTTCATCAGGCGGCCGACGGTGTCGGCCACGGCGCCACCGACGCCCGAGTCGATCTCGTCGAAGATCAAGGTGCCCGCCGCCGCGTCGGCCGGGCTGGGGTCGCCAGCCGCCGCCGCAACCGCGCCGCCGCCGCGGCCCGGCGCGGTGGCCGTGGTGACCGAGATCGCCAGCGCCAGGCGCGACAGCTCGCCGCCCGACGCCACCTTGGCCAGCGGCCTCGGTGTGCTGCCTTCATGGCCCGCCACCAGGAATTCCACGGTTTCCACGCCCCAGGATTGCGGGCCGTCGCAAGGCGCCAGCTGCACTTCGAACTGCCCGCCCGCCATGCCGAGCTGCTGCATCGCCTGGGTGATGGCCTGAGCCAGCATGGGCGCCGCCTTGCGGCGCGCGGCGGACACCCGGGCGGCCTGCGCATCGAACGCGGCCCGCGCCTGGGCCACGGCTTTTTCCAGGCCCTGCACGTCGGCGGAGGCTTCCAGCGCGTGCAGCTCCGATCGCCACTGGGCCAGCAGCGCCGCAAGCTCCTGCGGCGGGCGGCGGTAGCGCCGCGCCAGGCTGATCCAGGCCGACAGGCGGTCGTCCAGCGCCTGCAGCCGCTCGGGCTCGACCTCGGTGCGGTTCAGGTAGGCGCCCAGGCTGTGGGCGGCATCCTGCAACTGGGCCTGCGCGCCTTGCAAGACCTCGATCACGCCGCCGAGTTCGGCGTCGTAGTCCGCCACGCCCTGCAGGCCGTCGATCGCCCGCCCGGCCAGGCCCTCGGCGTTGCTCTCGCCTTCGCTCAGCGCCTGCAGCGCTGCATGGGCGGCGTCGATCAGGGACTGGGCGTGGGAGAGCTTCTGGTGTTCGGCGTTCAGGTCGGCCCACTCGTCTTCGCGCGGCGCCAGCTTGTCCAGCTCGCCGATCTGCCATTCGAGCCGCTCGCGCTCGCGCTGCAGGTCGGCTTGCCGGCCGGCCGCCGAGTTCAAGGCTTCGGCGGCGGCTTTCCAGTCGGCCCAGGCGGTGGCCAGCGGCGAGGCGTCGACGCCGGCGTAGTGGTCGAGCAAGCCACGGACGGCCGCGGCGCGGGTCAGGCTCTGCCAGGCGTGCTGGCCGTGGATGTCGACGAGGTGGTCGGCGGCCTCGCGCAGCTGGGTGATCGTGGCGCTGCTGCCGTTCACCCAGGCCCGGCTCTTGCCTTGGGTGTCTATCGTGCGGCGCAGCAGCAGGCTGTCGGCGACCTCGAAACCGGCTTCGTTGAGCCAGGGCAGCAGCGACGCCGGCGTGTCGAACTCGGCGGTGATCTCGGCGCGGCCGGCGCCTTCACGGACGACCGCGGCGTCGCCGCGGCTGCCCAGCGCCAGCTGCAGCGCGTCGACGAGGATGGATTTGCCCGCGCCGGTCTCCCCGGTCAGCACCGAGAACCCCGGCGACAGGTCGACCTCCAGGGCGGTGACGATGACGAAATCGCGCAGGCTCAGGCG
>CBJNAE010000098.1:0-12330 GCA_966433995.1 uncultured Ideonella sp. | reverse complement strand
GCACGGAAGGCCGAATCAATCACGGCGGAAAACACGGTCAATTGGTGTAAGTATCTAGGAAAAACCGCTTCGTTTCGAATGTTTACCGAAGGCCCCTAGAACTAGAATCCGGGGTTGCCTGAAATTTGACGGCCTGAAACTCCAGCCGACCGTGGCGGGTTTTTTGCTTAGTTTGCGGGACGCGAGTGCTGTTGCGTGGCCTCTGGATGACGCCTAGCAAGGGTCGGTCGCTGCGAAATAGTTTTTGTTATTGAACCGAGGAGACCCCTTTCATGGAGATTTTCATCCAGCAAATCATCAATGGCCTGGTGCTGGGAAGCGTGTACGCGCTGATCGCACTGGGCTATACGATGGTCTACGGCATCATCAATCTCATCAATTTCGCCCACGGCGATGTGTTGATGGTGGGCGCGCTGACCAGCTGGTCCGTGGTCACGGTGCTTGCCGACTCCGGCCTGCCCGGGTGGCTGATGCTGCTGCTGTCGCTGATCGCGGCGGTCATCGTTTGCTCGCTGCTGAATTTCTCCATCGAGAAAATCGCCTATCGCCCGCTGCGCAACGCGCCCAGGCTGGCTCCCTTGATCACCGCCATGGGCATGAGTCTGCTCCTGCAGACGCTGGCCATGATCATCTGGAAGCCGAACTACAAGCCCTATCCCATCCTGCTGCCAAGCGAGCCCTTCTTCATCTTCGGCGCCGTGATCAACACCGTGCAGATCATCATCCTGGTGTGCACGGCGATCGCGCTGACCAGCCTGATGTACCTGGTGCACCGCACCAAGCTGGGCCGCGCGATGCGCGCGACCGCCGAGAATCCGCGCGTGGCCGGCCTCATGGGCGTGCGCCCCGACGCCGTCATCTCCGCCACCTTCGTGATCGGCGCCTCCCTGGCCGCCCTGGCCGGCGTGATGTACGCCGCCAACTACGGCTCCGTCCAGCACTCCATGGGCTTCCTGCCCGGCTTGAAAGCCTTCACCGCGGCGGTGTTCGGCGGCATCGGCAACCTCGCGGGCGCGATGGTGGGCGGCGTGCTGCTCGGCCTGATCGAAGCCCTGGGCGCCGGCTACATCGGCGCCTTGACCGGCGGCGTGCTGGGCAGCCACTACCAGGACATCTTCGCCTTCATCGTGCTGATCCTGGTCCTGACCCTGCGGCCCCAGGGCCTGCTGGGCGAGCGTGTGGCCGACCGAGCCTGACCCCAGCCCAGGAGAAAACGACATGACTACTCAGAAAAGCAAACTGGGCACCTTCCTGCTGGCCGGCGTCGGCCTGCTGGTCCTGCCCCTGATCGCCCAGCAGTTCGGCACCGCCTGGGTGCGGATCATCGACGTCGCCCTGCTGTACGTGCTGCTGGCCCTGGGCCTGAACATCGTGGTCGGCTACGCCGGCCTGCTGGACCTCGGCTACGTCGCCTTCTACGCGGTCGGCGCCTACATGTTCGCCTTGCTGGCCGGGCCGCACCTGGTCGATACCTTCCCGGCCGTCGCCGCGATGTTCCCCAACGGCTTGCACTCGTCGATCTGGCTGGTGATCCCGCTGGGCGCGGCGGTGGCCGGCATGTTCGGCATGCTGCTGGGCGCGCCCACGCTGCGCCTGCGCGGCGACTACCTGGCGATCGTGACGCTCGGCTTCGGCGAGATCATCCGCATCTTCCTGAACAACCTGGACCACCCGATCAACGTCACCAACGGCCCGAAAGGCTTGGCCCAGATCGACTCGCTCAAGATCTTCGGCTTCGACTTCGGCAAGGCCTGGGAGCCCTTCGGCTTCTCCATCCCCTACGTCACCAACTACTACTACCTGTTCCTCGGCCTGGTGATCCTCAGCGTGATCATCTGCTACCGCCTGGAGCGCAGCCGCGTCGGCCGCGCCTGGATGGCGATCCGCGAGGACGAGATCGCGGCCAAGGCCATGGGCATCAACACCCGCAACCTCAAGCTGCTGGCCTTCGGCATGGGCGCCACCTTCGGCGGCGTGTCCGGCGTGATGTTCGCTTCGTTCCAGGGCTTCGTCTCGCCCGAGTCGTTCTCGCTGCAGGAGTCGGTGATGATCATCGCGATGGTCGTGCTGGGCGGCATCGGCCACATCCCCGGCGTGATCGTCGGCGCCTTGCTGCTGTCGGCGCTGCCCGAAGTCCTGCGCTACGTCGCCGGCCCGCTGCAGCAGATGACGGACGGGCGCCTGGACGCCTCGATCCTTCGACAGTTCCTTATCGCCGTGGCCATGATCGCGATCATGCTCGCCCGCCCGCGCGGCCTGTGGCCAGCGCCCGAGCACGGCAAAGCGGCGCCTGCGCCGACCCCCAACCAATCGAAGAAGTGAAGGAGAGCGGCATGTCTGATGTTGTGTTGAAAGTCGCTGGCATCTCCAAGCGCTTCGGGGGCCTGCAAGCCCTGTCGGATGTGGGCATCACCATCCGCAAGGGCCAGGTCTACGGCCTGATCGGTCCGAACGGCGCCGGCAAAACCACCTTCTTCAACGTGATCACCGGCCTGTACACGCCAGACTCGGGCAGCTTCGAGCTGGGCGGCGAACCCTACAAGCCCACCGCGGTGCACGAGGTGGCCAAGGCCGGCATCGCGCGCACCTTCCAGAACATCCGGCTGTTCGCCGAGATGACGGCGCTGGAGAACGTGATGGTGGGCCGCCACGTGCGCGCGCACTCGGGACTGGTCGGCGCGATCTTCCGCACCAAGTCCTTCGTCTCCGAGGAGGCCGCCATCGCCAAGCGCGCCCAGGAGCTGCTCGACTACGTGGGTATCGGCAAGTACGGCGAGTACAAGGCGCGCACGCTGAGCTACGGCGACCAGCGCCGCCTGGAGATCGCCCGCGCCCTGGCGACCGACCCGAAGCTGATCGCGCTGGACGAGCCCGCCGCCGGCATGAATGCCACCGAGAAGGTGGTGCTGCGCGAACTCATCGACCGCATCCGCAACGACGGCCGGACCATCCTGCTGATCGAGCACGACGTCAAGCTCGTCATGGGCCTGTGCGACCGCGTGACGGTGCTGGACTACGGCAAGCAGATCGCCGAGGGCACGCCGGCCGAAGTGCAGCGCAACGAGAAGGTGATCGAGGCCTACCTGGGCGACCACCGCGCCCACTGACCCGCCACTCGTCGACAGCAAATTCAAGGATTGGAAAAATGAGCAAGACGTTGTTGAAAGTCAGCGGACTCAAGGTGGCCTACGGCGGCATCCAGGCCGTCAAGGGCGTGAGCTTCGAAGTGCACGAAGGCGAGCTGGTCAGCCTGATCGGCGCCAACGGCGCCGGCAAGACCACGACGCTGAAGGCGGTCACCGGCATCCAGCCCGTCGCCGGCGGCGACATCGAATACCTCGGCAAGTCCATCAAGGGCCAGGGGCCCTGGGACCTGGTCAAGCAAGGCCTGGTGATGGTGCCGGAAGGGCGGGGCACCTTCACCCGGATGACCATCACTGAGAACCTGCAGATGGGCGCCTTCATCCGCAACGACAAGCAGATCGAAGCCGACATCGAGAAGATCTTCACCATCTTCCCGCGCCTCAAGGAGCGCCGCAACCAGCTGGCCGGCACGATGTCGGGCGGGGAACAGCAGATGCTGGCCATGGGTCGCGCGCTGATGACCCAGCCCAAGGTGCTGTTGCTGGACGAGCCTTCGATGGGCCTGAGCCCGATCATGGTCGACAAGATCTTCGAAGTGGTCGACCAGATCCACCGCGACGGCGTCACCGTGCTGCTGGTGGAGCAGAACGCCAGCCGCGCGCTGGGCCTGGCCTCCCGCGGCTACGTGATGGACTCCGGCGAAGTCACGATGACCGGCGAAGGCAAGGCGCTGCTGAACGACCCCAAGGTGCGGGCCGCCTACCTGGGCGAGTGAACCCCCGCCGGCCGGTGGCGCGTCCACCCGGCTGGCGCGACAGCCTGCGAATCGGCCCCTCTGGGCCGATTTTTTTTCCTCCCTTGGATCGGTTCTTTTTTATCCCCATGCCTCTGGGTGATGTACGTGTTTTTACTTAGGTGCGTCCTCTCAGCGGGTTGTCTCGGTGGTGAAAGCTCCGGCGGTGTTCTACGCTGCACCCACCTGGTTCATGAGATAAAAGCATGAGGCGAAGCAATCTATTGGTGCGTTGGCTTGGCGTTTTGATGGCGCTGCCGCTGGCGGCGGCGGCCCAGACCGTGCCGCCTGGCAAGCTGGTCCGTGTGGGGTTGATCGCGCCTTTGACCGGCGGGTCCGCCGACTTCGGCAACAGCGTGCGCCTGGGGGCGGAGTTGGCCGTCAAGGAGATCAACGAGTCCGGCGGGCTGCTGGGCCGCCCGCTGGAGCTGGTCGTGCGCGACGACAAGGGCGCCCCGGACGAAGGCCGCAAGGTGGCGGAAGACCTGGTGCTCAAGGAGAAGGTCGACTTCACCATCGGCTTTTGCAACACCGGTGTGGCCATGAAAGCGCTGGATGTCTTCCAGGACAACAAGCACCTGCTGATGGTGCCGTGTTCGCAGGGCACGGCCGTCACCACCAAATACCCGCCGGTCGACAGCTACATCTTCCGGGTCGCGCCGCCGGACAACGTCAACGCGCGTTTCCTGATCAACGAGATCGTCAACCGGCGCAAGATCAAGAAGGTGGCGATTTTCGCCGACTCCACCGGCTATGGCGAAGGCGGCGTGAAGGATCTCTCCGCCGAATTGGCCAAAGGCGGGCTGTCCCCCGTGTCGGTGGCGCGCTTTCCGCTGGGCGTGTCCAGCCTGACGGACGAGATGCAGAAAGCCCGCGACGCCGGGGCCGAGGCCATCGTCGTGTACACCGTCGGGCCTGAGCAGGCGGTCGCGGCGAAGAGCCGGCACGACCTCGGCTGGAAGGTGCCGTATTTCGCGCCCTGGCCGCTGTCATTCCGCAGCGTGCTCGAGAAGGCGGGCCCCGAAGCGCTGGAAGGCACGATGATGGCTCAGACCGTCATCCAGGACGCCGCCAACGAACGCCGCTCGTCCTTCCTGCTGCGCTATTTCAAGTACTCCCAAGAGAAGCGCATCGGCTCGCTGATGGCCGCGGCCCAGACCTACGACGCGGTGCACCTGATGCTCTTCGCCGCCTTCCAGACCAAGGGCAACATCAACGGCACCACGCTCAAGCAGGCACTCGAAAACAAGGAGCGCCCTTACCAGGGCGTGGTCACCACCTACACCGAGCCCTTCAGCGCCAGGGACCACGACGCCATCACCGGCAACATGGTTTGGCTGGGCACCTGGCGGCGCGGCCAGGTGGAATTCTTCTACCCCGAGGACGCCAAGCAGTCGAGCTACATCCGCCGCAAGGAGTAGCAAGGGGCGGCAGCGCGGGCTTGCCGTGGGGCGGGTGGCCCTGCTTTTCCGTTCGCTCCAGCCTGTCGAAGGGCCGGGCTGCTCGGCCGCGCCGGATTGCCTCACACCTTTTCAGCCCGAACGGTGCTGCGCGGCGATCCTCGCCTCCGTTCGCCCTGAGGTTCCATGGCTTGTCTCAAGCACCGCGGTCCGCGTCCACCCTCACGCCAACCCTCTCGCAAGCGGGCGAGGGAGCAAAGACTCCCTAGTCCAGTGAAACAGAGAAATCGCACATCCGATTTCTCTGTTTCACTGGACTAGCTAGGCCGCGGACCCGCATGGCGGTCCGGCCGTTCCAGGGGGTTTGTCAGCGTCTTCCCGCAGGAAAGAAGCTGCTCCCAGGGTGCGTCGTTGATCACATCGGCCGCCTTGGCCGACTCGGTGGCGCACGCCGGTAGCCATTCACAGCCTTCTGCCTCGATGCACAGGCACTCGCGCACCGCGCGCCAGGCTTGGTGGATCGCAAGGCACTCCCGCCTGGGGCGTCGTCCGCCGCTGGTGTGTTGCCGATATGGGGTCTCCTATCCCCAAAGGTGAAAACTACTCACCGATTCAGGGTGCAAATTAGGGGGATTCAATTAGGGGGTATTTCACTTTTCCTTAGGGAGTGCAAACGCTCCAGGCGGCAATTAGATTTGTGCCTCGGATTCGAGAAGCGGTTTTCTCACGCATTCACGACTTCCGGGCTGGATGCCGGAATATTGATTGATTCCTGCTGATGGCATGACTGTTCTCGCGCATGAAATTCGATGCCCGAGGTATTTTCAACTTCTGATAGGAGATAAACCATGGAAAACATCAAGGCTGCACTGCCCACCACCTTCGCCGCCGCCGACGAAACGGCTGAACTGACCAAGATGCTCGAGCTGGAATTCGAACAAGCCGCGCAGGTTTCCGGCGGGTTGGCGATTTCCGGTGGCCTGGCGGCTGCCATCCGCTGCTGCGCTTGCCACTGCTGCAGCTGCCACATCTCGGGGCTGTCCGATTCGGTGATCAATCCGGCGGTGAACCCGGCCCTGAAAACGGATATCGCCGCCAAGACCTTGGGCGGCTGATGTACCGGGGGCGAAGGAAAAAATCCTTCGCCTTTTTCTTCCACTTGCGGAGATTCAAGATGATCACCAACGAGGAACTGCGAGCCACCTTTTTGTCGCCGGCGATGAAATATTATTTCGACCGCAAAATGGCGCCCTTGTCCAGCGATGAGGTCAATATGCGGATTGAGGAGCTTCTTAAATACCTCAACATGGCCACGCACAGCCATGGAGGCATTCCTTTCTCGCCCGATATAGACGACGTCTGGCATTACTGGATCATGCAGACGAAAGATTACAAGCTGCTCTGCGAGAAACTCGACGGCGGAAAATTCATTCACCACACTTCCAACGAATATGAAGAGTATTTCGATCGCGAAGTGAAACAGCGCCCGGTGGACGTGCAGCGCGCGGTCTCGCTGCTGCGTTCCTATGTGCTGAACTACGGCCCCTTCGAACAGGACCGCATCCGTTTCTGGCCAGCGGCCGAGCAGGTGACGCAGCGCCTGGGCTGGACGGCGCAGCAGCTCAACGCCTGGCTGGAAGGCGCTTCCAGGCCGCCCCCTGTCGAGGCGGCCACGGACATCGAAGCGCTCGCGGCTTGATGGCGTTGCGACGGCCATGGGCGCGAATATCCTCACTTTCCGCAGGCAGGCGGTCGCTGCGCAATGTGATTCGCTTTACGGCGCGCCGCTGGTCGCGGCGATGCCGCGCATCCGGCTGTTGATCATCGCCGTCCTGGGCGCAAGCCTGGCCGGCCTGCTGTTCGCGGGCTGGGCGCAATACACCCGGAAGGAACATGTGGCCGGCTACCTCGCGCCCACCCGTGGTCTGGTCAAGGTGTACACGCCGCAAGCCGGCGCGGTGGTGGAGCGCCGGGTCGTCGAGGGCCAGGCGGTGCGCCGGGGCGACGTGCTGATGGTCATCTCCAGCGACCGCTCCACCGCGACCACGCGCGATGCGCAGGCGGCCGTGCTCGGGCAGCTGAAGGACCGGCGCGACAGCCTGGAGCGCGAGCAGTCCAAGCAGGACGAGATCGACCGGCTGACCGGCTCCGCCGCGGCCCAGCGCGTCCGTGGCCTGGAGACCGAGATCGCGCAGGTGCGTGCGCAGCAGGAACTGCAGGGCCGTCGCGTGCAAAGCGCCGAGCTGACGGTCAAGCGCTACGAAGGCCTGGTGGCCTCGCATTTCATGTCGGAAGCTTCTTTGCAGCAAAAGCAGGAAGAACTGCTCGACCAGCGCAGCCAGCTCGCCAACCTGGGGCGCACGGCCACCGGCCTGCAGCGCGACCTCGACGCGGCGCGCGCCGAATTGGCCTCCAGCGGCCTCAGGCGCTCGAACAACTCGGCCCAGATCGGCCGACAGCTCCTGGAGCTTGAGCAGCAGCTCACCGAGGCCGACACGCGCCGCACCGTGGTGCTGACCGCGGCCACCGACGGCACGGTGACGACCATCCTCGCCGAGGTCGGCCAGACGGTGAACCCCGGCACGCCGCTGCTGTCGGTGCTGCCGGCGGGCGCGTCGCTGGAAGCCGAGTTGCTGGTGCCCACCCGCGCGGCCGGCTTCATTCGCCCCGGGCAGCAGGTGGCGCTGCGCTACCAGGCTTTCCCCTACCAGCGTTTCGGCCACCACGAGGGCGAGGTGCTGCGCGTGGGCCGCACAGTGATCCAGCCCAACGAGGCCAGCCTGCCGGTCGCGCTGTCGGAGCCGGTGTACCGCGTCACCGTGCGGCTCCCGGCGCAACAGGTGCTCGCCTACGGCCAGCCGATGAACCTGCAGGCCGGCATGGCGGTCGACGCCGACATCCGCATCGACCGCCGCCGCGTCATCGAGTGGTTGCTCGATCCCCTTTTCTCCGTCACAGGCAGGGTGTGAAGCATGACAGTGTTGGACTTCTCCTCCGGGCGGCGCACGCCGCTCATCCTGCAGACCGAAGCCGCCGAGTGCGGCCACGCCTGCGTCGCCATGGTGGCGGGCCACCACGGCCACCGCATCGACCTGGCTTCGCTGCGCGCGCGCTGCGCGGTTTCGATGAAGGGCTCGACACTGGCCGAGCTGATGCACCTCGCCGGCGCGCTCGACATGCAGGCGCGGCCGCTGCGCCTGGAACTGGCGCACTTGCCGCAGCTCAAGCTGCCCTGCATCCTGCATTGGGGCTTCAACCACTTCGTGGTGCTGGCGCGCGCGCGCGCGGGCAGCGTGACGTTGCTCGACCCGGCCATCGGCCGGCGCGAAGTGGCGATGGACGAGTTCTCGCGCCACTTCACCGGCGTCGCGCTCGAACTCGCGCCCACCCACGCCTTCAAGCCGGCCGACGAGCGCCGTCGCGTGCCGCTGCGCACACTGCTGGGCCGCATGCCGGCGCTGGCGGGCGGCTTCTCGCAGGTGATCGCGCTGGCGCTGATGCTGCAGGTCTTCGCGCTGCTCGCGCCCTTCTACCTGCAATGGGTGGTCGACGAGGCCATCGTCTCCCAGGACCGCGACCTGCTGAGCGTGCTGGGCGTGGGTTTCCTGCTGCTGGCGGGGCTGCAGGTGGGGCTCACCGCCCTGCGCGCCTGGGTGCTGATGGTGCTGGGCGCCACGCTCAACCTGCAGTTGATGTCGAACCTGTTCCGGCACCTGGTCCGCCTGCCGATGGCGTGGTTCGACAAGCGCCACATCGGCGACGTGGTCTCGCGCTTCGACTCGCTCAACGCGATCCAGCGCACGCTGACCACCAGCTTCCTCGAGGCGCTGATCGATGGCGTGATGGCGCTGGGCACGGTCGCGATGATGTTCGTCTACAGCCCTCGGCTGGCCTGCGTCGCGCTGGCGGCGGCGCTGCTCTACGCGCTGCTGCGGCTCGCCCTGTACCGCCCCTTCCGCGCCGCCAGCGAGGAGCAGATCGTGCGCGGCGCCCGCCAGCACAGCCACTTCCTCGAAACCGTGCGAGGCATGCAGGGCATCAAGCTCTCGGGCCGCGAGGACCAGCGCACCGTCGCCTGGCGCAACCTCGTGGTCGACCAGTTCAACGCGATGATCCGCACGCAGCGGCTGGGCGTGCTCTACCAGAGCCTCAACGGGCTGCTGTTCGGCATCGAGAACGTGGTCACGGTGTGGATCGGGGCGCGGCTCGTGCTTGACGCCGGTGCGGGCGCGGGCAGCGGTTTCACCGTCGGCATGCTGTTCGCCTTCGTCGCCTACAAGACGCAGTTCGTGCAGCGCACCGCTGCTCTGGTCGAGAAGGGCATGGACATGCGCATGCTGAACCTGCACACCGAGCGCGTCTCCGACATCGCGTTGACGCCGCCCGAACAGGACGACGCGCAGGCCGCGCCCTCGTCCGGCGCTTCCTTCGTCAATCCGCCGTTGGTGGCTCCCGCTGTCGGCGTCCCCCTGCAGCTTCAAGGCGCGATCGAACTGAAGGACGTGAGGTTCCGTTACGCCGACGCTGACCCGATGCTGATCGACGGCGTCAGCCTGCGCGTGGAGGCCGGCGAATCGCTCGCCATCATCGGACCCTCGGGCAGCGGCAAGACCACGCTCGTCAAGTTGATGCTCGGATTGCTGCAGCCGTTGTCGGGCAGCATCGAAGTCGACGGCGTGCCCTTGGCGCGCCTGGGCCTGTCGCGTTACCGCAGCGCGGTCGCCAGCGTGATGCAGGACGACCAGCTCTTCGCCGGCTCCATCGCCGAGAACGTCGCATTCTTCGACCCGCAGCCCGACTTCGAGCGCATCGAGGCGTGCGCGCGCATGGCCGAGGTGCACGACGACATCGCCGCCATGCCGATGCAATACAACACGTTGGTCGGCGACATGGGCACGGTGTTCTCCGGCGGCCAGAAGCAGCGCATCCTGCTGGCGCGCGCGCTCTACCGGCAACCGAGAATCCTGTTCCTGGACGAGGCCACCAGCCACCTCGACGTGGCGCGCGAACGCTGCGTCAACGAGGCGGTGCGGCAGTTGAAGCTGACGCGCGTGATCGTGGCCCACCGTTCCGAGACCATCGCCAGCGCCGACCGCGTGGTGAAACTGGTCGGCGGGCGCATCGTCAACGGCATGGCCGTGGCCCGCAAAGTGGCAGCCGCGGCGCAGGAGGGGGAGGTGTCGTTGCCGGCGCAGGCCTGAGGGTCAAGGAAGGTGGTTTCAACCCTTTTTCTTTTGCAGGAGCGGCTTCGGCCGCGATGCGGTGCACGGGGATCGCGGCTGAAGCCGCTCCTACACAATCCCCCTCAAGCCCGAACGGCGCCTGCCCACCCTCAAGACGACGCCGCCACCGTGTCCGCCGCGGTGGTGAACGCGTCCGCGAAGAACTCGGTGTCGGGCAGGCGGCACTGCTCGACCAGGTCGCGCTGCGCGGCGTGCACCATCACCGGTGCGCCGCAGGCGTAGACCTGGTGGCCCGACAGGTCGGGCAGGTCGTGCATGACGGCCTGGTGGACCAGGCCGGTCCGGCCCGTCCACCCGTCCGAGGCCGACGGTTCCGAAAGCACCGGCACGTAGCGCAGCCAAGGCGATTGCGCCGCCGCCTCTTGCGCCCAGTCGTGCAGGTAGAGGTCGGCCCGGCTGCGGCAGCCCCAATAGAGCAGGGTGGGGCGGTCGGCGCCCAGGTGCCGCAGTTGTTCCACCAGGGCCTTGATCGGCGCGAAGCCGGTGCCCGAAGCCAGCAGCACCAGCGGCTTGTCGCTGTCCTCGCGCAGGAAGAAACTGCCGAACGGGCCTTCGATGCGCAGGATGTCCTTTTCCTTCATCGTCGAGAAGACGGCGTCCGTGAACTTGCCCCCCGGCATGTGCCGGATGTGCAACTCGATGCCGGGCTGGCCGTTGCCCAGCACCTCGGCCTGCCGGTGCGGCGCATTGGCCATCGAATAGCTGCGCTTGGCGCCGTCGCGCAGCAGCACGTCGATGTACTGGCCGGCCTTGTAGACGAAGGCCTCGTTGGCCGGCATCTGCAGGCGCACCACGGCCACGTCGGGCGCAGGTTTGTTGATGCTGCTCACGCGCGCGGGCATCTTGCGCGGAGGTACTTCGCCAGCGCCGACCACGGTGCGGGCTTCGATGACGACGTCGGTCTGCGCGGCGGCGCGGCAGGTCAGCGTCCAGCCGGCGTCTTCTTCCTCGGCGCTGAGCGCCTTGCTCTGGTGGGCGCCGTGGATCACGCGGCCGTCCAACAGCCGGCTCTTGCAAGAGCCGCAGGCGCCGTCCTTGCAGCCGTAGGGCAGGCCCACGCCCTGGCGGATGGCGGCCATCAGGATCGGCTCATCGCGCTCAACGGTGAATTGGCGGCCGCTGGGCTGGAGGGTGACGGTGAAAGTCATGGATCGGCTCGGTCTCTGTTTGTCTTGAAAGGCGGGGGCGCCGGCGCGTGGTCGTGGTGCCGGGCGCGGCCCGGGCCCATACACTCGGCGGCTGCATGGATTTTCCCGCAGTTTTCGCATGAGGTTGGCCGGATGGACCTGGAGGGCGGCTTGAAGCCGATCGGGCATTGAAGAAGCGTTGGACGGTGTTGATCGTCGGTTGCGGCGATGTCGGCATGCGCGTGCTCAAGTCGCTGCGCGGCCGCGCCCGCGTCCTCGCGCTGACCTCCAGCCCCGGCCGGCTCGACGCCCTGCGCGCCGCGGGCGCCGTCCCGCTGCTGGGTGACCTGGACGATGCCTCCACGCTCGGCCGCCTGGCCGGACTGGCCGACGCCGTGCTGCACCTGGCGCCGCCGGTGGCGGCGGGCCTGGCCGACGCGCGCACCGCCCACCTGCTGGCCGCCCTGGGGCGGCGATCGGGGCGGCTGCGGCGCATCGTCTACGGCAGCACCACCGGGGTCTATGGCGATTGCGGCGGTGCGCGTTTCGGCGAAACCCGCCCCGTGAACCCGGGCACCGATCGCGCCCGGCGGCGCGTCGACGCCGAGCGCCGGCTGCGGCGCTTCGGACCCGTCCACGGCGTGACGGTGACGGTGCTGCGCATCCCCGGCATCTACGCCGCC
>CBJNAE010000097.1:0-12359 GCA_966433995.1 uncultured Ideonella sp. | reverse complement strand
GGCCGCAACTGCGTGATCATGGACGACATGATCGACACCGCCGGCACGCTGGTGAAGGCCGCCGAGGTGCTCAAGGAGCGCGGCGCCAAGAACGTCTACGCCTACTGCACGCACTCCGTCTTCTCGGGCCCGGCGATCGAGCGCATCAAGGGGTCCAAGCTCGACGAGGTCGTCATCACCAACACCATCCCCCTGAGCGACGCCGGCAAGCAATGCAGCAAGGTGCGCCAGCTCTCGGTGGCCTTCCTCTTCGCGGAAACCATCCGCCGCATCTCCGACGGCGAATCCGTCACCTCTTTGTTCGCGGAGCAGAACAGCAACTTCTGACGCCGCTTTCAAACCAGGGCCTCGGCCCTGCGATACCCCGGGCCGCGAGGCCCGTCCCACCGAACGCCTGGTCGCGGGCGTTTCCTCTTGTTTGATTGGAGTGAAAAATGAAATTCGTCGCTTATGAGCGTACGTTGCAGGGGACCGGAGCGAGCCGCCGCCTGCGCCTGGCCGACAAAGTGCCCGGCATCGTGTACGGCGCGGGCAAGCCCGCCATGATCGAGCTCGACCACAACGCCCTCTTCCACGCGCTGAAGAAGGAAGCCTTCCATTCGACCATCCTCGAAATGGAGCTGAACGGCAAGGTCGAGAAGGTGTTGCTGCGCGACCACCAGGTCCACCCCTTCCGCCCGATCGTCCTGCACGTCGATTTCCAGCGCGTGGACAACACCACCCGCATCACCAAGAAGGTGCCGCTGCACTTCGTCAACGAAGAAAACTCGCCGGCCGTCAAGGTCGACAAGTGCCTGGTCAACAAGATCGTCACCGAGCTGCAGATCCAGTGCCTGGCATCGGCCCTGCCCGAGTTCATCACGGTTGACCTGGGCAACCTGGCCAAGGGCCAGTCGCTGCACGTCAGCGACCTGCAACTCGGCGCCAACGTCAAGGTCGTCACCCACGGCAAGCCCAACCCGGCCATCGTGTCGGTGACGGTGCCGGTCGAGGAAGAGGAAGTGGCCGCTCCCGTGGCAGCCGCCCCCGCCGCCAAGGCCGCCAAGGGCAAGAAGAGCGAAAAGCAGAACCAGAAGTAAGCCCGGGATAGGGCGGGCGCCGCCGTGAGGCCGCCCCCGCCCCCCTCGCAACGAAGCCTCACCTCGGTGGGGCTTTTTTTTGGTTCGCCGCCCCGCCGCGGTGGTTTCCAGCACCCGACAATCCCACCACCATGATCCAACTGCTTGTAGGCCTCGGCAACCCCGGCCCGGAATACGAAGACACCCGGCACAACGCCGGCTTCTGGTTCATCGACCAAGCGGCCCGGCTGCTCAAGGTTTCCTTGTCGGTGGAGCGCGGTTACTTTGGCTTGGCGGCGCGTGCCGGCACGCCGCACGGGCCGGTCTGGCTCCTGGAGCCGATGACCTTCATGAACCTGTCGGGCAAGTCGGTCGCCGCGCTGGCGCGCTTTTTCAAGATCCCACCGGAGAACATCCTCGTCGCCCACGACGAACTCGACGTTCCGCCCGGCCAGGCCAAGATGAAATTCGGCGGCAGCCATGCCGGGCACAACGGCCTCAGGGACATCCAGGCCCAACTGGGCAGCGCCGGCTTCTGGCGGCTGCGGCTGGGCATCGGCCATCCGGGCGTCAAGGCCGAGGTGGTGAACTACGTGCTGCGCAAGCCGCCCCTGATCGAGCGCGAAGGCATCGACAAGGCGATCGGGCAATCGCTGGGTGCCCTGGACTTGATGCTGTCAGGCGAGATGGAGCGGGCGATGATGAAAGTGCACGCCAAGCCGCCTCGGCCCAAGCCGCCGAAACCGGCGGCACCCGGCGCTCCAGCCCCGGGGAATGGCGGGGACGGCACCGCCTGAGGCCTTATCGCCCCCCAGGGTCGTCTTTCGCGACCTCATCGCCCTCCGGGACGGCGCCGGCGGCGGGCGGCACCGGGTTCGAAGCGGCACCGCCACCGGCCGCCTTGCCCTTCGCCTCGTCGCGCAGGCGCCGGTACTTCAACCAGAGCGATTCATTCGACTCGACATGCGCCGGGTTGACCGGGATGCAGCTCACCGGGCAGACCTGGACGCATTGCGGCTCGTTGAAATGGCCGACGCACTCGGTGCAGCGGCTCGGCTCGATCACGTAGTACTCCTCGCCCATCGAGATCGCTTGGTTGGGACATTCGGGCTCGCAGACGTCGCAATTGATGCACTCGTCAGTGATCATCAATGCCATGGCCGGACCCTCCCCTGGATGGCCGCGGCACGGGCGCACGGCCTGCGGCGGATATCGAACAACGCATTCATCATCGCGGCCTCGTCACTGCCTTCGCCACCATCGCCCTTCAGCCGGCTTTCAGCGTCTTCACACGCTGAGCCAACCGTTGCAGCACCGAGGGCGAGACGAATTTCGACACGTCGCCGCCCAAGGTGGCGATCTCCCGGACGAAGGTGCCGGAAACAAATTGGTAGTGGTCGCCCGGCGTCAGGAAGACCGTCTCGACATCGGGCATCAGCTGGCGGTTCATGCCGGCCATCTGGAACTCGTATTCGAAATCGCTGACCGCCCGCAGGCCGCGCACCACCACCTTGCCCTGGCGTTCCACAACGAAGTCGCGCAGCAGGCCGCGGAAAGCCATCACCTCGACGTTCGGGTACGGCGCGGCAAGCTCGACGGCGATGTCCAGGCGCTCGTCCAGGTTGAACAGCGTGCGCTTGTGGTGGGCCGCGGCCACGCCGATGATCAACCGCTCGAAAAGCCGGCTGGCGCGGCGGACCAGATCCTCATGCCCGAGGGTCATGGGGTCGAAGGTGCCGGGGTAGACGGCGGTGAGCCGGGTGGATGAGGTCATGGGGGCTCCGGGTGAGAACGGCCGGATCGGGCGCTGAGGAGGAAAAGAAAGAGCGTGCGAGCCCAGTTTAGCCCGGTGGGCCTTTGGCCGCAGGGCGGCAGACCGGGCGTCAGGGCTCCCCGGGCAGCCGGCCGGCGGAAGACGGTTTCAGCAAGTGGAAGTGCACCGCCCCGGCCCGGCTGGCCCGAAACACGGCCCAGCCTGTGCCGTGCAGTCGCTCATCGGTGTAGGCAGTGTCGGCTTCCAGGTAGGCGCACCCCGCCGGGGACAGTGCCGGCAGCGCGGCCGCCAGCGCCGCGTCGAACAAGCCGGCGTCGAAAGGCGGGTCGATGAAAACCAGGTCGAAGCTGCCGGCGCCGCAACGCCGCAGGAAGGCCAGGCCATCCCCGGCTTCGACCTGCACGCGGCTTCCCGCCTTCAACCGGGCGTGGGTGTCGCGCAGGCCGCGGACCAGCTGGCTGTCACGCTCGACCAGCACCACCTGGACAGCGCCCCGCGACGCGGCTTCGAATCCCAAGGCGCCGCTGCCGGCGAAAACGTCGAGGCAGCGCCAGCCGGACAAATCCTGGCCGAGCCAGTTGAACAGGGTTTCGCGGACACGGCTGGGCGTCGGGCGCAGGCCGGGCTTGTCGGCCACAGGCAGTTTGCTGCGTTTCCACAGCCCGCCGATGATGCGCACCTCGTGCGGCGCGCCGGCCGACGGCGCGCGCTGTTGCCGGGATGAATCCGGCCGGCCGCCACCCGGACCGGACCGACCCGCCTTGCGGCGTTCCAGGCTCACAGCCTCACCGGGATGCCGTCGCGCGCCATCAGCGCTTTGGCCTGGCCCACGGTGAATTCGCCGTAGTGGAAGATGCTGGCCGCCAGCACCGCGTCGGCGCCGCCGACACGGATGCCGTCGGAGAGGTGTTCCAGCGCGCCGACGCCGCCGGAGGCGATCACGGGCACCGGCACCGCGTCGCTGACGGCCCGCGTCAACGGCAGGTCGAAGCCGCTCTTGGTGCCATCGCGATCCATGCTGGTGAGCAGGATTTCCCCGGCACCGGCTTCGGCCATGCGCGTCGCCCAGGCCACGGCGTCCAGCCCGGTGTTCTTGCGTCCGCCGTGGCTGTAGACGTCCCAGCCGGGGCCGCGCTCGGCCTCTTCGGCGGCGCCGCGGCGCTTGGCGTCGATCGCCACGACGATGGCCTGCGCGCCGTATTTGCGCGACGCGTCGGCGATCACCTGCGGGTTGGCGATGGCGGCGGAGTTGAAGCTGACCTTGTCGGCGCCCGCGTTCAGCAGCCGCCGCACGTCGTCCACAGTGCGCACGCCACCGCCCACGGTCAGCGGGATGAACACCTGCGACGCCACCGCTTCGATGATGTGCAGGATCAAATCGCGTCCGTCGCTGGTGGCGGTGATGTCGAGGAAGGTGAGCTCATCGGCGCCCTGGTCGTTGTAGCGGGCGGCGATCTCCACCGGGTCGCCGGCGTCGCGCAGTTCGACGAAATTGACGCCCTTCACGACGCGGCCGCCGGTGACGTCGAGGCAGGGGATGATGCGTTTGGCGAGCATTGCCGTTCAAGCCCTTAATCCAAATAATATAAAACTGGAGTCAAGGCCTGGTTCCAAGAATTCTTTTCTCAGTCACGACCGACGCAAACCCAGGATATTTCTCCTTGATTTCTGACGTAGCACTCTCATACTCATCCCTTACCTCCTTAAGTTCCCAATAATAATTAATTATCGAATAGTTTACTTGATAAGCTCCCGCTGCTGCAAAAAAGTCACCCAAATAGTAAGCCTTTCCTGCCATGAAATTTACCTCGTTCGATAAATTATCTGAGACAGATTTTCTTGATCTAACTACACCACTTGTATTGGTATAGACAAATTCATTCAATTTGCATTGTGATGGCTCTATTTTTAATAATTGCAGAGGATCATCAATAGTAAATTTAATTACATAAGTTTGCTTGTCAGCGCAAGATATAGAAAATCCCATAGTCTGATAACCAGCGAATATAGGCTCCTTTCTAGCGTCAATAGCAAATCTTCCATACAAATAAGCCGACGCTGAATCTTGCTGAGCAGATCGTTCCACCGGAGTTCTGTATCCAGCACAACCAGCGAGAAAAAACAGAGCCAACGGAAATAAGACTTTAGCCAAAACAGTCGATTTAGGATAAATTTTTATTTTCATACGATATGTATATTTATCTCATGAATACAAACATCTGGCTGGCCCACAAATTTGCAAGTTTCATTGAGGCAATCGGATGCGCGGCATGCAAGCAGGAAATTCAGCCGCCAAAGCGGTCCAGTTCGTCCGCCCTCACCTGCGCCTTCGCGAAATCCAGCGCCCCGGTGTAGATCGACCGGCCGCAGATCACCCCGGTGACGCCCTGCTCTTCCACCGCGCACAGGCGCTCGATGTCGGCGATGTCGCTCAGGCCGCCGGAAGCGATGACCGGGATGGTCAAGGCCTGCGCCAGCTTGACCGTGGCGTCGATGTTGATGCCGCTGAGCATGCCGTCGCGGCCGATGTCGGTGTAGATGACGGCTTCGACGCCGTAGCCCTCGAATTTCTGGGCCAGGTCGATCACCTCGTGGCCGGTGAGTTTGCTCCAGCCGTCGGTGGCGACTTTGCCGTCCTTCGCGTCCAGGCCGACGATGATGTGGCCGCCGAAGGCGCTGCAGGCGTCTTTCAGGAAACCCGGGCTCTTGACCGCCGCGGTGCCGACGATGACGAAGGACAGGCCGTCGTCCAGGTAGCGCTCGATCGTGTCGAGGTCGCGGATGCCGCCGCCCAGCTGCACCGGGATCTCCTCCCCCACCTCCGCCAGGATGGCCTTGATCGCGGGCTCGTTGACCGGCTTGCCGGCGAAGGCGCCGTTCAAGTCCACCAGGTGCAGCCGCCTCGCCCCCGCGTCGACCCAGCGGCGAGCCATCGCGGCCGGGTCTTCACCGAAGGTGGTGGAGTCGTTCATGTCGCCTTGTTTGAGGCGCACGCATTTGCCGTCTTTCAGGTCAATGGCAGGGATCAACAACATGGCCGTGCAGGGGTGGGAGTTGAGAGGGGAGCGTCGATTCGGTGCGGGCAGCCGCTGGAACAGGTATCGGCCGGGAATCTTGAGAATTGAATTCAGGGATTCCAGTGCAGGAAATTGCGGTAAAGCGCCAAGCCGTGGCCGGCGCTTTTCTCTGGGTGGAACTGGGTGGCGAAAATGTTATCCCGTGCCACGGCGCAGGTAAAGCGGCCGCCGTAGTCGGTTTCGCCCGCGCTGTGGCGCGCATCGGTCGGCTGGGTGTAATAGCTGTGCACGAAGTAAAAGTAGGCTTCGTCGGGCACGCCGGCCCAGACGGGGTGGGGCTGGACCTGGCTGACGCGGTTCCAGCCCATCTGCGGCACCTTGAAACGGCTGCCGTCGGGTTGCAGCCGGCCGGCCAGATCGAAGCGGCGCACGTCGCCCGGGATCAGGCCAAGGCCCTCAGTGGGGCCCTCGTCGCTGCGCGACAGCAGCATCTGCATGCCGACGCACACGCCCATCAGGGGTTTGTTCGCCGCGGCGTCCAGCACCGCCCCCAGCAGGCCGGAATCGCGCAGCTCGCGCATGCAGTCGGGCATCGCCCCCTGGCCCGGCAGCACCACGCGCTCGGCCGCGAAGACATCTTCGGGGCGGGAGGTGACGACGACCTCGAACCCCGAGCCCTGCGCCACGTGCCGCACGGCCTGGGAGACCGAGTGCAGGTTGCCCATGCCGTAGTCGACGACGGCGACGGTTCTTGGAATGGCGGTGTTCATGGTCGGGGGGGCGTCACAAGCTGCCTTTGGTGGACGGGATGACGCCGGCGGCGCGCGGGTCGATCTCCAGCGCCATGCGCAGCGCGCGCGCGAAGGCCTTGAAGACCGTCTCGCACTGGTGGTGGGCGTTCTCGCCGCGCAGGTTGTCGATGTGCAAGGTCACGCCGGCGTGGTTCACGAAGCCCTGGAAGAACTCGTAGACCAGCTGGGTGTCCAGCGCGCCGATCATGCCGCTCTTGAACGGCACGTGCATCTCGAGGCCCGGCCGGCCGGAGAAGTCGACCACCACGCGCGACAAGGCTTCGTCCAGCGGCACGTAGGCGTGGCCGTAGCGGCGCAGCCCGCGTTTGTCGCCCACGGCACGGGCCATGGCCTGGCCGATGGTGATGCCGACGTCCTCCACCGTGTGGTGGCCATCGATGTGCAGGTCGCCCTTGGCGTCGACTTCCAGGTCGATCAGCCCGTGCCGGGCGATCTGGTCGAGCATGTGGTCGAAAAAGCCGATGCCGGTGGACAGCTTGGCCGCGCCGGTGCCGTCCAGGTTCAGCGCCACGCGGATCTGGGTCTCGGCGGTGTCGCGCGACACCTCGGCCTTGCGCGGCGCCGCCGCGGCGGATGGGGGGGTGGTCGTCATGCCAGGCTCGCTTTCAGGGCTTGCATCATCATCACATTCTCTTCGGGGGTGCCCACCGTCAGGCGCAGGCAGTCCTTCAGCAGGGGGTGCGTCCTGGAGACGTTCTTGACCAGCACGCCGCGCGCCTTCAGGGCGGCGAAGACGGCGTCGGCGCCGGGCACCCTTGCCAGGATCATATTGGCCTCGCTCGGGAAGGGCTGCACGCCGGGCAGCGCCTTGAGCGCGGCCAGCAGCGCGTCGCGCTCGGCGCGCAGCACGGCCGCCTGGCGCGCGAACTCGGCCTCGTGCTCCAGCGCGAACAGCGCCGCCTCGGCATTGAGCACGCTGACGTTGTACGGCGGGCGCACCTTGTCGATCTCCTGGATGACGGCCTGCGGCCCCATCAAGTAGCCGATACGCACGCCGGCCAGGCCGAACTTGCTGAGCGTGCGCATCAGCAGCACGTTGGGGTGGCGCGCCGCCTGGCCGATGAAGCTGCGCGAGGCGAAGGGCTGGTAGGCCTCGTCGATCACCACGAAGCCGGGCGAGGCTTCGGCGATGCGCTCCACCGCCGCGTCGTCGAACAGGTTGGCGGTGGGGTTGTTGGGGTAGGCGATGTAGGTGACCGCCGGCTGGTGCCGCTCGATGGCGGCCAGCATCGCCGGCTCGTCCAGCTCGAATTCCGGCGTCAGCGGCACTTTGACGAACTCCAGGCCCTGCAGCTGCGCGGACAGCTCGTACATCACGAAGCCCGGCGCCGGCGCCAGCACCTTTGCGCCCGGGGTATCGCAGGCCACGCTGAGCAGCGTGATCAGCTCGTCGGACCCGTTGCCCAGGGCCAGCCCGAAGCCTTCGGGCAGTTGCGCATGCCGGGCCAGCGCGGCGCGCAGGTCGTCGATGCGGCTGCCCGGGTATCGGTTCAGGGCGACCTCGGCCAGGCGCTCGCCGAGCTTGCGCCGCAACTGCTCGGGCAGGCGGAAGGGGTTCTCCATCGCGTCGAGCTTGAGCAGGCCGGCGCTGTCCTGCACATGGTAGGCGTGCATCGCCCGCACGTCAGGGCGGATGTGCCGGTCGATGAGCCGGGCCACGGTGGTCTTGTCGTTCATTTCGGTTCGGGCCTCGCTTCAAGCCTCATTTCGGCCGCCCGGGCGTGCGCCTGAAGCCCTTCGCCGTGCGCCAGCACCGAGGCGATGCGGCCGAGCGACTGCGCGCCGGCGTCGCTCACTTCGATCAGGCTGGAGCGCTTCTGGAAATCGGGCACGCCCAGCGGCGAGGAGAAGCGCGCCGTGCCCGAGGTCGGCAGCACGTGGTTGGGGCCGGCGCAGTAGTCGCCCAGGCTTTCGCTCGTGTAGGCCCCCAGGAAGATCGCGCCGGCGTGGCGCAGCAGCGGCTCCCAGCGGTGCGGGTCGCGCGAGCTGACTTCCAGGTGCTCGGGCGCGATGCGGTTGCTGATCTCGCAGGCCTCTTCCATGCTTCGGGTTTGGATGAGCGCGCCGCGGCCTTCGAGCGAGGCGCGGATCACGTCCCGCCGCGGCATGTCCGGCCACAGCCGGTCGATCGCGCGCCGCACCTCGTCGATGTAGCCGGCGTCGGGGCACAGCAGGATGCTCTGCGCCAGCTCGTCGTGCTCGGCCTGGCTGAACAGGTCCATCGCGACCCAGTCGGCCGGTGTGCTGCCGTCGGCCAGCACCAGGATCTCGCTCGGGCCGGCGATCATGTCGATGCCCACCTTGCCGAACACGCGGCGCTTGGCGCTGGCGACGTAGGCGTTGCCCGGCCCGGTGACCTTGTCGACCGCCGGCACGGTGGCGGTGCCGTAGGCCAGCGCGGCCACGGCCTGGGCGCCGCCCAGCGTGAAGACGCGGTGCACGCCGGCCACCGCCGCGGCGGCGAGCACCAGCGGGTTGCGCTCGCCGTTGGGCGTGGGCACCACCATGACGATCTCGCCCACCCCGGCCACCTGGGCCGGGATGGCGTTCATCAGCACGCTGCTCGGGTAGGCGGCCTTGCCGCCGGGCACGTAAACGCCGACGCGGTCCAGCGGCGTGACCTTCTGGCCCAGCAGCGTGCCGTCCTCGTCGCGGTAGGACCACGATTGGCCGCAGGCTTGCAGCTGGCGCTCGTGGTAGGCGCGCACGCGGCGGGCAGCGGCTTCGAGGGCATCGCGCTGCGCGGGCGTGATCGCGGCAAGCGCGGCCTGCAATTCCGAGCTGGGGATCTCCAGCTCGGCCACCGACTGGGCCTGCAGGCCGTCGAAGCGCCGCGTGTATTCGAGCACCGCCGCGTCGCCGCGCGCCTGCACGTCGGCCAGGATGGCGGCCACGCGCTCCTCGATCGCGTGGTCGGTCTCGGCCGACCAATGCAGCACGCGGGCGAATTCGGCGTCGAAGCCGGCCTCGGCGGTGGCGAGCCGGCGGATCTGGATGGGTGGCATGGCGCTCATGGCTGGCAATCGTCTGTTCAATTCGTGTCTTGGGGGATGGCCTTGGCGAAGGAGTCGATGATGTGCCGGATCGACGCGCCCTTGAGCTTGAGCGCGGCGCGGTTGACGACCAGGCGCGAGGAGATCTTCATGATCTCCTCGACTTCGACCAGGTGGTTGGCCTTCAGGGTGTTGCCGCTGGAGACGAGGTCGACGATGGCGTCGGCCAGGCCGGTCAGCGGCGCCAGTTCCATGGAGCCATAGAGCTTGATCAGGTCGACGTGCACGCCCTTGCTGGCGAAGTGCTGGCGCGCCATGTGGGTGTACTTGGTGGCCACCGTGATGCGCGAGCCGTGCTTGACCGCCGCGGGGTAGTCGAAATCGGCTGGCACCGCGACACTCAGGCGGCATTTGGCGATGCGCAAGTCGAGCGGCTGCACCAGCGCGCCGCCCTCGCCGCCGTGCTCGGCCTCGTGCTCCAGCAGGATGTCCTTGCCGGCCACGCCGATGTCGGCGCCGCCGTACTGCACGTAGGTGGGCACGTCGCTGGCGCGCACCAGCACCACGCGCACCCGCGGCTGGTTGGTCGCCAGGATCAGCTTGCGCGATTTCTCGGGGTCTTCCAGCACCTCGATGCCGGCGGCCTTCAGCAGCGGCAGCGTCTCGTCGAAGATGCGGCCCTTGGACAAGGCCAGCGTGATGGTGGGGGTGTTGCTCATGGCGTGGGCGCTCACTTGACGCGTTCGATGTCGGCGCCGATGCCGCGCAGCTTGGCCTCCATGCGGTCGTAGCCGCGATCGAGGTGGTAGATGCGGTCGACCACCGTCTCGCCGCTGGCCACCAGGCCGGCGATGACAAGGCTGGCGGAGGCGCGCAGGTCGGTGGCCATCACGGTGGCGCCCGAGAGCTTGTCCACGCCCTGCATCACCGCGGTGTGGCCGTCGACGGTGATCCGGGCGCCCAGCCGCACCAGTTCGTTGACGTGCATGAAGCGGTTCTCGAAGATGGTTTCGGTGACGGTCGCCGCGCCTTCGGCGATGCAGTTCAGGGCCATGAACTGGGCCTGCATGTCGGTCGGGAAGGCGGGGTATTCGCTGGTGCGGAAACCCACGGCGCGCGGGCGCCGGTGCATGCGCACGCGGATCCAGTCGTCGCCGCTGTCGACCTGGACGCCGGCCTCGCGCAGTTTTTCGATAACGGCCTCGAGGTGGTCGGCGCGGGTGCGACGCAGCACCGCGTCGCCGCCGGCCGCGGCCACGGCGCAAAGGAAGGTGCCGGCCTCGATGCGGTCCGGGACGATCTCGTGGGCCTGCGACGCCGACAGGCCGCGCAGCGCGGGCACGCCCTGGACGCGGATCTGGCTCGTGCCGTGGCCTTCGATGCGGGCGCCCATCTTGATGAGCATCTCCGCCAGGTCATGGACCTCGGGCTCGCGCGCCGCGTTCTCCAGCACCGTCTCGCCGTCGGCCAGCGTGGCGGCCATCAGCAGGTTCTCGGTGCCGGTGACGGTGACCATGTCGGTGGTGATGCGCGCGCCGCGCAGCTTGCTGGCCTTGGCGATGATGTAGCCGTGCTCCACCGTGATCTCGGCGCTCATGGCCTGCAGGCCCTTGATGTGCTGGTCCACCGGCCGCGAGCCGATCGCGCAGCCGCCGGGCAGCGACACCGTGGCTTCGCCGAAGCGCGCCAGCAGCGGCCCGAGGACCAGGATGGACGCGCGCATGGTCTTGACCAGGTCGTAGGGCGCTTCCGGCGAAGTGACGGTGCCGGCCCCCAGCATGAGGTCGCCGGGTTGGGAAGCGTCCGCTTCGGCGGTCGCGCCCATGTTGCGAAGCAGCTTGAGCGTGGTCTGGACGTCCTGCAGTTGCGGCACGTTGCGCAGGGCGACGGGCTCGGCGGTCAGCAGGCTGGCGCAGAGTTCGGGCAGGGCCGCGTTCTTGGCGCCGGAAATGGCGATTTCGCCTTCGAGTCGGCGGCCGCCGCGGATGAGGAGTTTGTCCATGGGCTTGGGGATTGGCATGCCCAATGCGGCCGCGGGCGGGGCACCGGCCCACACCCACCAGCCGCAGTGCGCACTGCGGCGGTTTCAGTGGTGATGGTGGGAAGAGGTCGAAGCCGCGCCAGTCGCCGGGGCGGCGTTGCTGTTGGGAGCCTGGTCGCCGGCGGCGGCCGCCCATTCGGCGGGGGTGAGCGTCTTCATGGACAGCGCGTGGATTTGCTCGCGCATTCTATCGCCGAGGGCCCGGTAGACGCGCTGGTGGCGCGCCACCCGGCTGGCGCCGGCGAATTCGTTGGAGACGATCGTGGCGAAGAAATGCCGGCCGTCGCCTTCCACTTCCAGGTGCTCGCAGTCCAGCCCTTGCGCGATGAATTGCTGGACTTCGGATGCGGTGGGGTCGGCCATGATTCCGCGATTATCTCTCAGGCTTGCAGTGCACCCGGTTGGAAGCCAGCCACCCGTGGCTTAGGTTGCCGGGGGATGCGTCGCGAGGGACAGCGGCCAGGGGCTCCGTTCATGTCCCCCGTGGGCTTCGCCCACTCCTCCTTTACTTCACTATGCCCCTGGCCCCTGTCCCTCGCTCAGGAACCGTGGTGACGCGCAAGAAGTCCGAGGGCCTCCGCTGATTCCGGAGCGCTGCGATGGGGCGGCATGCCCTGCGCAGTGAAGTATCAGGAGGAGCGGGGCGAAGCCCCGCGGGGGACAT
>CBJNAE010000096.1:0-12465 GCA_966433995.1 uncultured Ideonella sp. | reverse complement strand
CACCGAGATGCCGCTGGAGCTGCAGGTCAAGCTGCTGCGCGTGCTGGAGACCGGCCGCATCATGCGGGTCGGCTCCACGCAGAGCCAGGAGACCGACGTGCGCGTCATCGCCGCCACCAACCGGCTGCCGCACGTCGCAGTGTCGTCCGGCAAGATGCGCGAAGACCTGCTCTACCGCCTGAACGTCTTCCCCATCGAGCTGCCCCCGCTGCGCGACCGCCTCACCGACGTCGACCTGCTGGCCAACCATTTCCTGCGCGGCATCTGCGAGCAGGAAGGCAAGCCCAAGCAGTTCAGCCGGGCCGCGCTGGACCAGCTGGCCAGCTACAACTGGCCGGGCAATGTGCGCGAGCTGCGCAACGCGGTGCAGCGCGCCTACGTGATGGCGCCGGGCGACACCATCGACGAGAAGTGGCTGCCGCTGTCGTCGCCCGGCGCCCAGCAGGAGGCGCCGAAAGACCCGTTGGCGGCCAGCCATCCCGCCGCCCTCCCGGCCAACGGGGCCGGCGCTGGCGGCGACAGCATCACCCTGCCCATCGGCACGTCGATGGCCCAGGCGGAAAAGGCGCTGATCCTGGCCACGCTGGAGCACTTCAACAACCACAAGGAACGCGCCGCCGCGGTGTTGGGCATCAGCCTGAAGACGCTCTACAACCGGATCAAGGAATACACCGCCTGATCCTTCCCCGGCCGCCCGCCGCGGGCACCGTAGGCCTCGTCCGACAGGGCCTCGCGCAGGTGTCCGGTGGTGCGCGCGGCGAGCCGCGGTCATGCTCATCCCCGAGGTTCGGCGAAACGCCCGCCGCCATTCGCAATGGCGGGCGCGACGGGCCGTCGAGGAGCATGAGATGACCAACCAGCCCACCCTTCCGATCGACGCGGCGTTCGCCTTCGGGACGCAGGCCGCCGCAGCGGCGCATGCGGACGCCGCCCAATCCGACAACGGCGCCGGCAGCTACATCGGCTACGAGTCCTGCCATCCCTTGACCTGGCTACCGGACACCGACGCCGAACAACGCCCGGCCTGATGCGCGCGGGCGGCCGCACCGTGGGCCCGCCGCGCTATGGAGTGGAGAAAGCACATGTACAAGCAACTCGTGATTCTTGCCGCGGTCGGCTATGCCGTGTGGCATTGGGACAAGAACCGGCGTGACCGGAACGGCCGCGAGGCCGAGAACATGCCCGGCGTCAAAGCCGACCAAGTGACCGACTGGGAGGGCGAAGGCGGCGCCTTGCATGGCAGCGGCCCGCAATTGGGACCTGAACCCTCCTTGCATTGAGTTCCCGCGCCGGGTCACCCCGGTGGAAGGACACATGACCGAAAACCCTGCCCCGCCCCCCCCGGAAGCGACAGGCGAAGCCGTCAAAGTGAAGACGACGCGCGCTTTCCTCTGCCGCTGCGGCCGCCCGGTTTTTTTCCGGAACAGCGAATGCCTGGCCTGCCACACGCCGCTGGGCTATGAACCGCGGCTGGGCGCGCTGTTCCCGATCGAGCCGGCCGATGCGGACGCGGGCCCGGGCCTGTGGCGCCGGATCGGTGCCGCGCCCGGCGCCCCGCTGTACCGGCGCTGCGCCAACCTGGACGCCGCGGCCGCCTGCAATTGGCTGATCCCGCAAGGCGAACCCCACGCGCTAAACCCTCCCCAGTGTCGCTGCTGCCGGCTCAACCGCACGCTGCCGGACCTGTCCGTCGCAGAAAACGCGGCGCTGTGGCGCATGATCGAACTGGCCAAGCGCCGGCTGGTCTCCTCGCTGCTCGGCCTGGGGCTGCCGGTGCGCTCCAGGGTCACCGAGGACCCGGCCCGCGGCCTGGCCTTCGACCTGCTGCACGCGGTGCCGGGCGGCCCGCGGATCATGACCGGGCACGACAACGGCGTCATCACGCTGGACATCGAAGAAGCCGACGACGCCGTCCGCGAACAGCGCCGGCAGCACCTGGGCGAACCCTACCGCACGCTGCTGGGGCACCTGCGGCACGAAAGCGGTCATTACTACTGGCAATTGCTGGTGGACGGCGGCCCGTGGCTCGAACCCTTCAGGGCGCTGTTCGGCGACGAGCGTGCGGACTACACCGCTGCCTTGAAACGACACTACGACGCCGGCGCGCCGGCGGACTGGGGCACGCGCCACGTCAGCGCCTATGCGGCCAGCCACCCCTGGGAGGACTGGGCGGAGACCTGGGCGCACTACATGCACATGGTGGACACCCTCGACACCGCCGGCAGCTTCGGCCTGCGGGCCGACCACCTCGAACTGAGCTACGAGCGCTACACAGCCGCCGCGCTGGACGGCGAACCGGGGCCGGCGGGCCCGCAAGGCGCGGCCGACGGCGAATTCCTCGCGCTGCTCAACGGTTGGATGGAGTTGACCGGCGTGCTCAACGAGCTGTCGCGCAGCATGGGCGTGGCCGACTTCTATCCCTTCGTCCTGTCCGCCGCGGCGGTCCGCAAATTGCACTTCGTGCACCGCGTCGTGGCCGGCGCGGCGGCGTCGCGCCAGGCCGCGGGCGATGGGACGCCCCGTGAGGACGAGTCCGCCGACCCTGTCGGAGACGGCCACAGCGACGCGGACTTCGCCCAGGCCCCGGCCGCCGCGCGACCGGCCGCGGCGACCCTGGCACCGCAGTGACGCGGCGGCCGGTCAGGCTCCGGCCGGTGCCTCGTCGTCGACCGGTTGCTCTTGCATCGCCTGGGCCAGCGCGGCCACCAGGGCCGCCGGCGCGCAAGGCTTGCGCAGCACGGTGAAGCCCTTGGCGGCTTCGAGCGAACGCGAGTACCCGGTGATCAGCACGACCGGCAGCTCGGGCCGGCGGCGCCTGAGCGTCCAGGCCAGCGCGATGCCGTCCATCGAACCAGGCATCACGATGTCGGACAACAGCACGTCCACCGACGCGCCGCTCTCCAGCGCCGCGAGCGCCTCGTCGGCGTTGGCGGCCCGCGTGATGCGCATGCCGTAGGAATCGAGCAGCGCCTCGGTCGCATCGGCCAGGTCCTCGTTGTCTTCCACCAGCAGCACCCTGCATCCGTGCAGGTTCACCGCGGCATCCGCCGCTGGCACCGCCCCGGCGCCAGCCACGCCGCCCTGCCGGGCAGGCAGCACCAGCGAAACCGTGGTGCCCTTGCCCGGCGTGCTCCGCAGCCGCGCGGTGCCCCCGGCCTGCACGCAAAAGCCGTACACCTGGCTCAAGCCCAGGCCCGTGCCCTTGCCGCCATTGCCCTTGTCGACGGCCTTGGTGGTGAAGAAAGGCTCGAAGACATGGTCGACCAGGCTGCTTTCCATGCCGCTGCCGGTGTCGCTGACGGTGATCAGCACATGCGGCCTCGGCTGCAGGCCGGCCGCCTCTTCGGGCAGGGCATTGCGCGCGCTGAGCGTCAACTGCCCGCCACCGGGCATGGCGTCGCGCGCGTTGATGGCGATGTTGACCAGCGCCAGTTCCAGCTCGCCGGCGTCGATCTCGATGTCGCGCGTGTCTTCGGCCACGTCGACGGCCACGGCGATGCGCTTGCCCAGCACCACCTCCATCAGCTCCTTGACGTCGCCCATGAAGGCTTTGAGCGCCATGACCTGCGGGCGCACCGGTTGGCGCCCGGCGATGCGCAGCAAGTGCTGCGTCAGCCGGCTGCCCGCCTCCACCGCGCGCAGCGTCGCGGCCAGCGGCGCCTGCAGCGCCTCGGATCCGGCGGCGTGGCGGGCCATCAGATGGGCGCTGTTGCTGACCACGCCGAGCAGGTTGTTGAAGTCGTGCGCCACGCCCCCGGTGAGCCGGCCCAGCGCTTCCACGCGCTGGTTCTGCGAGATGTGCTGCTCGGCGAGGCGTGTCTTCTCGATGGCATCGGCCACTTCCTTCTCCAGGTGGGCGTGCGAGCTTGCGATCGTCTGGGCCGCCGCCGACAGCCCCTGCAGCACCTCGTCGCACTCGGTCATGCCGGTGGGGCGCACCTCCACCGCCTGGCCGGCCTGGATGAGGGCCGCCGCCCGCTTCAGCGAGAAGACCGGTCCGGCGATGCCCCGCGAAACCCAGAGCGCGCCGGTGATGGCCAGGCCGAACAACGCCAGCCCGCCGGCCAGCACCGGCCAAAGCGCCTCAGGCACCCAGCCGGAGAACTGGGCCCTGGGCATGGCCATCAGGTAGGCCCAGCCCTGCGGCGAGGTGCTGAAGAAGCCGGTGGTCTTCACGCCGTCCAGCGAGACCGAATCGAACAGGCTCTCCCTGGTGGCCGCCATGCGCTGGACGATGTCGGGCGTGGCCGATCGCCCCACGTAGCGCGCGCCGCCGGGATGGCGCGCGACGACGGTGCCCTTGCTGTCCATCACCGTGCCGTACCAGTCGGCGGGCAGCCGCTGCTGGTCCAGCAGGCGCTGCATCTCCCCGGGCAGCATCGTGACCGCCAGGTTGAAGACGGTCTCGCCCTTGCGCCGCACCGGCTGCACCAGTGCGATGGTCAACTCTTCGCCGCCGGCGCCGGTGTCGCGCTTGACCGTGCCGATGAAGGGCTCCGTCACCCAGGGCAGCGGCGTTGCGGTCCGCACCGGGGAGCCGCCAGCGCGGCCGCGCGTGTCCAGCAACACCCGTTCAGGTGTGCTCAGGACGACACCCCCTTCCATGCCATCCATCGCACGGCGGGCCTGTTCCTCGAACTCGGCGAGCATGGCGGGCGCGGCCCGGGGGGCGGCGTCGAAGATCGGGGCCGCGGACAGCACGCGCGCGATCGCGGCGCGCTGGGACAGCTCGCGGTCGACGACGATCGACAACGCCCGGGCGGTCTCGCGCAGCAACCGCTCGTTCGCGTTGCGCTCGTTGTTGTAGGTCTGGACGATGACCCAGCACGCGATGGCCAGGGCGGGCAGCAGCACCGACAACACGAGCCAGAGCAGCCTCGAACGGATGGAGACGGGCAATCGGGGGCGAGGCAACAGGTTCATGGGCGGGAGGCTTGGGGCTGTCGGCGCTGGGGACGCTGGGAATGCGGGCGCAACCTTACATGGCGTTTCATTATTTGGTCTTGGTGTTTCCGTGGTGCCGCCCGATTCACCGGTAGACGGCCGAACGGCGGCCCGAGCGCAGGAAGGACGTGGCCGGCGACTTGCCGCACGACGGGCTGTAGCCCTGCAGGTAGATGCCCAGCAGCCGCAGGCCCGGCGTGCGCTTGCAGACCGTGCGCAGGCCGATGAGCACCGGCACTGCGATCAAGGCGCCGGAGATGCCCCAGAGCCAACCCCAGAACATGACCGACAGGAACACCGACAGCGTGCTCAGCATCAGCCTGCGCCCCACCAGCCAGGGGTTGAAGACCATGCTGTCCAGCATGTGGATGAGCAGGTAGGCGAACATCGGTGACAGCATGGACGGCAGGTCGGCGAAGCTGAGCATGCCGGCGCCCAGCAGCAGCACGGCCACCATCAACGGGCCGATGTAAGGGATGAAGTTCAGCACGCCCGCCAGCACGCCCCAGAGCAAGGGGTTGGGCAGGCCCAGCACGGCCGATGTCAGGCCCGTGGCCGCCGCCACCGCCAGGTTGACGACGGTCAAGGCGGCCAGGTATCGGCCGATGTCGCGTTGCGCGATGCGTAGCCCGCCCAGCACCAGGGCGCGGGTGCGCCGCTTGGGCAGAGTCTCCATGAATCGGGACAGCATCCAGTGCTCCGAGGCGAGCAACACGTAGAGCAGGATCATGGTCGCGCCGAACGACGCCATGGACAGCAGCGTGCGGCTGAGCAAGGCGCCGGTGAGCGCGACGCCTTCGCTGGCCAGGCGGTCTTTCACGGGGTCGGCCGGCGGCACCGCGGCGCGGCCGGCCGACCGCGGCGCCGGGCGGGCCGGGGGCCCGAAGCCGGGCACCAGGGAACGCAGCCGGTCGAACTGCTCCAGCAGCTGCGTCACCGTGGAGGGCGCCCGTTCGAGCCAGAGGGAGGCCGGCGTCGCCAGGCTGGCCACGATCGGGACGGTGCTGCCCAGCAGGCCCAGGACCAGGATCGCCGCGCCCAGGGCCTCGGGAATTCCCCGCCGTCGCAGCATGCGCACCCACGGCGACAACACGAAGGTCAGCACCACGGCCATCGCCACCGGCACCAGCAGCGGCTTGGCCTCCCGCAGGAACAGCAGCAGCGCGATGCCGAACAAGCCGCGCACCGCCCAGCCCGACGCGCGCCCGCGCGCCGCCGGCTCACCCGCCGGCGGTTCCAAGCGCGGCCTCGCCGTTGCGGGTTGGGGGGGAGCGGCGCGGGCGGGTCGCGGGGCCTCGGGGGGGCTCGGTCGGGTTCATGCCGGATCCGCGGGACGCGTCCACTTCGCCTTCAACGCACCGGCAGCGGCGCGGAGACCGGTGCGGCCGGGGATGCAGGCGCAACGGCAGCCGCGGGACGGCCGGCTAGTTCTTCGCGCAAAGTCTGCAGGCTGGCGTCCAGTTCGGCCACCGCCCGCCGGGAACGTTCGGACCCGGCCTTCGCGCGTGCCAGCTGCGCTTGGACGTCGGCTTCCTCCGCCAACCGCATCGCCGCGCGGGCGTCTCCTGACTGGGCCAGGGACCGAGCCCGGTCCAGCTTGGAACGCGCGTTGTTGAGTTCCACTGCCGCCAGTTCCGAGGCGCCCGAGGCGCGGGCCGCGTCGACGGAAGCCGCGGCGGCGGCGATGGCCGGTTCCGCGGGCGGCTTGCTCGCGCAAGCGCCGAGGGTCAAGGCGGCGGCCACGACGATGGCCGATGCGGGCAGGGTTTCGCGCATGGGGTTCCCCAAAAGTTGGTCGTGCGTGGATGCCCGGGCAAACGACATGCCCGCCCCAATCGCCTCTGCCCCGCGGGCACGCGGCGGGAGAAGCGATGGGAACGCGATTTGCCGCTTCGCGGGAGTCCCCTCACCGTTCGCAGGCATGCCATGAACACTCTCCCATCGCCCGCCCGGTCGGTCCACCGCGGCGCACTGGCCGCGGTCGCCGCCATGCTGGCGCTTGCCCTGCAGGGATGCGACCGCCGCCCCGCGACGCCGCCGCAGCCCTCCACGGTCGACGCCGGGCCGCCCGCCCTGTCGGTGCATTCCGACAGCTGAACACGCCGCGCGCCTATCCACGGCGCCCGGCGCCGAACCTATGGTTGTCCCACTGGCCCCACGGGGTCGCCGCTCAAGAAAGGAAACAGCATGAACCGCAATCTGACCTCCACCTCCAAGCTTGCCCTGTCCGTCGCCGCCGCCGCGCTGCTCAGCGCCTGCGGACGCGAAGGCGACGACAACCGGACCGCCGGCCAGAAGGTGGACGCCGCCATCGCCCAGACCGAGCAGAAGGCCGAGGAACTCAAGGCCGAAGCCAAGGAAGCGGGCCGCGACGCCAGGCAGGCCGCCGGCAACACCGCGGACGCCATCGCCAACACATCGCGCGACGTGGCCATCACGACGGAACTGAAGGCCGAGCTGGCGCGCGACGACCGCCTGCGCGCCTCCGACATCAACGTCGACACCTCGGGCGGGCAGGTCATCCTGCGCGGCTCCGCGCCCGACACCGCCGCGCGCGAGCGGGCCACGCAGTTGGCCATGGCCGTGCACGGCGTGGTGAACGTGGACAACCAGCTCAACGTCCAAGCCCAATGAGTTTGACCGCGGCCCGGCGATGACCGCGGCGCGGCGGCCCCCCCTTGCGCGGGCGGCCGCCGCGGCGCGCGACGGGCGAACACAGCAGATCGGAGCGCCCCCGCCATGACGACACAACACATCACCCCCCAGGTTTTCGCGGACGACGACGCGCCGCCGGCGGCCTGGCGCGGCGGCGGCAAATCCCGCCGCCTGCCGCCCCGCAAGGAACGCGTCCTGGTGGCGCGCAAGCGCCATGAGCTGCTGGAACGGGAGTCCGAGCGCGCGCTGCAGGAATTCTTCGACGACGACGCGCCCTGGCCCACCGTCCACCGCGCCGGAGGCACGCGAGGCCCCGTTCGCACGACACCGTTCTGAACTCGACCTGGTGATCGTCGACATCTTCCTGCTCGCCCGGCCGCGCCAGATGCTTTCCGTCTTCGAGGAGAAACATGGCACACCGATCGAATCCACCGCCCCGCCGCTGGCGAAGGCACCTGTTGTCGGCATCGGCGTCAGTTTGCTTCGCGCTCGGCGTCCCAGGCCCCGCGCCCGCCGCAACGGCCACCCTGGTCCCCGCCGCGCTTTCCGCCGACGCCCAGGCCATGCTGAAGTGGTTGAAATCTTCCCGGGACAACGCCGACTCGCCCTTCATCGTCATCGATAAACGGGCCGCCCGCCTCTGGATCTTCGACGCCCAGGCCCAGCCCAGGGGCAGCACGCCGATCCTGCTGGGCCTGGCCCGCGGTGACAAATCGGTGCCCGGGATCGGGGAACGCCCGCTGGAACAAGTCCTGCCCCACGAGCGAACCACGCCGGCCGGCCGCTTCATCGCCGAGCCGGGCCGCAACGCGGCCGGCGAGGACATCTTCTGGGTCGACTACGACGCCGCGGTCTCGATGCACCGCGTGCGCGCCACCAAGGCGAGTGAACGGCGGCTGGAGCGCCTGGCCAGCCCGTCCGCCCGGGACAACCGCATCTCCTACGGCTGCATCAATGTGCCTGCCGCCTTTTACGACGGCGTGATCCGCCACGAATTCAAGGGCCGCCGCGGCGTGATCTATGTGATTCCGGAAACCCTGCCGATGACCGCGCTGTTCGTTCCCCCGCCGAAGGCCAGGCAGGCCGTGGCAAGCGCCCGCTGAGACTGAGGGGGATCGTGAATGCGCGGGGCCGAGGAAGAAGGGGGCCCTCCCCCTCCTCGACGCCGCACCTGCCGCCGGTCAGTTCCGGTCCTGGCGGGCCGGGCGGCTGCCGCCGGCGTTGTCGATGATCGCGCCGCCCGCACCGTTGTTCATCGTGCCGTCGGCATTCACGCCGGCGCTGTTCGAGGCACCGGTGATCGATGGCGAGCGGCCGCCCGGATTGGCGTCCGGACGCTGCACATTGGCGCCCGACGGGTTGCCGCGGTCCGCGCTCAGGCCGGATGCACCGGTGTCAGTGGCCGATGACGCGTTGTCGCGGCTGTTGAGGCGGCTGCCCGCGCCGGCAGAGGACGACCGTCCAGCGTCGGCCTCCGGTCGCTGCACCCCGGCCCCCGACGGGTTGCCGCGGTCCGCGCTCAGGCCGGGCGAGCCCTCGCCGGCGGTCGACGGCGCGGTGCCGCTTTGCGCATGGGCCAGGCCGCCCAGGGCAGCCGCGCAGGCCGCCGCGGCGGCCGCCAACATCTTCATGGAATCACGCATGTGCCTCTCCTTCTTGGTGGTTGGATGATGAGAGGGCGGCTGGATCGAAGGACGACGCACCGCCGATCGCGACATTCGCCGTTCGCGCCGATCCGCAAAATCGCGGATGCAGCCGGCAAGCCGTGGCCAAAACGGGCAAACCCGGTGCCTGGCCACGCCCCCCCGGGAGCACGGAATCCGCGAGAACGCAACAGTGGGTCGCCGGGCACGCCATATGCCAAGGGTGCCGAGGTCTTTAAAGTTTCCGAACGGCGCGAAACACTTTGAGAACTCAACCTTTCCCCCCTTTGCCCTTGAGGCTGCCCAGGCTGGCGCTCCCCTCCCAGCCAACCGCTCGCGCGCCGATGCCGCCCCCCGCCACCGTCCGCACGGACACCGATCATGGTTGCTGACACCGTTCAAGTCCTGGTCGTGGACGACTGCCGGGATTCCGCACAGACGCTCGCCGCCCTGCTCCGGCTCGACGGCTATGAAGTGCGGACAGCCCACAGCGGCGACGAGGCCCTGGCCCAGATCGAACGCGCCCAGCCGCACTGCATCCTGTTCGACGTGGTCATGCCGGGCATGGACGGCGACGAACTTTGCAGCCGGCTGCGCCGCCGGTACGGCGACGACATCGTGCTGATCGCGGTCACCGGCTTCACCGAGAGCGACCCCCGCGTCGACAAGACTTTCGGCATGGCCGACCACTACCTCAGCAAACCCGTCAACCCGCAGACGCTTTCCAAGCTGCTGCGGCCGCATTGACGGCCGCAGCCGCTGTTACAGCAAGTTCTACAAGGCGGTGGCGGCCGGGGCGCGCCGTTCATTCGTCCAAGCCGGCTTGCGCCCGCGGCCCCCCCGGTGCCGGGGGGCCCCGCCGCCACCGCCGCTGGTAAGCGCCCATCAGCGGCGTGGCCGACACGCCGTGCAGCAGGATGGACAGCCCGATCCCGACCAGCACCGCCCCCGTCAGTTCTTCGGCCAAGGCCGGCGGCAGGCCGTGGCCCAGGGCGAAAACCAGGTAGAAGAGCGAACCGACGCCCCGGATGCCGAACCAGGCGACCAGGCGGCGTTGGTGGCGCGCCAGCGCGCAGCGCCCGACCACGGCCAGCACCGACAACGGCCGCACGAGCAGCACCAGCAACAGGCCGAAGACGACCTGCCGCGCGCTCGGTGCGGCGCCGTAGAGCGCCACGCCGACAGCCAGCACCGTCACCGCTTCCACCAGGCGTTCGCAGCGGGCGCCGAACGCATGCAGCCTGGCGGCCAGGTCCTGCCCGCCCTGCCGCGCCGGCCCACACAAGGGCCGCAACAGCATCGCGCCCACGGCGAACATCGCGATGAAGGTGGAGGTGTGCGTCGCCCGCGCCAGGCTGAAGGTCAGCGCGACCGCACCCACATAGACCAGCTCGTCGCGCGCCACCGGCTCGCCGCGCAGCACGCAGGCCTTCAGCGCATGGCCCAGCCCCCAGCCCAGCGCGACGCCCAGCAACGCGCCGCCGCCGATCGGCCAAGCCAGGTCGTCCCACCACCAGTCCACGCCCTCCGGCCCCGCCGGGTGTAGGCCCAGCCAGGCCAGCGCGAGCATCACCAGCGGCAAGGCGGTACCGTCGTTCATGCCGCCTTCCGCGGTGAGGGACATGCGCACCACGTCGCGGTCCTTGTCGGACTGGATCTGCACCTCCGAAGCGAGCACGGGGTCGGTGGGCGCCAGGATCGCCGCCAGCAAGAGCGCGGCCGGCCAGTCCAGGCCGAGCACCCACCGGCCGCCGCTCGCCGCGGCCACGACCATGACCAGCATGCCCGGCCCCGCCATCAGGAGGGCCACGCGCCAGGCGGGCCCCAAGGGCGGCAGGCGCAGCCGCAGCCCCACGGCGAACAGCGAAGCCAGCACCACCAATTCGGTGTAAAGCGTCAAGGCCGGCGCGTGGGCTTCGATGTCGGCCGGCGAAGGCGCGCCCAGCAACGCGCCGGCGGGGACGCCGATGAGCAGGTAGACGACGGACGGCGTGAGCGGCAGGCGCCGCACCAGCCGGTCCGTCATCGCCAGCCCGAGCGACACCGCGCCGAGGCAGATCAAGGCGGCGGTCAACAGGAAGGGCTCGGCGGACTGTGCGGCGTCTTGTGCGGCGTTCTCCATGGTGCTCATGCGCTCATCGGTGGTTCCGTCTCGCCCCGCGGGACCGGTGCCCGCGCGAAGAGTGCGTTTGTCATTCCCCCGACGGCCGAGCAGGCGATGTGCCTGCAACACCCGGCGACCGGGGCGGCCCGGGGCTGGAATGGGCCTTGCCGTGCCAGGGATCGCCGCCCAGGCCGTCGATCCCGCAGGGGCGTTTCTTCATCCATCGTTTGAGTCAGAGGTTCCACCATGAAGTCGATGTCGTTGTCCCAACACTGTTCCCGTTCCATGTTGTCCCTGGCCGCCTTGCTGGCCGCCGCCTGCGGTTCGGCCCAGGCCCAGGACGCCGCCGCCGGGCCATCCCGGGAAGGCCCGGTCCGCGTCGCGCAATCCTCCTCGGTCGTCAACAACCCCAACCAGCGCGGCAGCAACATCTCCGGCTCCTCCGGCGACTACTCGCTGCTGCCGTACACCCGCCGCGGCTATGTCGGCCTGAACCTGGGCCGCCCCGATTTCTCGCTGTCCTGCGGCACTGGCGGCCTGGCCTGCGACGACCCGAACCTCGCCGGCAAGGTCTACACCGGCGGCATGTTCAACGACTTCCTCGGCCTGGAAGTCGGCTACCTGAACATGGGCGGCGCCGACCGCGCCGGCGGCAAGACGCGGGCGCACGGCGCGAACATCAGCCTCGTCGGCCGGCTGCCGGTGGCCTCGTCGTTCAGCCTGTTCGGCAAGGTCGGCACGACTTACGGCCGGACCAAGGTCTCGACTCAGCCGCTGTCCGGCGTCGAATCGGGGAAGGACCGCGGCTGGGGGGCGTCCTACGGCGCCGGGCTCAGCTACGACTTGAACGCCAAGTCCTCCATCGTGCTGGAATGGGAAAGCCATGACTTCCACTTCGCCGGCGAAGGCAGGGAGGCGGTGCGCAACACCAGCCTCGGCTACGTCCACCGCTTCTGAGCGCCCCCAGGGCCGGGCTGCGCCCGGCCCTCCCCCCGCGGGGGTCAAGGAAACTTGGGGCGGCCCGGCGTTTCCTTGAGAGCGCCCCCAGGGCCGGGCTGCGCCCAGCCCTCCCCCCGCGGGGGTCAAGGAAACTTGGGGCGGCCCGGCGTTTCCTTGAGA
>CBJNAE010000095.1:0-12587 GCA_966433995.1 uncultured Ideonella sp. | reverse complement strand
CCGAAGTCTGCAACCCCTGGCCGGGCGTGCTGGAGAACGCGCCGGCCTCGCGCGGTTACGGCGGCGGCTTCGGCAGCGACCTGATGCTCAAGGACCTGGGCCTGGCGGCGGAAGCCGCCATGGGCGTCGGCGCGGCCGTGCCGCTTGGGGAACTGGCGCGCAACCTCTATGCGCTGAACAGCCGCGCCGGGCGGGGCGGGCTGGATTTCTCCAGCGTCCAGCGGTTGTTCGCTTCGCCCGACTGAGGGGCCGCGAATGCGACACTACCGCCTCCCAACCCACCGAGGCGGCGATGTCTGAAGTCCAGCAAGCCCTTTCCATCCTGAAAAATATCGAGCAGAACCAGCTGAAAGCGCTTGAATTGCAGGCCGAGCACCTGGCCACCGTCAAGGCGCAGATGCAGCGGGCGGAGGTCAAGATGCAGGAAAGCATCGCGCTGCAGAAAACCGCCGTCGCGCGGCAGGCCAGGGCCTTGGCCGTCGTGCTCCCGATCGCCCTGGTGGCCTTGCTCTATGCGGGTTACCTGCTTTTCAGGGGCGCTTGACGGCGCTGCGTTGGCGGCCCCACCACTTCCCACCACTTCATTGCCAGGATCCATCCGGCCAGGAGCAGCGTGATGGCATTCGCGGCCACGATCGGCCAGGCCCGCAACGCCAGCCCATAGACCAGCCACAGCGCCACGCCCACCGCGAACAGGCTGTACATGCCGAGGGAAATTCCGCGGGTGTCCCCCGTGCGGTAGATCAGCCAGGCCTGCGGAACGAAGGACATCGTCGTGAGCAGGGCGGCGCTGTAGCCGATCCAGGTCATCCAGGCCATGTTGTCTGCCATGTCAGCGTTGCATCCTCATGCCGGGGGGCAGGGCGCCCATCGGGACGGGAGTCGCCGAGTCCAGCAAAGTCTCCACGGTGAGGCGGTTGAAATCCTCGGCCGCGGCGATCACGTTGCCGAAGGACGAAAAGGCCTCGGCCTGCATCGTGGTCGTGAGGACCACCGCGCGCATGCCGGCGTTGCGCGCCGCCTCGACGCCGAGGGGCGCGTCTTCGAAGACGATGCAGCGTTCCGGTGGCACGCCGCACAGTTCGGCGGCCTTCAGGAAGACGTCCGGCGAAGGCTTGCCGCGACGCACGTCGCGCGCACCGACGACGACCGGGAAATGACGGCGGATGCCGAGCCCGTCCAGTATGAAATCGATGTTGGCGGGCGTCGCCGAGGTGCCGATCGCCAGCGCCACCCCGCGGGAATTCGCTGCGTGGACCAAGTTTTCGAAGCCCGGGACCGACTTCATGTGGGGGCCGTAATGTTCACGGTAGATGGCCTCCTTCTCCGCGATCAACAGATCGATCTCGGCCGCCCCGAGGTCCGCGCCGATGTATTCGCGAAGGGTCTCCCGGGCCTGGCGGCCGGCGGTGCGGCGGAAGAACTCCAACGGGGCCAGCCGTCGCCCGCGGCGTTCAAAGAAGGTGAGCCAGGCTTGCAGGTGGTAAGCCATGTTGTCGACGATGGTCCCGTCCATGTCGAAGATGAAAGCGTTGTCCATGGGTGATTGCTGATGGGTGTGTGTCGAAATGGCAGGGCTGGATGCGACTCGACTTCACTCGAGGCGGATGCTTCGCCCCTCAAGGCTGCTGGCCTGCGCGGCGTCGATCACCCTCATCACCCGGATCGCTTCATCCGCCGTCACGGGAGCGGGTCGGCCACGGAGGATCGCCTCGACCATCCCGAGGTAGTAGGCCTTGTAGTCGCCGGGCAGGGTGTCGACTTTGCCGGTGATGGCCAAGCCATGCTGCAGCAGCGCGAGGTCCCCCGCGGCGCTTGGCGGCTCGACGCCCCAATCCGGCCCCACCGGCGGTTTGCCGGCGATCAAGGCAGCTTCCTGGACATCCTCGCCGTGTTTGCGGTAGCTGCCCAGGCTGCCATGCACATGGAACCGCGGCCCAGGCTGGCTGGCGAGGGAGCTGGAGTGCAGGATGGCGCGCATCCCGCCGTAGTCCAGCGTCAGGTGGAAGTAGTCGGGCGCCTGTCCGCCGGCGCGCTGCGTGGCGATGTCCGCCGTCACCGCGCGCGGCAGGCCGAACAGCACGAGCGCCTGGTCGATGAGGTGCGCGCCGAGGTCGTGCAGCGTGCCAGAGCCAGGCAGGGCTTGCTCCTTCCAGCGCACGCGCACCTCCGGGCGGAAGCGGTCGCGCGACGAGTAAAAGGAATTGACCTCCCCCAGCAGGCCGGATTCGATGCAGCGGCGGATCGTCAAGAAGTCGCTGTCCCAGCGGCGGTTGTGAAAGACGCTCAGGACGAGCCGCTTCTCGACGGCCAATTCCGTCAGCTCGGCGGCTTGGGCCGCGTCGACAGTGAAGGGCTTCTCCACCACGACATGCTTGCCGGCGTGCAAGGCCCGCTTGGCCAGCTCGTAGTGGCTGTCGTTGGGCGTGGCGATGACGACCAGCTGCACTTCGGCCGACAAGATGACCTCGGCGGCATTGTCGGCCCATTGGACGCCCGCCGGTGGATTCGAGGCTCTGCCCGGGTTCGACGTGGCGATGCGTTTGAGCATCAATCCCGGCGTCTGTGCAATGAGGGGAAGGTGGAGTTTGGCCCCGGCAAAGCCGTATCCGATGAGTCCGACACCGATGGTCATGGCGGTTTCCTTGAAGGAGTATGAAGAAGTTGCGGGTTGGAAAAAATTCAAATTCAACTCACACGACTGAATTCGATGGGCCGCACTCTATCCATGGAAAAATGTTGGGACTATTGATTTATATGGGCGAAAAATGTGAATTCAGTTCAACTATCAGGTCAGCGCGTTGAGAGAAGCCGCCGGTTGCCGTCGTTGCACAGCCTGCGGGCCTTTGAGGCAACCGCGCGACGCGGTAGCGTCACGCTGGCAGCAGAGGAACTCAGCGTCACGCACAGTGCGGTCAGCCACCAGATCAAAGCCCTGGAAGCTTGCTTGGGCGTGACCTTGATGCGTCGCCAGGGGCGCAGGGTCGTGTTGACGGCCGAGGGCGAGGCGTATTACCCGGAACTGCAGGCCGCTTTCGACCGCATCGCCCAGGCGACGCTGCGCGTTGGGCGTGCCTCCCCCCGGGCGGCATTGGCCGTCAACGTGGGTTCCAGCTTCGCCGTGCGTTGGTTGATCCCCCGCCTGGGCGCTTTCTGCGCGGCCAATCCCCAGGTCGACGTGCGGTTGTCGACGACGGAGAAGATGCTCGAATTCAACCCACGGATGTTCGACATCTCCATTCGGTCGTTGAACGAAGCGGAACTGTCCGCATTGCGCAAGCGCCGCGACTGGCAGGGCGTCGAGGCGCAGCCTTTCCTCGAAGAGTCGAATTTCCCCGTTTGCAGCCCGGCGCTGCTGCGTGACAAACCCCTGGCTCAGCCGGCCGACCTGCGCCGCCACACCTTGCTCCACTCCCGTTCCTGCGAGCGGGCATGGCAAGACTGGCTGGCGGTCGCCGGGACGAAAGTGAAACCGCAGGCGGGCCTGACTTTCGACAATCTCCATTTCGCGCTGCAGGCCGCCGCCCGTGGGCTCGGTGTTGCGCTGGGCAGCCTCCCCCTGGTGCAGGAGGAGTTGGCCAATGGCACCTTGGTGGCGCCGTTCCCGGGCATCGAATCCGAGTTCGAGAAGTATTACGCCATCTATCCGGCCGAGCAGACGGATGCACCCGCCGTTTCCGACTTCTGCCGTTGGCTGATGGGCGAGGTCTCCGCATCAGCCGCGCCCCTGACCGCCGGGAAGTCGCGCTCGCGACTCCCCAGGAGAAAGGACTCCGCCATGCCCAGCTGCGCCCACCCGGAACACTCCACCCACGGAGGCGTCCTGTGATCATCGACCTCGCCACGCTGTCGCTGTTCTCGGCCGCGGCCGGCCTGCTGCTGCTGTCGCCCGGGCCGAACATGGCCTTTGTCGTCGCCCACGGCGTCAGCCACGGCTGGCGCGGCGGGGTTGCCGCGGCGCTGGGCATCGCAGTGGCCGACCTGGTGCTGACGGCGCTGACCGCCGCCGGCGTCACCGCCGCCGGCGTCACCGCCGCCGGCGTCACCGCCGCCGTCGCCGGATGGCCGCCCGCATTCGACCTGATCCGCTGGGCCGGCGTGGGCTACCTGCTGTGGATGGCCTGGGGGGCGCTACGCCGGCCCGGCTTCTTGCAAGCGGGGCAGCTTGGGACCGGCTCCCTGGCGTCGGTGGCGGTGCGCGCGATGTGGAACAGCCTGTTCAACCCGAAGGCGCTGCTCTTCTTCATGGTGTTCCTGCCGCAGTTCGTGGATACCGGGAAAGGTCGGGTGGCCGAGCAGTTGCTGGTGCTGGGCTTTGTCCTGGCCGCGATCGCGGCGGTGTTCCACGCGGCCCTGGGCGCGCTGGGCGGTGCGGTGCACCGGCTGGTGCCGAGCCATCCCCGGGCGGCCCGTTGGCGCGGGCGCGGCATGGCGCTGGTGCTTTCGCTGCTGGCGGCCCGCCTGGCCTTGATGTCCCGGCCTTGAGCGGGCGATTCAGCCGGCGGTGTCGTCGCCGGCCTGCGCGGGGGCGCGCGTTTCAACGGCCGCGGCATCCAGGCCCCGCTGCGGCGCCGGCTTCTTCTTGCGCGCGTCGCGCCTGGCCTGCCGCTCGGCGTCGCGCGCCTGCCCGGCCGCCAGCCATTGGGCGTATTCCTCCGGCGTTTCGAGCGTGATGCGGCCCCAGGCGCCGCCGCGGAAATCGTTGAGCGCGATCTCGGCCGCCTTCTGCATGTTCACGCGGCCGCCCGACATCAGGCCGCCGCGCTTCCTGCCGATGTCGGCCAGCAAGGCCTCGTCGGACAGGCCGGCGAAGTCGGCCAGCTTGTAGCGGGCCTGGAGCCGGTCGCCGTAGGGCAGCCGGACGCTGGCGAGCAAGGCCATCGCGACTTCCTCTTCGTCGTAGGCGTTGCGGCCGATGCCGCCGCTGGCGGCGAGGTGGTAGCCGCTTTGCTCGACGATGATGCGCGGCCACAGCATGCCGGGCGTGTCGAAGAGCTGGAAATCGTCGGCCAGCATGATCTTCTGCTCCACCTTGGTGATGCCCGGCTCGTCGCCGGTCTTGGCCGCGACACGGCCGACCAGGCTGTTGATCAGCGTCGACTTGCCGACATTGGGGATGCCGCAGACCAGCACCCGCACCGGCTTGACCATGCCGCCGCGCCGCGGAACGAGCTCCCGGCTGGCCTTGACGAGCTGGCGCGCATTGCCGGCGGCGGTGGTGTCCAGCGCCAGCGCGTTCGTGCCGGGCAGCGACTGGAAATGCGCCAACCACAGCGCGGTGCGCTCCGGGTCGGCCAGGTCCTGCTTGGTCAGCACCTTCAGCGCCGGCTTGCCACGGGTCATCTCGGCCAGCAGCGGGTTGCCGCTGGAGCCGGGAAGACGGGCGTCGAGCAGCTCGATCACCACGTCGATGTCGGGCAAGCGCTCGTTGATCGCCTTCTTGGTCGAGTTCATGTGACCCGGGAACCACTGGATGGGCATGGTCTGGCGCTTTCTTCTGTTCTGGATCGGTCGGGGTTTGGTTCCGGGCCGCGGCGGCGCGGTCGTTGCCGGGCGGCAAGTCTATCCATTGCGGCTGGCGGCGGGCCCTTGAAAGCCGGCGCGCCCATCCCATCTGGGATCCATGGACACCACCGCCAATCCCCTCCAAGCCCTGCCATCCAGCCTGCAGACGCTGCAGGCGATGGGCGTGTTGCTCGAACGCCTGGAACGCCTGCCCCGCGGCGCGGCCGCTTCACAGTACCGCGACGTCGTCGCCGCGGTGCGGCGGCTGCTCGGCGAGGCCGAACCCGGCCCGGCGCTGGACGCGTTATTGACTGCGTTGCCGGCCACCGCCGAGCTGTACGAGAACATGAACTACGCCCACGCCGGCCTGTGCCGCTCGCCGCTGGACGCCTCGCTGCAGGCCGAGCAGGCCGCCCGGGCCGTGCTCGGCAAGGTCGGCCGCGGCGCCGCCCGCGCGCGCTGAATGACGGCCGCCGCGCCGGTCAAAGGCGCGGTAACGCCATCGCCACCCGCAGCCCGTGCGGCTGCAGGTTCTCGGCGAAGGCCGTGCCGCCGTGCCTGCTTGCGACCTCGCGCACGATGGCCAGGCCCAGGCCGCATCCGCCGGGCTTTTCGCTGCCGCGCCAGAAACGCCTGAACATCTGCGGCAGGTCGGCCGGATCGACGCCCGGCCCGTTGTCGTCGATGCCCAGCTGCGCCAAGCCTTCCGGCAGTGAAGCCACGCGCACCGTGACGACCCGCCCCGGTCCGGCGTATTGCAGCGCGTTGTCCACCAGGTTGTTCAGCGCTTCGCGCAGCAGCAGCGCATTGCCGTGCACCGGCAGGCTCCGCTCGCCTTCGTAACCCAGGTCGATGTCGGTCTGCACGGCTCGGCCGGTCCAGTCGCGCACGGCTTCGCGGGCGAGTTCGGCCAGGTCGATGTCCTGCATGCCGCCGGTGGATTCGGCCCGGGCCAGCTGCAGCAGCTGGTGGACGAGGTGGGCGCTGCGCTGGGCCGCGGAAAGCACCTTGCGCAGCCGGTCTTTCACCAGGGGGTCGTCGCATTCGTGCAGCGCCAGTTCGCCCTGGCCGATCAACCCGGCCAGCGGCGTGCGCAGCTGGTGTGCGGCGTCGTTGATGAATTCCTTTTCCTTCGCCTGGCCGCGGGCGACGGCGTCCAGCAGGCGGTTGATGGTGCTGGCCAGGGAGTGCACCTCCTGCGGCGCCGCCACCAGCTTGATCGCCGGCAGCGGTGCGCCGGCGCGGTGGTTGCCCGCGCCGGCCTTGTCGATCTGGGCTTCCAGCCGCTTCAGCGGCATCAGGCCGCGCGAGACGCCGGCGTAAACGAGGGCGCCCAGCGCCAGGCCCATCAGGGCCATCGGGAAGAGCATTTCCTGCAGCAGCTCCCTGGCGATGCGCTCGCGCACCGTCAGGCTCTGCGCGACCTGCACGCGCAGCCGCTGCCGGGAACGGTCGGTGCCGTAGTCGATCTCCAGCAGCGCCACCCGCACTGGTTTGCCGTCGACCTGGGCCGGATACAGGAAGGGCTCCCCCAGCTGAATGGCGATGGGTGCCGGCGGCGGCGGCAGCTTGGCGTTGCCCAGCAGGAAGCTGCCCGGCGGCGAGGTGACCATGTAGGTGAGCCGGTCGGCCGGATCCTGCTCCAGGATGTCCTGCGCGGCGCGGGGGAAGTCGACCAGCAGGCCGTCGCCCATCGGCTTGATCTGGCGTGCCAACGCCTTCACCGACTGGGTCAGCACCTGGTCGACGCCCTTCTCGCCGTTGTGCAGCGCCACGCGCCAGGCCAGGAAGCTGCCCGACAGCCACAGCACCAGCTGCGGCAGCAGCAGCCACCACAGCAGTTGCCGCTTGAGCGACACGCCGGCGCGCAGCGGGGGCTGTTGCATAGCGTCGCGAGGCAGGGCTGCCGGGCGTCAAGCCGCCGGCTTCTCCAGCATGTAGCCCAGGCCGCGGATGTTGCGGATCTTCAGGCTGCTCGGCTCCAGCTTGCGGCGCAGGCGGTGCACGTAGACCTCCAGCGCGTTGGAGTTCAGCGGCGCCGGCGCGGGTTGGCCCAGCTCCTGCGGCAGCGCGTGCCACGAGGCCAGCACATCTTCGCGAGTGACGACTTCGCCGCAGCGGTTCACCAGCAATTCCAGCAGCTCCCATTCGCGCTGGGTCAGGTCGAGCGTTTCTCCGGCAAGGCTGGCCTTGTGCTTTTCGTGGTCCAGTTGCAAGCCGCCCAGGGCGGTATGGCGGTTGGGGTCGGCGCTGGCCAGGGTGTAGGCCGGCAGCCGCGCCCGCCTGAGCATGGAGTGCAGCCGGGCCTGCAGCTCGTCCATGTTGAAGGGCTTGGTCATGTAGTCGTCGGCGCCGGCGTTCAGGCCGCGAATGCGGTCGTCGACGCTGTCGCGCGCGGTGAGGATCAGCACCGGCAGGCCGGCGAAGCGCTCGCGTGCCCAGGCCAGAAGGTTCAGGCCGTCGCCGCCGGGCAGGCCCAGGTCCAGGATGATGCCGTCCACGGCCTGCTTCTCCAGCTCCTTCGCGGCGCTCTTCCACTGCCTGGCGCTGCACACCTCGTGGCCCAGCTGGCGCAACTGGCCGGTGAGGGCGTCGAGCAGCAGTTCGTCGTCTTCGACGATCAGGATCTTGGTCATCGAACGAGGATAACAAAGGCCTTTTCTCGTGCAGGGGAAGGGCTCCATGAGCCTGGGTGGAAAGGGCGAGGGTAACTCCCAATGTTGTCATTAATTATTGTAATTAAATTAACGCTTGCACCCAGGAAGGCGCCCAGGGCCTCCGAACAGGAGGGTGCCAACCACAACAACTGGAGATGAGACATGAGGAATTTGTCGAAGCTGGCCGTCGCCGCGGCCGGCCTGGTGGCGGGAGCGGCCGCCGTGGCCGGCGAGGTGGAAGTGCTGCACTACTGGACGTCGGGCGGCGAGGCCAAGTCCGCCGCCGAGCTGAAGAAGATCATGCAGTCCAAGGGCCACACCTGGCGCGACTTCGCCGTCGCCGGCGGCGGCGGCGACAGCGCGATGACGGTGCTCAAGAGCCGCGTGGTCTCGGGCAACCCGCCGTCGGCGGCGCAGGTCAAGGGCCCGGCGATCCAGGACTGGGCTTCCGAGGGCGTGCTGGCCAACATGGACGCGCTGGCCAAGGCCGAGAAGTGGGACGAGTCGCTGCCCAAGGTCGTCGCCGACGTCATGAAATACAAGGGCAACTATGTGGCCGCGCCGGTCAATGTGCACCGGGTGAACTGGCTCTGGGGCAGCGCCGACGCGCTGAAGAAGGCCGGCGTCGCCGCGATGCCCAGGACCTGGGACGAATTCTTCGCCGCGGCCGACAAGCTCAAGGCCGCCGGCCTCGTCGCGGTGGCCCACGGCGGGCAGAACTGGTAGGACTTCACCACCTTCGAGTCGGTGGTGCTCGGCGTCGGCGGCCCGCGCTTCTACCAGGACGCCCTCGTCAAGCTCGACGACAAGGCATTGGCCAGCGACACGATGAAAACCTCGCTGGAAACCTTCCGCCGCATCAAGTCGTACACCGACACGTCCGCGCCGGGGCGCGACTGGAACCTCGCCACTGCGATGCTCATCCAGGGCAAGGCCGGCTTCCAACTGATGGGCGACTGGGCCAAGGGCGAATTCATCGCCGCCGGCAAGGCGCCGGGCAAGGACTTCTACTGCGCCGCCGCGCCCGGCTCCGGCAATGCCTTCACTTTCAACGTCGACTCTTTCATCCTCTTCAAGCTGAAGGACGCCAACGCGCAGAAGGCGCAGAACGACCTGGCCAGCGCCGTGATGGGGCCGCAGTTCCAGGAGGGCTTCAACCTGAACAAGGGTTCGATCCCGGTGCACACCGGCGTGCGCATGGACAAGTTCGACGACTGCGCCAAGCAGTCGAACAAGGACTTCGTCGCCACCGCCAAGTCCGGCGGCCTGGTGCCCAGCATCGCCCACGGCATGGCCGTGCCCCCCGCGGCGGAAGGCGCCGTCAAGGACGCCGTCAGCCAGTTCTGGAACGACGACAAGGTCAGCGTCGCCGAGGCGATGAAGAAGATCGCCGCGGCCGCCAAGGTGAAGTGAGGAGCACCCCGAGATGAAACACAAGAACGTTCGCAAGCTGGCCGCCGTCGCGGTGGCCGCCGCCTCCGCGGCTTCCAACGCCTGGGCGCTGGATGTCGCCGGCTTCGAGTTCACCGGCTATTCCCGCGGCGGCCCGGTCTTCAACAAGTCCGACGGCGTCAAGGGCAACCTCGCGCTGGGCGGCGAGCTGCAGAAGTTCCGCCTCGGCAACGAAGGCGACTACGGCATCGAGGCCGAGCTGGCCAGGACCTTCGAGGCCGGCGGCTTGACCTGGAAGGTCGACTACATGCTGGCCAAGTGGAACAACGGCGACGTGTCGACCGAGCAGGCCTATGTCGAGATGGGCGGCCTGTCGTTCGCGCCCCAGGCGAAGTTCTGGACCGGGCAGCGGCGCCTGCGCATCCAGGACGTGCACATCGTCGACAACTTTCTCATGGGCTACGGCGACTACCAGGGCGCCGGCGTCACTTCCATCCCGCTGGGCGGCGGCGCCAAGCTGGGCCTGGGCGTGTTCAGCGGCGACAAGTTCGACCAGCAGCTACCGCAGGGCGTGCGCGCGGTGCGGCTGAACGCCGATGTCTCCGAGATCCCGGTCAACCCCGGCGGCAAGCTGCGGGTGCTGTTGACGGCGGTCGACGGCAGCGGCCTGGCCGGCGGCAACTCGGGCTCGGGCGTGTCGCTGCTGCACAAGCAATCCGAGTTCCTGGCCAAAGGCGTCAACAACTCGCTGTTCCTGCAGGCGTCCCGCGGCCACGCGCGCATCGACGGCCAGTTCGAAGGGATCGACGGCACCAGCCCCGGCAGGCGCGTCACCCGCATCGCCGACTCGGTGGACTGGCAATCGGGCCCCTTCGGCGGCCAGGCGCTGCTGGCCTACCAGTCAAGCAAGAACGAACTGACCGGCCAGCGCGTCAAGGACTTCTCGGCCGGTGGCCGCGTGTCCTACGCGTTCGGCCGCAATTTCAAGCTGCTGGCCGAGGCCGGGCACACCTCGCGCAAGGGCGCCGGGCCCGAGCAGACGCTCAACAAGTTCACGGTCGCGCCGACGCTGGCGCTGGCCGAGGACTTCTGGTCGCGCCCCGAGCTGCGCTTCTACGTGACGCGCGCCAACTGGAACCAGGCCGCCGCCCAGGCCAACGCGGCCGGATTCGGCATCGGCGGCAAGACCTCCCGCACGCTGGCGGGCGTGCAGTACGAGGTGTGGTGGTGAAGGGGCGGAACCCCGCCTAGGCGAGGCACCGCCTTTGCACGGGGCGGCACCTCCCGCCCCGTTTTTTTCCAACAGCCCCCGGCTTCATCGATCGAACCATGCGGACTCGTTTCAAGACTTCGGGCGACACCTGGCTGCCCAGGCTGGTGGTCTCGCCCGCCTTCATCCTGGGCTTTGCCTTCATCTACGGCCTGATGGCCTGGAACGGCGTGCTCAGCCTGTCGGCCTCGCGCATGCTGCCCAACTACGAATGGGCCGGCCTGGCGCAGTACGAGCGGCTGTGGGCCATGGAGCGCTGGTGGGTGGCGTTGAAGAACCTGGGCATCTTCGGCCTGGGTTACGTTGGCGGCTCGCTCGCGGTGGGCGTGCTGCTGGCGGTGCTGCTGGACCAGAAGATCCGCGCCGAGGGCGCGCTGCGCACCGTCTACCTGTACCCGATGGCGCTGTCCTTCATCGTCACCGGCACCGCCTGGAAGTGGCTGCTCAACCCCGGCCAGGGCTTGGAGCACACCCTGCGCCTTTGGGGCTTCGAAGGCTTCAGCTTCGACTGGCTGGTGAACACCGACAAGGCGATCTACTGCGTCGTCATCGCCGGCGTGTGGCAGAGCGCGGGCTTCGCGATGGCGCTGTTCCTGGCCGGCCTGCGCGGCATCGACGACAGCATCATCAAGGCGGCCCAGGTCGACGGCGCCTCGCTGCCGCGCATCTACTGGCGCATCGTGCTGCCGGCGCTGCGGCCGGTGTTCTTCTCGACCGTGATGGTGTTGTCCCACCTGGCGATCAAGAGCTTCGACCTCGTCATGGCGCTGACCGCCGGCGGCCCCGGCTACGCGACCGACGTGCCGGCCACCTTCATGTACACCATGTCGTTCTCGCGCGGGCAGATCGGGCTGGGCGCGGCCAGCGCCACGATGATGCTGGCGACCGTGGCGGCGCTGGTGGTCCCCTACCTCTACAGCGAACTGCGGAGCAAGCCCCATGACCGTTGACACCCGGCGCGCGCTGCCCCTGGCGGGGCGGGCGCTGCTCTACGCCGTGCTGCTGGCTGCGGCCGTCTTTTTCCTGCTGCCGCTCTACGCGATGCTGGCCACGTCGTTCAAGGGCGCCGACGAGGTGCGCGCCAGCCACCTGCTCGCGCTGCCGCTGGCGCCCACCGCGCAGGCCTGGTCCGAAGCCTGGTCGCAGGCCTGCACCGGGGTGGACTGCAACGGCCTGAAGCCCTACTTCTGGAATTCGGTGCTGATGACCCTGCCGGCGGTGCTCGTGTCCACCGTGTGGGGCGCGCTCAACGGCTACGTGCTCAGCCTGTGGAAGTTCAGGGGCAGCGACACGCTCTTCGGCCTGCTGCTGTTCGGCGTGTTCATGCCCTTCCAGGTGGTGCTGCTGCCGATGAGCCAGGTGCTGGGCTGGCTCGGCCTGTCCAGCTCGATCGGCGGCCTGGTGCTGGTTCACTGCCTGGCGGGGCTGGCCGGCACGACGCTGTTCTTCCGCAACTACTACGCCGCGATACCGAAGGAGCTGGTGAACGCCGCGCGCATCGACGGCGCGGGCTTCTGGCAGATCTTCTGGCGCATCGTGCTGCCGCTGAGCACGCCGATCGCGATGGTGGCGCTGATCTGGCAGTTCACCAACATCTGGAACGACTTCCTGTTCGGCGTGGTGTTCTCCGGCGCCGACTCCAAGCCCGTCACCGTCGGGTTGAACAACCTGGCCAACACCTCCAGCAGCGTGAAGGCCTACAACGTGGACATGGCCGCGGCCGTCATCGCGGGGCTGCCGACGATGGCCGTCTACGTGCTGGC
>CBJNAE010000094.1:0-12622 GCA_966433995.1 uncultured Ideonella sp. | reverse complement strand
GCGCCATGCTGCAGAGCGCGGTCGGCACCAGCTACATGTCGACCCAGGTTGACATCATCAATAGCGACCGCGTGGCGCTGGGCGTGGTCAAGCGGCTGGGCCTGCTGGACAGCCCTGGGATCCGCCAGCAATGGATAGAGGCGACCGAGGGCAACGGCCAGATGGTCGACTGGCTCTCCGCCCTGCTGAAGAAGAAGCTGGAAGTCAGGCCGTCGACTTCGCGGGAGAGTACCGTGGTGACCATCAACTACACCGCGACCGAGCCCGAGTTCGCCGCGGCGGTGGCCAATGCGTTCGCGCAGGAATACATCGACGTGAATCTGTCGCTGCGCGTCTCGCCGGCCAAGCAGTTCGCTTCCTTCTTCGAGGAGCAGACCCAGGCCGCCCGCACGCGCCTGGAGGCGGCGCAGAAGGCGCTGTCCGACTACCAGCAGGCCAACGGCATCACCTCGGTCGACGAGCGGCTCGACTTCGAAGTGGCCAAGCTCAACGAGACCAGCAGCCAGCTCACCGCGCTGCAGGGCCAGACCACCGACAGCCAGAGCAAGCGCGAGAGTGTCAACAGCGACACGCTGGCCGAGGTGATGCAGAACCCGCTGGTGAACAGCCTGAAGGCCGACATCACCCGGCTGGAGGCCAAGATGAAAGAAAGCAGCGTCAACCTCGGCGTCAACCACCCGCAGACCCAGCGCACGCTGGCCGAGCTGGCCACGCTGCGCTCGCAGCTGGAAGTAGAGACGCGCAAGGTCACCAGCGCGATCGAGACCGCCTATCAGGTCGGCAAGCAGCGTGAGTCCCAGCTCAAGAGCGCGCTGGCGGCGCAGAAGTCGCGGGTGCTGGCGCTGAACAAGCAGCGCGACGAGCTCAACGTGCTCAAGCGCGACATCGAGACAGCGCAGCAGGCTTTCCAGCTGATCAGCCAGCGCGCCTATCAGACGAACATCGAAAGCCGCGCCGACCAGACCAACGTAGCCGTGCTCACGCCCGCGGTCACGCCGTCGTCGCCATCGGGCCCGCGACTGGTGCTCAACACCCTGGCTGCCATCGTCCTGGGCACGCTGCTGGGTGTCGGCTTGGCCCTCGTCCTCGAACTGGCCAACCGCCGCGTGCGCAGCGTGGACGACCTCGCCGACGCGCTGGGCCTGCCCGTGCTGGGCACCATCACCAAGACCGGAGTCCGCGCATGAACGCCCTTCCCCGCTTCATCAAGCCCCAACTGGCCGCGATGCGCTCGTCCGCGCCCGCCATCGGCGACATCCTGGTCGCCGCCGGCCGCCTGAAGGAGGCCGACCTGCAACGCATCCTCGATCGGCAGAAGCAGGACCACTCCCAGTTCGGCGAAGCCGCGCTGAAGCTGAAGCTGCTGCGCAAGGAGGACATCGACCGCGCGCTGAGCAAACAGTTCGATTACGCCTACCTGCCCAACCAAGACGCCAGCCTTAGCCCCGAGCTGGTGGCCGCCTACCAACCGTTCAGCCGCGTCGGCGAGAACCTGCGCGCCGTGCGCAGCCAGCTGATGCTGCGCTGGTTCAACGGCGATGAGCAAAAGAACAAGTCGATCGCCGTGGTCAGCCCCGGCCGCGGCGAGGGCCGCAGCTTCATCTCGGCCAACCTCGCCATCGTCTTCGCGCAGAACGAAGAGCGCACCCTACTGATCGACGGCAACCTGCGCGCGGGCCGCCAGCACGCGCTGTTCAAGCTGCCGCGAGGCCCCGGCCTGTCCGGCCTGCTCGCGGGGCGGGCGACGCTGCACGAAGCCGCGGTGAACGTTCCCAACCTGCCGGGCCTTACCGTGCTGCCGGCGGGCGCCATGCCGCCGAACCCGCAGGAGCTGCTGGGCCGCCCCGCCTTCGCGGCGATGCTCAGGGAAGCGGCGCTCGACTACGACGCGGTCATCATCGACACGCCGGCCGCGGCCTCCTTCGCCGACGCCGACATCATCGCCGCCCGCGCCGGCGCGGCCATGGTGCTGGCGTGCAAGAACGCCAGCCTGCTGTCGCCGACCATGGCCATGGCCGAGCGGCTGGTCCACAGCGGTGTGACCTTGGTCGGCTCCGTCTTGAACCAGGCCTGAGCGCCGCCGCCCGGCCATCCGCAGCACCGACGCCGAGCGATCGCAGCATGACCCGCCCCGCGAACCAGCAACCGCGCACCCGGCCCTCAAGGACCCATGGCCGCCCCGGCCCGGCGCTGGGCGTGGCGCTGCTGCCAGCGCGCCACCGCCGCCGCGCCGAGCAAGGCGCCCAGGCCGTCGGCGGCGAAGTCGTCCCAGCCGGCGTTGCGGCCCGGCAGCCGCAGCTGGTGCCATTCGTCCGCCGCACCGACCAGCAAGGCGCCCGTCAAGGCCAGGACCGCCATGTACGCGCCGCGCAAGCCGCTGGCCCATCCGATGGTCGCGGCCAGCATCGCGAACACCGCCGTGTGCGCCAGCTTGTCCCAGGGACTGGGTATCAGCCCCACGGCCACGGGCTGGGTACCGCCGAACCACAAACCCAGGGGTATGGCCACCGCCACCACGGCCGCCGCCCAACGCAAGCCCGCGGCGGTGCGCCCGCCAGGACTGTCTAATTTCATGAGCATTCCGTCTCCGTTCACACCGGCCACCCCGGGCGTGTCCCAGGGAGTGGCCGTCGCCGCTTCCTCTCCGGTCCAGGCCGCCGGGCGTGCGCTGCCCTGGCTGGTGCTCCTGGCCGGCCTGTGCGCGGCCTACGTGCCGACGGCCATCGATCTGTTCAGCGGCCTCTGGCGCACCGAGCAGAACGCGCACGGCCCGATTGTGCTGGTTGTGGGCCTGTGCTTCTTCTATTTCAAGGCCCGGACGATGTTCGGGGAAGGGCTCTTCCAGTCCTGCCGTCCCGCGCCCCGCGCCGGCACCGCCCTGCTGCTGGCCGGCATGGCCGCCTATGTCCTGGGCCGCTCACAGAGCGTCCACATGCTGGAAGTCGGCTCCTTCGTCCTGGTGCTGATGGCGGTGACGGCGCTTTTCCTCGGCACCACGGTGCTCAAGCGGCTGTGGTTCGGCTTCTTCTTCCTGCTGTTCATGGTGCCGCTGCCCGGCTCGGTGGTGGACGCCATCACCCAGCCGATGAAAATCGCCGTCTCCTATGCCGCCGAACACCTGCTTTACGCGATGGGTTATCCGGTGGCGCGCAGCGGCGTGGTGCTCAACCTCGGCCAGTACCAGTTGCTGGTGGCCGACGCCTGCGCGGGCCTGAACTCGCTGTTCACGCTGGAGGCCCTGGGTCTGCTTTACCTGAACGTCATGCGGCACGAGTCGGCCACGCGCAACGCGCTGCTGGCCCTGCTCATCGTGCCGATCAGCATGTCGTCCAACATCATCCGGGTGATCATCCTGGCGCTGGTGACCTTCCACTTCGGCGACGAAGCGGGCCAGGGCTTCATCCACGGCTTCTCGGGCATCGTGCTGTTCGTCACCGCGCTGCTGCTCACGATCACGCTGGACTCGCTGCTGCGGTTCGGCGTGTCGCGCGGCGGCATGAAAAACTGCGGTGAGCCGCGGGAGGCCCTGCCATGAGCGTGGCGCTGCGCGTGATGCACCTGCCCAGGATCCCGCTGCTGTGGAGCCTGCTGGTCAGCGGCGCGCTGGTGCTGTCGCTGTGGGCAGCTGGCTGGGCCACGCCCAAGCTGCTGGAGGTCGAGCAGGCACCGTTGATGGAAGACACCGTGCCGCGGCAGTTCGGCGATTGGAAGGAGCTTCCCAACCCGTACGCCCAGGTCAGCGTCTCCACCGGAGCGGACCCCACGATGGACCAGCCCTACGACCAGACCGTCATGCGCACCTACGTCAACGGCAGCGGCCAGCGCGTCATGCTGGCGCTGGCTTGGGGAAAGCGGCAGCGGCAGGAGGTCAAGATCCACCGGCCCGACCTGTGCTACGTGGCCCAGGGCTACCGGGTACGCAGCCTGGAGCCCGCCCGCTTCGACGGCATCAACGCGCCTGGCGGAGCGCCGGTCCATGGCAAGCGCATGCTCGCAATGTCCAACGACGGCGGCGAAGCGGTGAGCTATTGGATGCGCATCGGCGGCCTGTTCAGCGAAGACGCCCTCGACACCCGGCTGCACATCATGAAAGAAGGCCTGGACGGCCGCATCCCCGACGGAATCCTGGTGCGCGCCTCGATGCGCACCCGCAGTGCCGAAGACGCTCGCGCCGCCTGGCCGGTGCTGGACGACTTCCTCAGGCAGCTGGCCGGCGCGGTGCCCCCCACCACCGCGGAACTGCTGCTCGGCCGCGCCGATTGACGCCGCGGGCCGGACCGGTGCCAAAGCAAGCGGTACACCAGCCAACCAGCGACCAGCCAACACCATGCAGAACCCACCCACCTCGATGAAACTGCTCCTCATAGGCAACCACACCTGCGGCAACCGCGGCGATGCGGCCATCCTGCGCGGACTCATCGAGGAGATCATGCGGCAGCAGCCCGACGCCAGCGTCACCGTCACCAGCCGCTACCCGGTGAGCTCGCGCTTCTTGCTGGGCCGCGACGTCGTGCCCGACGCCTTCCACGCCTGGCATGGCAAGCTCGGCAAGGGCCTGGTGGGCAAGCTCAAGGAGCGGCTGGCCACGAAGGCGGTGCCGGGCCTGATGATGCTGCGCCTGCGCACCGGCTGGGGCGCGCTGGCCTCGCTGCTGCCGCGCGAGTTGCGCCGCGAGATCGACCGCTTGGAGACCTACGACGCCGTCATCCAGGTCGGCGGCTCCTTTTTCGTCGACCTGTACGGCCCCAGCCAATTCGACCACCCGTTCGCGGCGATGCTCGCGGGCCGGCCCGTCTTCCTGATCGGCCACAGCATGGGCCCGTTCGACGGCGGCTTCTACCGCAGCCTGACCGCCACCTTGCTCAGCCGCGCCAAGGACGTCGCGCTGCGCGAGCCGGTGAGCAAGGCGCTGATGCTGCAGCGGCAGTTGCCGATGGGCCGCGTCACCGAAGGCGGCGACACCGCCTGGCTGGTGATGGAAGGCCAGGGCCAGGACCCGGCGCTGGCTTGGTTCTCCGCCCAGGAGGCGCAGTCGGGCCAGCAGCGCCCTGCCGTGGCCATCACGGTGCGCGAGCTGGCCCCCTTCGACAAGCGGCTGAACACCACGCAGGACGCCTACGAGGCCGCCTTCGCCTCGCTGGCCGACGCGTTGATCGCGGCCGGCTACCGGGTGATCGCCGCCTCCACCTGCACCGGCATCGACAGCTACCACCGCGATGACCGCATGAACGCGCTGCGCATCGCCGACAAGGTGCGCGAGCGCCAGCACTTCCACGTGGTGATGGACGAACTCAACGACGTGCAGCTCGGCCAGCTCTTCAGCCGGTGCCGGCTGGTGGTCGGCACCCGGCTGCACAGCGCCATCATCTCGATGAACTACGGCACGCCGGCGGTGGCGATCAACTACGAGCACAAGTCGGCCGGCATCATGCAGCAGCTGGGCGTGCCCGGCCTGTCGCAACCGGTCTCGGCGCTGCTGGATGGCTCACTCACCACCCACGTGCTCGGCCTGCTGCCGCACATCGAGGCCCTGCGCACCGAAGTCGGCGCCGCCGTCGCGCGCGAGCGCGGGCGTACCGCGGCCATGGTCACCCGCTGCCTGGAGACCATCGGCACGGCCAAGGCCGGAAAGACGGCATGAGCGCAGCCGCGGCAACCCCCGGCACCGGAAGGCCGGCCGGACCGACGCGGCGCGACGCGCTGTGGACGATCGGCACGACCGCCATGGGCGCGCTGCTGCAGCTGGCCCAGCTGATGGTGGCCGCCCGTTACCTGGACGCCCGCTCCTTCGGCGCGCTGGCGATCGTCAACATCGTGGCCTGGGTGGTGCTGGCGTTCCAGGACATGGGGCTGTCCAGCTTCTGCGTCCACATCGGCGAGGTGCCACGCTCGTCGCATTCCACGCTGTTCTGGATCAGCTCCGGGCTGGGCCTGGTGGGCTCGGTACTGGTGGCCGGCATGGCCTACCCACTGGCGGCCTTCTACGCCATGCCTGAGCTGGCCACGCTGCTGCCGCTGCTCGGCCTGAACTTCCTGCTGCTGGGGCTGGGCTCGCAATACCAGGCCAACCTCGTGCGCACTTTCCGTTCGCGGTTGCTGGCGCAGTGCGAGCTGGCCGCCCGGCTCATCGGCTTTTGCCTGACGGTGGCGCTGCTGGTAACCCACACCGCCGGCGTTGCCGCCATCGTGGCCGGCCTGATCGCCTTCGCTCTGTGCAAGCTGGTGTTCATGGCCTGGGTCGCCGAGCCCGACTGGCACCCCCGGCTGCAGTTCGACCTCAAACTCGCGCCGCGCGCGCTGCGCTACGGCGCCTATCAGGCCGCCTCGCAGGTGGTGAACCAGTTGCGCACCCAGGCCGACCAGCTCATCCTCGGCCGCGCGCTCGGCCCCGAGGCGCTGGGCGTCTATTCCCTGGCCAAGGAACTCATCAGCTACCCGATGCGCTTCCTGCAGCCGCTGCTGTCCCGCCTGACGCTGCCGGTGCTGGCGCGCCACCAGGGCGACCGCGAGGCGATGCGCGGCAGCTACCTGCGTTCGATGAAGCGCACAGCCTTCGCCTGCGCCGCGGTCTACGGCGCGCTGGCGGTCGCCGCGCCTTGGGTGGTCGAGATCGTCTATGGCGGCCGATTCCTGGCCGTGGCCGCCCTGCTGCCCTGGCTGGCGCTGTTCGGCGCGCTGCGTCCGCTCGGCCTGAACGCCGGCATGCTGGCGCAGGCCACCGGCCGCACCGCCAACGAGTTCCGCTGGAACATGCTGGGCGCGCTGGTGATGGTGGGCGCCTCCGTGCTGGTGGCCTGGCAGTGGCCCAACGTCACCGCCTTCGCGATCGCCGCGGGCGTGGTCCAGCTGCTGCTCACGCTGCTGGCCTACCCGTACTTCGTGCGGCCGCTCGAACCGGTTGGAGCCGGCGCCTACGTGCGCTCCTGGGCCGCGCCCTTCGCCGGCACCGCCGCACTGGCCGCGTTGGCGGTCTGGCTGCCGCTGCCCACCCTGGCGTCGCTCAACTGGCTGCCCCACCAAGTGTGGGGCCGCCTGATGGCCGCCCTCGCCCAACTCCTGCCGCTCGCCTGAACAACATGAAACCGCTGAACGTGGCCTTCTTCGTGGGGGAATTCCCCATCCTTTCCGAGACCTTCGTGATCCGCCAGGTCGCGGGCCTCGTGCAGGCCGGCCACAACGTCACCGTGCTGGCCGGCGAATGGGGCGACCGCGACTGCGCCCACGAGACCTACCGCGCCCATCGGCTCGAACGCGTGGTCAAGCCGCTGCGCGAGGGACTGGACTCCCGCGGCGGCAAGCTGCGACGCGTGGCCGGCTTTGCCGCCCGCTCGCTGCTCACCGGCAAGGGCCGCCGCCGGCTCGGCGTGGCGCTGCGCGCCGCGCGCAACGGGTCGGCCGCCAGCCTGCTGGACATCGCCGCCGTCGCATCCCGGCCCCGGGCGCAGCAGCACCTGGGCTGCTACGACGCAGTCATCGCCCACTTCGGCCAGGCCGGCGTGCGCGCCATGCACCTGCAGCAGGCCGAATTGCTAGAAGGCCCGCTGGCCGTCGTCTTCCATGGTTTCGACATGAGCGACCGCGCCACGCTGGCGCGCCACCACGGCAACTACCGCGAGCTCTTTGGCCACGCGGCACTGCTGCTTCCGATCAGCCACCTGTGGCGCCAGCGCCTGGTCGACTGGGGCGCCGACCCGCGCAAGGTCGAGGTACTGCGCATGGGCGTCGACCTGGAGCGCCTGGCCATGCTCAGCCCGGCGCGACCGCTGGGCTCGCCGCTGCGCGTACTGTCGGTCGCCCGCTTCACCGAGAAGAAGGGCCTGCGCTACGCGATCGAGGGCGTGATGGCCGCGCAAGGCCCGATCCGCTACGAGATCATCGGCAGCGGCCCGATGGCCGACGAGCTGAAGGCGCTCGCCGCCCGGGCGCCGGCCGACAAGGAGATCGTCTTCCTCGGCCAGCAGAGCCAGCAGGGCGTGTTCCAGTCGCTCGAGCAGGCCGACGTGTTCCTGCTGCCTTCGGTCACCGCCTCGGGCGGCGACATGGAGGGCATCCCGGTCTCGCTGATGGAAGCGATGGCCAAGGGCGTGCTGGTGCTGGCCACCGAGCACAGCGGCATCCCCGAGTTGGTGGCGGCCAACACCGCCGGCTTCTTGGTGCCCGAGCGCGACTCGATCGCGATCTCGCAGCGCCTGAACACCCTGCGCCAACGCGCCGGCGACCTGGCCGAGATTCGCCGCGCGGCGCGCAAGGCGGTCGAGTCGGAATTCGACAACCAGCAGCTCGACCACCGCCTGCAGCACCTGTGCGCCGCGGTGCAGGCGGGCTGAACCCAGAACAAACAGAAGGAGCGAGGCCCCATGCCCAAAGTCATCCTCTTCGCGAACAACTACTGGAGCTCCCCTTTCCAGGTGGGTAGCCACTTCCTGGCCCGCGAGTTCGCCGCCGACGGCTGGGACGTGCTCTATGTGTCCGACCCGATGGGCATCCCCCACTACGTGCGGCAGCTCTTCAAGCCGCAGGAGAAGGCCCGCTTCGAAGAGACCACCGTCAAGGCCGTGGCCGAGCGCATCAAGGCCTGGGTGCCCTCGGTCGCCCTGACCTGCAGCGCCAACCGCCTGCTCGACAGCCCCTTGGTCTACCGGCACTGGCACCGCATGGGCTGGCCCTCGGTGATGGGCAAGATCCGCAGCGAAGGATTCGGCGAGCCCGACGTGGTCTTCATCAACTCGCTGCAGTACGCCTGGGCGGCGGACGCCTTCCCCAAGGCGCAGTCCATGCTCCGCATCGCCGACTGGAACCCCCACATGACCGGCTTCGCGCAGACACTGGTGCGCGAGCAGGAGAGGCTCATCGAGCGCGCCGACGTCGTCTTCGCGTCGTCCAAGGCCGTCATCAAGGAGTTCTTCTCCGGCGCCGGCTCGCGGCGCGTCGACTACCTGCCCAACGGCTTTTCCATCGCCGGCCTGGACGCCGGCGCCCCGGCGCCCGCCGAATACCAGCCTTACGCGGGCCGCGCCAAGATCGCGGTCTACGTGGGCGCCATCGACAAGCGCTTCGACTTCGAGTTGGTGCTGGCGTGCGCGCGCAACCACCCGCAGACGCAGTTCTTCTGCGTCGGCAAGGACACCATCGGCTGCGGCGCGGCCGCCCTGCCGGACAACCTGCACTTCATCGGCTCCCGGCCCTACGGGCAGATCTCCGGCTACCTGGCCCACGCCGACGTCTGCCTGATACCGCAGAGCCGCGGCTACGCCGCCACCGACTACTTCAACCCGCTGAAGCTCTACCAGTACATGGCGCTGAACCGGCCCGTGGTCTCGACCTGGTGGAAGGAGATCGGCGAGATCGACCCGCCGGTCTTCGTCGCCAAGGACACATCGGAGTTCAGCCGCATGCTGGGCGCCGCGGTCGAGCAGGAAAGCGTCGACCGGCAAGCCTATGCGGACTTCTTGCAGGGCAAGGCCTGGTCGGATGTGTACGGACAGGTCAAGAAGGCCTTCATGGCCGCCAAGGGGCACGGCCGGTTGCAGTCGAAACAACCGGAACCGGTCGTGTCGACCTAGCCATGAACCTGACGCCTTTCTTTCCCTTCTTCATCCTCATGGTCATCAACGCCATGCGGGGGCCCAACCAATGGGCCGGGACAATGGCGTTCGCGGCCTTCTTCCAATCGGCCACCCCGATACTGTTGGGCATAGGCGGCCGTTTCTCCGGCATCGCGCCCGCGTTCTGCCTGCTCTTCATCGGCCTGTGGCACGTCTATGGCTCGTACTACAGCGCCAAGCCATACAAACCCGGCCCGAGGCACTTCCCCTACGCCACGTTTTTCCTGACCGCCTTCGCGGTCGTCGGGATTTCCGGTGCGCTCTTCCTGCCGCGCCTCTTGGGCAACATGGTGAACGTGCTGCCGCCCCGGTCGGGCCTGGACTCCGGCATCACGGCGCCGCTGCAAGCTTCGGGCGGCAACTACATCCAGTCGTTCTACCTGGTGTGCATCCTGTCGCTTTTCTGGATGCTCAAGCACCTGCTGCAGCGCGGCGTCATCCGGCGCGAAGCCCTTTTCAAGGGCTTGATCGTCGGCGCCGCCTTCTCCGTCTGCCTGGGCTTCTATCAAATCATCGGCTACCCGCTGGGGCTGCCCTGGCCCGACGCCGTCATCAACTCCAACATCGGCGTCAGCCAACTGCAGAACCAGACGGCGCTGGGCATCAAGCGCATGTCGGCCACCTTCGTGGAGCCCAGCATCATGGCGACGCACTACCTGGGCATGGTCGCCCTGCTGTACCTGGGCCTGAACCGCAAGCTGCTGGGCGGGGCCCTGCTGTTCGCGCTGCTGCTGTCCACGTCGTCCACCGCCTATTTCGGGCTGGCGGCGCTGGTGGTGGTCTGGGTCCTGGTGGGCAAGAGCAAGGGCAGCGGCAAACAAGTGTTCCTGACCTTGGGCCTGCTGTGCCTGGCCGTGGTGCTGGCGCTGTCGCTGGACTTCATGTTCGCCAACGGGAACATCACCGACAGGCTGGTGTTGAACAAGCTGGAGGGGCATTCCGGCAACGCGCGCCTGAACGCCGACTGGCTGGCGCTGAAGTCGTTCTACGAATCGTTCGGCCTGGGTGCCGGCGTCGGCAGCGCCCGCGCTTCCAGCCTGCCGGCGTCGCTGGCCGCCACCGTAGGCGGGCCCGGCCTCGTGCTTTTCTTCTCTTTCGTGGGTGCGCTGATGGTCCCGCTGTGCCGCTCGGACAACCGCGAAGACAAGGCGCTCTTCCTGGGCATGACCGGCTTCCTGATCGCCTGGCTGATCTCGGCGCCCGACCTCAACTTCCCTGTCTTCTGGATCCTGGCAGCCCTGGGCGCCCACGCCAACGCGACCCGGCCCGCCAAGGCCGTCCAACAACCAGCGAGGCCCGAAAACTATGCGAAAACTTGAGCGCAGCCTTCTCCCGGTGGTGCTGGCCCTGCTGTCCGCCGCCGCTTCGTCCGCGCCCGCGCCACAGGCGTGCGGCAAGGACCGCCCCTTCTACCTCGGCGCCGGCGTGCACCTCGGCCAGGGCAAGGGCACGGCCGCACAGGCCCGGCAGATGCTGTCGGACACCGGGCTGAACGCATTCCGCGCCGAGCTTTATTGGGACCGCCTGGAGGTGACGAAAGGCTGGCTGGCGATTCCCCCGAAGCTCAACGAGCTGGAAAGCATGATCACGCAGAAAGGGGCGGACCGCTTCTTCCCCCTGATCGCGCTCGACTACGGCAACCCCTTCTACGACCAGGCCGACCTGCCCCGGTCCGAAGAGGCCATCCAGGGCTTTGCGAACTATGCGGGCTTTGTCGCCAGGACTTATGGTGAATCGATTCCGCTGTACGAGGTGTGGAACGAGTGGAACAGCGGCATGGGGTCGAAGGTCAGGCCGCGCAAGAAAGGCACCCCGGAGGACTATGTCCGACTGCTCGGAGCCGCCGCACCCGAGATCCGCAAGGCATCGCCCAAGGCGCTGGTCATCGCCGGCGCCACATCCCGCATCGACGTGAAGTGGTCCAGGCGTTTCGCCGAACTGGGCGGCATGGACCTGGCCGACGGCTTTTCCATCCATCCCTACAACTACAACGAACGGCCTTACAGGACACCGGAAAACGCCGTGTCCAGGCTCGCGAAGCTGCAGGCCATCATGGTCGAAGCCTCTGGCAAGCCGGTGGTCCCGTTCTACATCACCGAGATCGGCGTGCCGACCTCCACCGCGCAGGATGGCCAGTCGGAGGACGAGGTCGGCAACTATGCGATGCGCTTCATGCTGCTGGCGCGCTCGCTGCCTTACGTCTGCGGTATCTGGTGGTATGAGCTGTACGACGGCGGCCCGAAGGACGACCACGCCGAACACCGGTTCGGCCTGCACCGGCAGAACGGCGACCCGAAGCCCGCCTCCCAGGCCGTGGCAAGCCTCGCCGCGTTGCTGCGCAATGGCCGCGATTTCAAGTCCCAGCAGCAGGGCAACCTGTTCACCGTCAGCTGGACCGCCGAGGACGGCACGCCCCACGTCGCCCAGTGGACGAATACCGGCAGCAAACAGCTGGACGCCGCTGAATCGAAAACCCTGGAGCAGGTCAAGGGCTGGGAGGCACCGCCAGCGTCCGCAGCGCAGGCCTCGACGCCTGGGGTGGCCGGCCGCGCGGCGGCCCTCTCCTCCACCGCGGACGGCGGCGCGATCGTCATTCAACAGACGCCGCTGGTGTTCCGCCAGCGTGGCGGCGCTTCCAGCAAGAGGCAGTGAAGCCGGATGAAGAACAACCGTCTGCACTGCGCATCTCAAAAAATATATTCACCACCCAGATAAATTCTTAAACGATTGCTATTTATTCAAAAAATATTTAAATAATTAACATTGAATAGCATGAACAAGAATCTAGAAAATAGAATTGATTGGGTCGATTACGCCAAAGCAATCGGTATATTTCTGGTTGTGTACGGGCATGTGGCAAGGGGCGTAAAAAACAGTGGAATAAAAATTCCAACCGGCTTCTACGAAATGACCGACAGCGTCATTTACAGTTTCCACATGCCGCTTTTCTTTTTTTTATCCGGCCTATTTTTCTTAAAATCACTCGAAAAAGCTGGAAGCAAATACCTCATATTTAA
>CBJNAE010000093.1:0-12661 GCA_966433995.1 uncultured Ideonella sp. | reverse complement strand
AGGATGCGGCTCAGCCCGGACAGCAGCACCGCCGTCTGCTCGCGCGTCTTCGGCGCGGCCGCGGCGGCTGACGGCGCGTCGATGGCGGCCGGTGGCGCGTCCGCGTCGCCTTCGGGTGGCGCCACCGTCGGTGCCAGCAGGGTCATGAAAAGATCGTCCACCAGCGCGGCCAGCAGGTAGGCCGTGCCGAACACGATCAGACCCCAGACGAGCTGGCTGATGGCGAACGCGCCGAGTGCCACGTAGCCCGCCAGCGACGCCGCCAGCGAGGCCAGCACCACCGCCCACACCGCGCCGCGCAGCGTCGGCAGCCACAGCGGCGCGGCCGGAGCACCGTGCCCCGCCGGCTCCGGGTGGTCGCCCGGTGCGGTGGCCTGTGGTCCCTCCCGCCCGCGGGATTTCTTCAATTGCAGCAGCGCGCCGGCTGTCAGCGCGGCGAAGGTCGAGGGAGTCAGCAGGTTGACCGCCCAGGTGGTCGCCAGGCCGGCGTCGATGGCCAGCGCCACGCGCGAAGAGGCCCAGCCCAGCACGATGGCCGCGGCCGCGAGGTGGGGGAACCAGCGCAGCCGCCGCGCGGTCGCGTCGGAAATCGGCGGCAGGCGCCAGGAAGGCTTGTCCGCCATCAGCAGCGCCGCGCCCAGGCCGGCCACAAAGCCGGCGAACCAGAGGATGGCTTCGACGCTCACCAGCAGCTTGGCGACCACGGCCGGCACCGGCCCGCCCGATTCCAGCCCCACCAGCGCCGCGTGCGCAGCCAGCCCCGGCGTCAGCGTCCACAGGGCCAGCGTGCCGGCGGCGTGCAGCGAACGCCGCAGCCGGCCCGGCGGCACACGCTTCGTCGCGATGTGCAGCAACACCCGCTGCGCCACGGCACACGCCAGCAGCAACGCGGCGACCACCGCGGCGACGACCAGCCAGGAGCCGGGCGAGACCGCCGCGATGCTCCTGCGCCATTCGGTGCCCAGTCCTTTCAAGCGGCGCCAGTCGGCCGGCAGGTCGCTGCGGAGTTCGTTCCAGAAAGCCGGGCCCACGACCGCCGGCGTGCGCTCGCCGAGCCGCGCGCCGAACTGCAGCCGCCGCTGGGCCAGCGCGGTGGCGGCGGCCTGTTCGGCCTCCACCGCCAGCAGCCGGGCGAGCTTGAGCTGGGAGTCGAGCGTGGCGACCGCCTTCACCAACTGGGCGCGTTGGGCGGCAACGTCGGGCGATTCCTTCGCGTCCTTGGCCGGCGTGCCCAGCTCGGCCAGCCGGGCCTGCACGTCGGCCAACTCGGGGACGAAGGCTTCAGCGGCAGCTTCGGCTTCGACCTGGACGGCCAGCGCGCGCTTGCGCAATTCCAGGGTGCCAGCCTCGTCCAGCTGATCGACGCGGGCCGACCGCACGGCCTCCATCTGCTTGCGCGCGCCCTCCAGCAAAGCGGCGGGCTCGGCCGGCGCCTCGGCATGGGCGGCGAACGGCCATGAAGACGCGGCCGCCAGCGCGGCGACCCACAGGCAACAAGCCATGAAGGCGCGAAGGAAACACCTGGGATCTAGCCTGGGCGCACAGGCCGGTGCCGTCGAACGGATACGGCGGCCGAGCGATTGACGGGGATGGGAATAAGGCATCCAAATATTGTGCCCTCCGGTGTTTCCAGAGAGCGTGCACCCGACCCGGCGGGACGCTGGGCAAAACAAGGGCCTCCCTAAAATGCCCCCTTTTTTCCGCCCGGATCGCACCTCCATGGAAGTCGTCATCAACGAAGAACTCAAGGCCTACATCGACCCGCTGACCGACGACGAATACCAGGCCCTGGAGCGCAGCCTGCTGGCCGAAGGCTGCCGCGACGCGCTGGTGCTGTGGGGCGACATGCTGGTGGACGGCCACAACCGGCACGGCATCTGCCTCAAGCACGGCCTGCCGTTCCGGACGGTGCAGAGCGACCGTTTCCGATCCATCGAAGACGTGCACCTGTGGATGATCGAGCAGCACCTCGGCCGGCGCAGCCTGTCCGACTTCCAGCGCGGCGTGCTGGCCTTGCGCAAGCGGGAAATCGTGGCCAAACGCAGCGCCCCGCCCGAAAGCGGTCCGGCCATCGCGCCGCGCCCCGGCGGCGAGCCGGCGCAGCAACCCTTGTCTGCGGCCGCTGCCCCGGGCGCGGAAAGCTTCGGCACACGCGAAGACCTCGCCAAGGCTGCCCGCCTGAGCAGCAGCCAGGTGTCGCTGATCGAGAAGATCCAGAAGCAGGCGGCGCCCGAAGTCGTCGCCGCGGTGAAAGCCGGCACGATCTCGATCAACGCCGCCGCGGCCGTCGCCAGCCTGCCGGCCGAAGAACAGAAGACGGCGGCCACCGGCGGCAAGGACGAGCTGAAACTGGCCGCCCGCCGCGTGCGCGAAGCCAAGCGACGCACCGCGCCGCAAGCGGCGTCGGCTGACGTTGCCGGCGCGGCACCCGCCGCTTCGGCCGGCGCCGAGCCGGAAGAAACCCTGCAATCCTTGCGCGAGCGCGTGGCCGCGCTGACGGCCGAGAACCTGGAGCTGCGCCGTCAACTGGCGCAATTCGGGCAATGGCCGCCGGACTCGGGGACACGCGCATGACAAAGCACACCGACTCACGGTTCGCCCCCATCCCGGCGCTGGAAACCTGCGCGCGCCTGAGCCTGGCCGAATTGCTCGAACGGTTCCCCGGTGCGGTGCCGGGCGGTGCGTGCGGCAGCCGCGAGGATCTATTCGACTATTTCGAAGACGACGAGTTCGTGCTCGTTCCTGGCCACACGCGCATCCCGCAAGACTGGGCGCCCGAACAGCCGAATTCCCACCGGCTGCATGTCGTGGTCGACGGTGACCTGGACGCCGGCCACTGCCCACGCGCGGTGTTCTTCGTGGCGGGGGAACTTCACTGCGATTCGATCAACCTGGAAGAGGCCCGGCTCTACCACCGCGGCGCGCGGGTCGTGGCGCGGCACTGGGCCGCGGTCATCGCCGATGACGACTGCCACCGCGGCCAGGCCCCGGCGGTGCGGCTTCAGGCGCCGTATTTGTTCTGCTGGTTCCACGAGCTCGACGAGATCGACCTGTCGCCGCAGACCGTGGTGTTCATCGTCAGCGATTGGAAATACAGCCACCAGCTGGCGTTGGCGAACCCGATGTTCCGTTGGCACGAGGCGCTGTTCGCGCTGCGCCGCGAATGCACCCGCTGGCTGTACTCGCCGCGTTCGGACGAGATCCCCTGGGATTGGCGCGCGGTGGGCCGATTGGCAGCCGCCGGCCAGTCGCCGTTCATCGAGGGTTTCCAGCTCGGCAGCCTGCCCTTCGAAACCATGGGCGACGAATGCCTGGCCGCTGGCGACATGCGCGGCGCCTACCTCGCCTACCGGCGCGCCGCGGCCTTGTCCCCGGGCCACCACGGCGCCCGCTTCGGCATGGGGGAGGCGCTGCACCGCGCCGGCGCCTACGGGCAAGCCCTGCCCCACTACCAACGCGCGGCCGGCCAGTTCCCCGCGGGCCAGCCCGGCCTGGTGAACCGGGCCGCCACCCACGCCGCGCTGTGCGCGATCCGCGCGCGCCAGCTGCCTTTGGCGGTCGAATGCGCCACCCAGGCGATCGACAACAACCGGGACCACCTCGAAAAGCGCGAATACGACTGCCGGGATTGCGCGCCCGCCTACCGGCTCCGGGGTGAAGCCCTGCACTTGATGGGGCGGCGCGAAGAGGCTTTGGCCGACCTACAGCGCGCCGTCGAGCTGGACGATCGCCACGGCGCCGCGCTGTGGCTGTTGGGTTTGATGCATCACATGGCGGGCGACGCCGCACAGGCGCGACGTCTGCGGCGAGCCGCCATCCAGTGCAGCGGCGACTACGACGTCGGCTACGGCGCCGGCGCGTCTCAAAGCACCGATTTCCTGGCCCGCAAGCCCATTCGGGTGGACTGGGAGGAAACGCCTGACGACCATCCCCTGCCCGTCAAGGACGAAGCGTATTGGCGTGCCTTCCTCGCCGCGGAAGATCCCGAAAAAATCCGGCAGGTGCCCGCCGCGCTACGCACCACCGCCCTGTGCATGGGGCTGCTGGCGAAAGCCGAACAGCACGACGGCCACGCCCGTTTCGCCAGGCATTTCCCGGCCGAAGCGTTCACCGCAAGCCTGGCGCTGGCTTTGGTGCGGCTGTCGGGCGACAACCTGCGCCACATCCCGTGCGAATGGGTCACGCGCGAACTGTGCCTGGAGGCGCCGCTGCCCGGCGACGGTGAAGCGCGCGGCTTCGCGCTGGATGCGTTGCCGCGCGAGCTGCTGGACCGTGACCTCGTATTCCACGCGGTGCGCTGCGGGTCGGGGCTGAAGGACGTGCCGGCGGCCTTCCTCGACAAAGCGCTTTGCCTGCAAGCCGTGCGGCTCTGGGCGCACGAGCTGGAGAACGTGCCCTTGGCGCTGCGGGACGACGAATGCCATTTCGCCGCCATCGCGTCCGGCAGCATGTTTTTCTTCCTGAACGACTTGCCGGCCGCCTACCGCGCACCGGAGATGCTCCGCCGAGCCGTCGCCTACGACAAACGCTCGCTCGATCGCATCGCCGGCAATCTCTTCGACGCCGAGCTGTTTGCGCACGCCAAGGCCTTGTATGGCGATGATGCCGACTGGAACGACATCGTCGCCCGCCACAGCCCTGCCTTTTGCCGCGCCCATCGGGACGCCGATTTCGCGGAAGTCTGCTGGAGCGTGTTCTGGGACGAGGCCCTCATCCTGGCGCAAGTCGGCAACGGCGACCGCCGCCTGAGTCCATTCGAGATTCCGCGGGCCCTGTTCACCCAGGCGGTCGCCGAAGCCTGCATGAAGCGAGACCTGATCCACCTGGACAGGCTGCCCCGCCATTTCGTGACGCAGGCGATGTGCGACCGCTTCATTGGCAAGTATCCGGACATGCTGGACCATGTCCCGGTGGAGCGCCGGACCCGGGCGCTCTGCGACCGCGCGATGAAGAAAGACCCCAGCCAACTGCCCGAAGTCCCGGTGGCTCAACGCCACCTGGCGATGTGCCGGCGGGCGGTGCTCGCCGACAGCGACAACCTCGTGCGTGAGGTGCCGCATCGATTGCGACGCCAGCTGTTCGATTCGTTGATTTCGCGGCACAGCGACGACTTCGACACCGGATGGCTGACCTATCAACGCGGCGAGGGCGCCATGCTGCAGGACCCGCCCGACATCGCACAGGCGCTGGCCGACTTCGGTCGGTTGGCGGCGGGCGGCGTCGGCGAGGGCTTCACCGAGTGGGCCGCCTATTCGATCGGCTATTGCAAGCACTTGCAGGGTTTGGCGGAGGAGGCCGAAGCCTGGCGCAGGAAAGTCGATGACCCGTCGGCCTGGTGGTCCTACGACGAGTACGCCGCCCGCGGTCTCACCCATCCCCGCGATCCGAAGGACTGGGACCGGCCCGGCTTCGGCGAATGGATGGACGAGGCGCAGCGGTTGGCAGGCGACAAAGACTACCGCCGGGCGCTCGACGCGGTGCTGCAGGCCGAGCGCCTGCTGGTGGCGGACGGTGTGGACGAGCCGCAGCATTGGGGTGACGTCATGGCGCGGAAGATCGGGCTTTCACTGGAGCTGGGCCTCGCCCGGGAATGCGCCGAGGCATGCCAGGAAACCATTGAGCGCTTCAGGGACGAGCCGCAGTGGGAATGCGGGCGCGGCGAGTCGCAGGCGCGCCAGGCGCTTTGCGAAGCGCACCACCGCCTGGCCGCAGGCTTGCCGGGCGGGCTGACGCCGGACGCGCTGCGCGAGCGGCTGCGCCACGCCGAGCGCGCCATCGAGCTGCATGCGGTGGAGGACCCGGAAAACGTGCCGCTCCATTTCAACGAGACGCGCGACACGCTGCTCAGGGCGTTGGCGGAACCGCCCCCGCCGTGAACCGCCGGCCGGGCAACAGCTGAATCCGGTGGCCCGGGCTCAAAGCGTCGCCAGGCGGGCGCGGGTGCGCATGGCCTGCGCGCGCATGGCGTCGAGTTGCGGGCCTCGGAGCTTCTCCAGCCCCATGTAGACCACGCGCAGGCGCTTGTTCTCACCCAGCACGCCAGCGTGCCGATCGAAAAAGTCCCAGTACAGGGCGTTGAAGGGACAGGCCAGGTCTCCCAGTTTTTGCTGGGGGTCGTAGGCGCAGCCGCGGCAGTAGTCGCTCATGCGGTCGATGTAGGCGGCGCTGCTGACGTAGGGCTTGGTGGCGATCAGGCCGCCGTCGGCCCACTGGCTCATGCCCAGGGTGTTGGGCAATTCCACCCATTCGAAAGCGTCGATGTACACGCCCAGGTACCAGCGGTGCAGCTCTTGAGGGCTCAAGCCGGCCAGCAGGGCGAAGTTGCCGATCACCATCAGCCGCTGAATATGGTGGGCGTGGGCGGTTTCCAACGATTGGCCGATCGCATGCCGCATGCAACGCATGCGAGTGTCGCCGCTCCAGAACCAGTGGGGCAGCGGCAGGTCGTGGCCGAGCGCGTTGCGTTCGTCGTAACCCGGCATGTGGGACCAGTAGACGCCCCGCACGTATTCGCGCCAGCCGATGACCTGGCGCACGAAACCCTCCACCGCGCCCAGCGGCGCTGCGCCGTCGCGGTAGGCGGCCTCGGCCCGCCGCACCACCTCCAGCGGCCGCAGCATCTTCACGTTCAAGGCGAACGACAGCAGCGAATGGAAGAGGCGCGGCGCGCCGCTGTCCATCGCATCCTCGAAATCGCCGAAGCGGGGGAGCCCGGCCTGGATGAAGGCCTCCAGGCAACTCAACGCCTCGGCGCGGTTGAGCGGCCAGCGCACCTCTGCGGCCTGGGGGTCGCCGAAACTTTCCACGCCGCAACGCCCAAGCATGGCCCACAACCCGCTGTGGTCGTGCGTGGGGCGCCAGTCTGGCGGCTCGGCCGGCGCGCCCGGCCAGGGCTTGCGGTTGTCGCGGTCGAAGTTCCAGCGGCCGCCCTCGGGCTTGCCGACGGCGTCCATCAGCACGCCGAAGCGGCGGCGCATGCGCCGGTAGAAATGCTCCATCAGCCATTGCGGGCTGCCGTCGAACAGCCGGGCCACTTCGTCGCGCGAGGTGAGGAAATGGCCGGTGTCGGCCTCGCTGCATTCGAAAGCCTGGCTCCCCGCCCATTCGCGCATCTGCCGGTCCAGGCGCCACTCGTCCGGCGATTGCCACTGCACGCGCCGCGCGCCGTAGTGCGACACCAGCGCGTCCAGGTTGGCGGTGATGGATTGCCGGTTGCTCGGGTCGTCCAGCGCCACGTAGCGCACCCGGTGGCCGGCCTCGCGCAGGTGGCGCGCGAAATCGCGCATCGCGGCGAAGATGGCGAGGATCTTCTGCGCATGGTGCAGGACATAGTCGGTCTCCTGCCGCACTTCCATGAGGACGTAGACGACGCGCGGGTCCACCGCCTCGTACCAGCCGTGGCACGGGTCGAGCTGGTCGCCCAGCACCAGGCGCAAGGTGGGATTGGCAGCGGTCATTCCGCCCCCGGGCGGCTGCGCCGCGGCGCGCGGCGGCAGCGTTCCGAGCAATACCGCACTTCATCCCAAGTCCGCGCCCATTTCCGGCGCCAGGCGAAGGGCAGGCCGCAATGCAGGCATGGTTTGTGCGGCAAGAACGGCTTCTGGTGCATGGGTAAAAAAAACTATGGCGTAGGCTAATTCGGGCGGAACGTAAATTCTTCGCGGGCATGCGCCGATTGGTACGCCGTCAGCGCCGATTTGGATCGCTTGCGGTGATCCGGCAAGCGGTTTGCCACGTAGGAGACCACATGACCTCCCAGCGACGCGACAATCACATGGACGCCCCGCACGCCGGCCCCGCCGGCTCCGCGGCGTCCCACGCAACGAAAGTCCGCCGCTTGAAACTCGTCCCCTCCCCCGCCGACCGGCCCGACACGCCGCCCACCGAGGATTGGACGTCGGCGCTGGGCCAAGTCGCCCAGACGCGCTGCCGCGACGCCTTCGGCCGCCTGTTCACGCATTTCGCGCCGCGGGTGAAGAGCTACCTCGTACGCACCGGGAGCCCGGACGACCACGCCGAAGAACTGGCCCAGGAAGTCCTGGCCACGGTGTGGCGCAAGGCCGCGCTCTTCAACCCCGAACGCGCGGCGGTGTCGACCTGGATATTCGCCATCGCCCGCAACCTGCGCATCGACGCCATCCGCCGCCGCCAAACCGACGACGCCAGCGACGAATGCTTCGATTTCGACGAGCTGGAGGCCGACCAGGCCGGCGTCGCCGACGGCGTGGACGCGTCGCGCCTGGCGCACCGGGTACGCGAGGCGATGCGCCAGCTCCCTCCCGAACAGGTGCAAGTGCTGCGCCTGTCCTTCTACGACGACGAACCGCACGCCCGCATCGCCTCCGAGCTGAACCTGCCGCTGGGCACGGTCAAGTCGCGCATCCGGCTGGCGGTGGCGCACCTGCGCCGTCTGATCGACCCTTGATTTGAAGACTTGAGAAGCCATGCAGTCCCCCACCCCCACCCTGGAGCCCCCGGACATCCGCCACCATCCCGACGATGCGCTGATGCTGGCGTTCGCCGCCGGCGGCCGGCTTTCGGCCGGCCTGCGCTTGGTGGTGGCCACCCACCTGGAACTGTGCCCGGCCTGCCGGGCGAGCGCCGCCGCGCTGCGGGCTGTGGGCGGCCTGTTGCTGGAAGAAGAGCCGGCGGCGGCGATGCGCGAAGACGCGTTGGCCAGAGCAATGGCCCGGATCGACGCGCGAGAAGACGCCGAGGCCGAGCAGGCCGCCGCCGCGCGGCCACTGCGCAAGGCCATGCCGCCGCCACCGCTGCCGGCCGGCGTGGCCTGGCCGCGCGCCCTCGCCCGCTGCGAAGCCACGCGCTGGCGCTGGCTCGGCCCGGGCATGCGCTGGAGCCGGGTGACCGTCCCGTCCGAACCCGACGCCAATCTTTTCCTGCTGCGCATCGGCCCCGGCAAATACCTGCCGCGGCACACCCATCGAGGCACCGAGGTGACGCAGGTGATCCACGGCCGCTTCCACGACGGCCGGGCGTTGTTCGGGCCGGGCGATTTCGACCTGGCCGACGCCTCGATCCACCACCAGCCGGTGGTCCAGGAGGGCAGCGAATGCATCTGCATCGCCGCCGTCGAAGGCCGGCTCGACTTCGACGGGCTCATGGCCCGTTGGCTGGGCGGGCTCGTCGGCATGTAGCCGGTGGGCCGCGACACTGAATTCAGTGTCGCGGCCCACCATTGAGATTTCCTAAATGCATGACACCGGTGCCCCTACGGCGCCCCCCTCACCCCAACCCTCTCCCCCGTGTCCGGGGGAGAGGGGGTTCAAACTCCCTCTCCCGCTTACGGGAGAAGGTTGGGATGAGGGTCATTCAACTCCCTCTCCCGCTTGCGGGAGAGGGTTGGGGTGAGGGTCGTGGCGTGTCACCAAATAGGAAAACTCAATAGGTCTGGTCAGGCACCGGCGCGGACTTCCTTCGACTGTGGACAAGCCCCAGGGTGGCGGCCGCGGCTGCCCACGACGCAACGCCGCTGGCGAAAGTGCCCCAGGCCAGGTCGGCCAAGGTCACATGCCAGGGCCAGCCGCGCAGCAGGGCCTGGTTGGTCAGGTCGTAAGTGGCATAGGCGAGCAGACCTAAGAAGGCCCCCCGCTGCAGCGCGACGGCCGGCCGGCGCCACACCAGGGCCGGCGCCACGGCGAAGAACACCAGCCCGGCAACGTAAAGCACATAGAAAGCCGCGGCCGCGGCCCAGTCGACCACAGGTGACATCAAGTGGCCGATGGCGGGCTGGTAGAGCGGCGCGGCGGCCAGGCTCAGCCACACGGCATCCATCGCCAGGAAGAACACGGCGGCCAGCAGGTAGGCGAGCGGTAGCCGCCAGGGCGGCAGGCGAAGGGTGGGCCAGGGGGTCGGGGAAGTCACTTTTTTTCCTTTCAAAGCAATCGGTAAGTCAGCAGCCGGCCGCCTTTGAGGCGGGCGTCCAACCCGATCCAGCGGCCGTCTTCGCGGTCGAGCCACAAGGTGATCTCCTGTTTCGCGCCGGAGGCCGGGTTCGTCGCCAGCAGGCGCCAACGCAACGCGACGACCTCGCGCCCGCGCACCGCCAGCGCGGCGTCGGGCAAACGCTCGGTGCGCAGGTCTTCCATCAAACCGGTCTGCGGGTTCAGCAGGCGGCGCTGTTCGGGCAACTTCGGATGCCAGTAGGCGAAGCTCATCACGCAGGCCGGCTCGCCGGGCGCCGCCGCGTCGAAGCGCCGGTCGACCTGGGCAGGCTCCTCGCCGTCTTCGGTGCGCGACTGGATCTCCCGCAGGCAGTCGCCTTGCCAGCGCTCCCTGGCATCGTGCCGGTAGCGGTAGACCGAGAAGCCGAGCAGTTTCACGTCGAAACGGGCCGAGCTCTCGACTTCCCGCGCGGCGGCCGGCCCGGTGACGGCGAAGCGGTGCGTGCCGATGGGCTTGCCGTCCAGGCGCACTTCGAATTCCCACGACTCGGCCGCGGCCAGGCGGCAGGCCGAAGCCAGCAGCAACAGTGCGGGCGCCCAGCCGGCTTTCACGCCGATGCTCCGTCGCGCTTGGGCGGCCAGGGGACGAAGGCGCTGGTTCGTTCGATGTAGTCGCGATAGGCCGGCCGGCGTTCGCCGATGTCTTTCTCCAGCAGCGCGACGCCGGAAACCCGCAGCAGCAAGAACGTCATCAGCACAGGCGAGACCAGGCACCAGGCGGCGGCCCAGCCGCCACCGGCCAGGCCCATCAGGCCGATGCCCCACCAGAAGCAGGCCTCGCCGAAATAGTTGGGGTGGCGCGAATAGCGCCACAGGCCGCGGTCCATCACGCGGCCGCGGTTGGCGGGGTCGCGCTTGAACCGCGACAACTGGGCGTCGGCGATGGCTTCGGTGGCCCAGCCGCCCAGGGCGACCGCCGCGCCCAGGGTGTCCCAGGCCGTCCAGCCACCGCCGCCCGAGGCCGCCAGCAGCGGCAGGCCGACGATCCAGGCCAGCGCCGCCTGCAGCAGGAAAACCAGCCACAGGCTTTTCAGCGCGAAATGGGGCTGGTTGCGCGCACGGATGGCCTGGTAGCGGCGGTCCTCGCCGTGGCCCCAGTTGCGCGCGGTGATGTGCAGGCCCAGGCGCACCGCCCAGAGCAGCACCAAGGCGAGCATGGCCGCCTGGCGAGGGTCGCCGCCGCCGAGCCGCCACACGTAGAAGGCCGCTGGCGCGGCGATGAAGAACGGCCAGGCGCGGTCGGCCAGGCTGGCGTCTCGCAAGGGGACGCTGGCTGCCCAGACGGGCACGGCGGCCGCCATGGCGATCAGCAGGCCCGCGCCCGAGGCGGCCAGGAGTCCGGAGTCGGCCATCGCCCTGCCCTCTTCAGCCGCGCCGCGCGAACAGGTAGTGGCTGACCCACCACCGCTGGCCGCGGTCGTAGGCGAACAGCTCCTCCACCGACATCAGGAAGATGCGCCAGCGCTGCCACCACACCGGTGCGGCCGCGTCGCCGTAGACGGAGGCGAACACCGGTTCAAGTGCCGGCTTGGCCGCGTCCAGCCGCTGCAGCCAGGCGGCCGCGGTGCGCGCATAGTGGCGGCCGTCCCAGCGCCAGCGCTGCAGCAGCGCGAGGTCGTCCTGGCATTGCAGCGCCAGGTCGTCGCTGGGCATCATGCCGCCCGAAAAGAAATGACGGCTCATCCAGTCGCTCGCGTCCCGCACCTCGAAGGCGTACGGCGCGCCGCGGTGGGCGAAGACGTGCATGAAGAACCGCCCCTCGGGCTTGAGCCAGCCCGCGACCTGGGCGAAGGCCCGCGGCCAGTTGCGCAGGTGCTCGAACATTTCGACCGAGACGACGCGGTCAAAGCGGCGCTGCGTCTGGAAATCATTGAAATCGCAGGTGACCACTTCCAGGTTGGCCAGCCCGCGCGCCTGCGCCTCGGCCTGGATGAACCCGCGCTGCGGCGCCGAGTTGGACAAGGCCAGGATCCTGGAGCGCGGGTAGGCCTGGGCCATCCACAGGCTGAGCGAACCCCAGCCGCAGCCCAGTTCCAGGATGTCCTGGCCATCCGCCAGGCCGGCGCGGGCGCAGGTTTCCGCCAGGGCGGCCTCCTCGGCCTGGTCCAGCGTCTGCACGCCCTCCGGCCACCAGCAACTGCTGTATTTGCGCCGCGACCCCAGCATGGCTTCGAACAGCGCAGGCGGCAGCTCGTAGTGCTGTTCATTGGCTTTCTCCGGCAGCAAGGCCAGCGGCGCCTCCTTCATGGCGGCCAGGAACCGCCGCGTCAGCTCGGCCTCGACCTCGGTGTCGCCGTGCCGCATCTCGTCGAGCCGCTGGCGCAGCAGGTGGCGGATGCCCATCCGCACGGCGGCGTCGGGCAGCACGCCGCGTTCGGCCAGGCCCAGGGCGGAGTGGCGGTTGTCGTTGCGCATGTCTGTGGCTCATTGGGGGACACAGGAGGTTCTTACGCTGAGCCGGCGCATTTGGATCAATGGCCGAATTCAGAGGCCGCCCTTGAGCCCCCCGGACCGAAAAATCCGCTAAGACCTTTTCATCGCGGGTGGATCCCCCGGCCCGGCGGCCAGATGAGGATGGTGCTCGTCGGCAACCCCGCGTTCGCGAAGACCACCGACACCCAGAAGCAAGCCATGTATGAACAGCTCGCCAGCATCGGGATGTACATGGCCACCGAGCAATACCTGCTCTCGAAAAACCC
>CBJNAE010000092.1:0-12681 GCA_966433995.1 uncultured Ideonella sp. | reverse complement strand
TCGATGCCTTCGCCCGTCTTGGCGCTGCAGGGGATGGCTTGATCGGCATCGATGCCGATCACGTCCTCGATTTCCTCCTTGGCGCGCTCGGGGTCGGCCTGCGGCAGGTCCATCTTGTTGAGCACGGGCACCACCTCGACGCCGAGGTCGAGCGCGGTATAGCAGTTGGCGACCGTCTGGGCCTCCACGCCCTGGCTCGCATCGACCACCAGCAGCGCCCCCTCGCATGCCGACAGCGAGCGGCTGACCTCATACGAGAAGTCGACATGCCCCGGGGTGTCGATGAGATTGAGCTGGTAGGTCCGGCCGTCTCTCGCCTTGTAGCTCAGTGCCGCCGTCTGGGCCTTGATGGTGATGCCGCGCTCGCGCTCGATGTCCATCGAGTCGAGCACCTGCGCCTCCATTTCACGGTCGCTCAAACCGCCGCAGCGGTGGATCAATCGGTCAGCCAGCGTGGATTTGCCGTGGTCGATGTGGGCAATGATGGAGAAATTGCGGATGTGATTCATGGGAAAGGGTCTGTCGTCGCCTTGTCGCCTTCACGCGGAGACACAACAGCGATGGCTGTTGCAGCACAGGGGCACATCGCAGTCGATGTGCAGGCGCGTAAGCGCCGGGCTGAAGCTAAAAAAAAGGCACGTCGAATGAGTGACGCGCCTTCCAACAAAACGTATGGCAACTGCATGTTGGACTTTCATTGTAGCCAAAAGCGCCCGGCTGGAAACCGCGCCAACACTGGATTTCTTGTCGTTGCAGGCGGCCAACATCAAAAGTTTTCCACATTTTATACACAAAGCCTTGTGGATCAGTTGGGGATACTTTGAGGCCTCGGTCAGCATTGCGCCAAACGACAAAAAAAGCCCTGTTTGGCAGCGAAATTCCGGCACAAACCAGCTTCAATTCAAGACGATGCTTCGTGTTAGCCGCCACCAACATACGACTGAAGGCGCTTACAGCGCCTTCAGTTCAAATGTAACGCCGGCTCAAAACCTGCGTTTTCCTGCAATACGGAAAGACCGGACGATTTACTCGGTTGTCATCCCGTCCATCGTATTGGGGCACAACCCAGAAACCGGGAAGGCGAAAACACCCCCTACCGCGACGGCCGAAGGATCAAGTAGCTGACCAAATCGCCCCGCTTGACCAAGACATTCACGACTTTGGATTTGTCTTGCTTGGACATCAGCGACTCGAACTGCTTCGCGCTGGTGATTTCATGGTTGTCCAAGGCCAGGATGACGTCGCCCTCGCGCAAGCCGGCCCGGGCGGCAGCGCCTTCCACGGCCTCCACGCGGACGCCGTTCTTCACTTTCAATTCACGGCGCTGCGCATCGCTCAGGTCGACCACCGACAAACCCCAGCTACCGACAGGCACCGGCGCTTGGCGTTGATCCTTGTCGTTGTTGCCCGAGCGGGCCGAACGCTCTTGCTCGAACTCCACGACCGTGACGGTCAAGTCCTTGTAGCTGCCGCGGCGGAACACTTGCAACGTGGCTTTCTGCCCCGGTTTGACCGAACCCACGATACGCGGCAGGTCGCCCGCTTTCTCGATGCTGCGGCCCTCGAACTTGGTGATGATGTCGCCCGCCTCGACGCCGGCCTTCTCTGCCGGTCCGCCGGATTCGACGCCACGAACGAAAGCGCCCTGCTGTTTGCCAAGGCCGATGGACTCCGCCACCTCCTTGCTGACCTGGTCGATCTGCACGCCGATGCGGCCGCGGATGACCCGGCCATTCGCGCGCAATTGGTCGGCCACGCGGGATGCCTCGTCGATCGGGATGGCGAACGAGATACCCATGAAGCCGCCGGAGCGGCTGTAGATCTGGGAATTGATGCCCACGACCTCGCCGCGGAGGTTGATCAAGGGCCCGCCCGAGTTGCCGGGGTTGATCGCCACGTCGGTTTGAATCAGGGGGACGAGGTCGCCGGTGTCGCGGGCCTTGGCGCTGACGATGCCGGCGGTCACGGTGTTTTCCAGGCCGAAGGGCGAGCCGATCGCCATCACCCATTCGCCGACCTTCAGACGCGACACATCCCCGACCCGCACGGTCGCCAGGCCGGTGGCGTCGATCTTCACCAGCGCGACATCGGAACGCTTGTCGGCGCCTACCACGCGCGCCTTGAACTCCCGCTTGTCCGTCAGAGTGACGAAGACCTCGTCGGCACCGTCGACGACGTGGGCATTGGTCATCACATAACCATCGGCGCTCAGGATGAAGCCCGAGCCCACGCCGCGCGGTTGGGCTTCACCGTCCGGCTGCTGCTGGGGAGCCCCGCGACCCCGCCCGGGCGGGGAACCGGGGTTGCCGGGTATCGGCAACCCGAACCTGCGGAAGAACTCCAGCATGTCCTCGTCGATCTCGGGCGAGCCGCCTTGCCGACCGGCACCGCGCACGCGCTCTGTGGTCCGGATATTGACCACCGCGGGACCGACCTTGTCCACCAGTTCGGTGAAGTCGGGTAGGTTGCCTTGCGCCTGGCTCGTGGAAGGCAAGCCGGCCGTGAGGCATAAGGCCAGCATTGCGGCCGAGAAGAACGAAACCGCCCGACCAAAAGGATGCGCCGCACGCCGCGGCAGCCGTGAATCAGACTGTGTCATGTTGAATCCCATGCGAGTAAAAAGACGTCGAAACAATCACCCTCACTCCCCACCTCACACGCCAACCCGGCCTGCCGCTGATTCAAATATTTATTTATTTCTGTCCAAGCCTTCCGAGAAGAGGCGAAGCGTGCTCAAGGGCACGTCGCCGACGGCGGTGATCCACCAGTCCTTGTGGCGCCGCGAAAAAGTGCGCGTGGCCCCGGACACCGAAAGGGACGGCCTGCCATGCCGGCCGCCGTCGAAAGGTTCGATGAAAAGCGAAACGTGGGTCAAACCGTCCGAGTAGACGATCTGCAGGGCAAGTTGCTGTCCGGCATCTTTCGCGGCGACTTCGTCCAGCGGGCGCTTGAAGCAGCTGAGCTGCCTGAAGCCGGGCACGGAGGCCCGCATCACCCAGCCCTGCTCGTCCAGCCGGGCCGGGGCCAGCTGGGATTTGACGACGCGGTAGCCGTCGAGTTTCTTCATCGCCGTCAGGACAAGCTCGGGCTGCGCCTTGATGCCGATGGCGACGTCGGAGAAAGCGGAAGACTCCAGCACCTCGTTGCGCTCGCCGAGCACGTCCGCGCGCAGCAGCAGGCCGGACGAGATGTCGGACCACAGCCGGTAGCCGTAGCGGTAGACGTCGCGCGGCTTTAGGTGGATGACGTTGGCCTCGTGGCCGGCCACGCGCTCGGTGCCCTTGGAGCGCACCTCGTAGTTGACGAAGATCTGTTCGTCCGCGTTGAGGAGCAAGGCGGGGAAGACGGAACGGCTGTCTCGCTGCTCGACGACGACCACGCGGCTTTGGGGCCACACCGTGTGGACCACGTCGTTGTGCCTGAACACCTGGCGGGGCGGGCCATCGAGCGAATCGATGCGCTCGTATTGGCTGCCGCCTTCGCAATAGTGGGCGATGCGGGCGCTGCTCATGGCCCCGCCCGAACTGAACACGAAGGTGCCGGCGTAGCTGCGCTGCTTGGGCGCGTCATGGACCCGCATCAGCCATGCCCGCGTGTCTTTGCCTTCGATGACTTGGTCGGGCCGCGGCGCCGTGGAAGTCTGCGCGCCGGCGAAGGGCAGCCACCCCAGCGCCAAGGCACCAAACGTGCAGCCGAGGACCGGACGCCGGCCGAGGCGGACGAGTGCGAACATTTGTCAGCGGCCTGCCGCTTCGACGGTCACCTGCCGCAGCGCACCGGGCGGTGCGCCGAGCGGGGAGGCGGACGAGAACTGCTTGTGGGCGGCGAGGTAACGGTCGAGTCGCTCGTCGCGCATCAAGGCGCCGTTCCCGCCAGGGGATTCCGGCGGCTCCGCCAGGGCCGGGGCGGAAGCGGAAACGGCAACGATCTGGGGTGCGACGGACGGGGCCGCGGAAAGGTTTTCGCTCCCTCCGTCGAGCGGGGAGCGGGTCAGCGTCCAGGCGCCGGCCACCATCACCACGCCCGCGGCGACGGCGGATGGCGCCAACCAACCCCAGCGCGCCGGTGCCCTGCGGCCACCGCCGGCCGCCACCGCCATGGGAATCGCCACGTCAGGCTGCGGCAACGCCGGGCGGGCGACTTCGGGCGCCAGGACCACCGGTTCAAGGGCCAGTTGGGCCCGCACCCGCGCCAGGAAGGCGCTGTCGTGGCCCCGGCCGCGTGCCAACTCCTCAGACCGCAGCACGTCGCCGATCAATTGGTAGTCGTTCCACTTCGAGCGTGCGCTTTCGCTGGCCCGCCACAGCGCGCAAGCCCGGTCGGCGTCATCCGCACCGAGCTCCCCATCGGCCAGGGCCGACATCAGCGCATCGTCGAGTTCAGTGTTGACGGGTTCGTTGGGCATGCCGCACTCCAGTTCCAGGTCAGATTCATTGCCGGTCAAAAAGGTTCACCCCGAATCACCAGCGATCGCCGTCGCGCGTGTCCAGCAAGGGGCGCAGGCGCAGGGCGATGGCTTCCCGCGCCCTGAAGATGCGGGACCTCACCGTGCCGATGGGGCAGTTCATCATCTCGGCGATCTCTTCGTAACTCAAACCTTCGATTTCCCGCAGGGTGATGGCCTGCCGCAGATCGTCCGAAAGCGCTTCCACCGCGGCGTTGACCGCGGAAGCCACTTGCTTGCTCGCCAGCACGGCGTCGGGGGTTTCGCCGTCGCTTAGTTCGTTCTCGACGCGAGAAGTTTCGTCCTCCTCCTCGCGCGACATGCGGGCCGCCTCGGTGACCAGCGGATCACGCTTGAGTTCGAGCAGGGACTTCTTGGCCGTGTTGACCGCGATGCGGTAGAGCCAGGTGTAGAAGGCGCTTTCGCCGCGGAACTGGGGGATCGCCCGGTAGGCGCGGATGAAAGTCTCCTGGGCGATGTCCTGGACCAGGTCCACATCGCGGACCATGCGGGCAATCAGCCGCTCGACCCTGCGCTGGTACTTGACCACGAGCATCTCGAAGGCCTTGATGTCGCCGTTCTTGACACGCTCGATCAGGGGCGCATCCGCGTCGGGCGCCAAGGTGCGATCCGTCATGCTCGACCCGCGCCCCCGACGACCGGCAGGCTCGCACCTGGTGCGAACAGCGCGCAGCGCACCCCATGCCACTGCAGCGGCATGCCGCACCTCTGGAGGGGCAGCCAAGCGAACGCGCGGGGGAAACCCGGAGCCGCCGAACGGACCTGCAACAGCATCCAGGCGCCCAGGTCGAGGCGGACGTCCAACTCGACGAGCCAAGGCTCGGCGCCGACGCTGTCCGGCGGGCCCAGGAGCCAAGTCTGCCCGTCCCACCGCAGGCTGCAAGACGGCAGCCGCAGGGACAACAAGGAGAATGCCAGCACCAAGAGCGAAACCAGCGTGAAAAACCACACGGTGGCGGGAGAGGCATCCGCACCGTATCCCGCCTGTTCCGCGCCGGCCAGCCAGCCGGCCAGGGTGGCCGCAGCCAGAGCCACCAAACCGCCGATGCCGCAGACCCAGAAATCAAAACGCTCGACCAGCACATGCACGGCAGGTGCGGTCCGCTTCATGGTTCGGGTACCGGCGGCGGCGGTGTTGGGTTGTTGCATGGTCCCCTGCAGACTATTCAAACGGCTCGACAGAAACCAAGCCGCCGGGAGGCATGCCAAGAAGAAGTGCGGCGGCTGCGCGACCGGCGCGGAATCGCGCTTGCATTCCTGGAGCCGCAACGCCTTCAGGCCCGCTTGAAAACCAAGCTGCCGTTGGTGCCGCCGAAGCCGAAGTTGTTCTTGAGCGCATAGTCCATCTTCATCTCACGGGCAGCGTTGGCGCAGTAATCCAGGTCGCATTCGGGATCCTGGTTGAAGATGTTGACGGTGGGGGGGGAGACCTGGTTGTACAGGGCAAGCACGGTGAAGACCGACTCGATCCCGCCGGCACCGCCCAGCAGGTGGCCGGTCATGGACTTCGTGGAATTCACCACGAGGTTTTTCGCATGGTGGCCGAACGCCAGCTTGATGGCGTTGGTCTCGTTGACATCCCCCAGCGGCGTGGACGTGCCGTGCGCGTTCAGATACTGGATCTGGTCGGCGCTGACGCCGGCGTTGCGCAAGGCGGCCAGCATGGAGCGCTTGGGACCGTCGACGTTGGGTGCCGTCATGTGGAAGGCGTCGGCCCCCATGCCGAAGCCCACCAATTCGGCGTAGACCTTGGCGCCGCGCCGCTTGGCGTGCTCGTACTCTTCGAGGACGAGCACTCCAGCGCCCTCGCCGAGCACGAAACCGTCGCGGTCCTTGTCCCAGGGGCGCGAAGCGGTCGACGGATCGTCGTTGCGTGTGGAGAGGGCTCGCGCGGCGGCGAATCCCCCGACACCGAGGGGGGAGACCGCGGCCTCTGCCCCGCCCGCCACCATCACGTCCGCATCGCCGTATTCGATCAGGCGACCCGCTTCGCCGATCGAATGCAGCCCCGTCGTGCAGGCCGTCGCGACCGCCAGGTTGGGGCCCTGGAAGCCGAACTTGATGGACACGTGGCCGGAGATCATGTTGACGATGGAGGCCGGGATGAAGAAAGGCGAGATGCGCCTCGGCCCGCGCGAGGTAAGGTCCCCGTGGGTCTCTTCGATCAGCGGCAGGCCACCGATGCCGGAACCCAGAACGCAGCCGATGCGCTCCGCCTGCTCTTGCGTGAGCGCGTCGCCGGTCGGCAAACCGGAGTCGACCACGGCCTGGATGGCGGCCGCCAAGCCGAAATGGATGAAGGTATCCATGTGGCGGGCTTCCTTGCCGGGGATGTAATCCTCGATGTTGAAGCCCTTGACCTCGCCCGCGAACTTGCAGGCGAAGTTAGAGGCATCGAAACGGGTGATGTTGGCGATGCCCGATTTGCCTGAGAGCAAATTGGCCCAGCCTTCAGCAACCGTATTGCCTACAGGGCTTATCAAGCCCAGCCCAGTAACGACGACGCGGCGACGACTCATGGAATGCTTTGCGGGATGCTCAAACGCGCTTCAGCGAGGCTCAGGCCTTCTGATGCTTGACGGCGTAGTCGATGGCCAATTGCACCGTGGTGATCTTCTCGGCCTCTTCGTCGGGGATCTCGATGCCGAACTCGTCTTCCAGGGCCATGACCAGTTCGACAGTGTCGAGGGAGTCGGCGCCCAGGTCGGCCACGAAAGCCTTCTCATGGGACACGTCGGCTTCGGGAACGCCCAGTTGCTCGGCAATGATTTTTTTAACGCGGGATTCGATATCGCTCATGACTCCTCCGGGAGTGTGGTCTGAAACAGCCCGAGATTCTAAGCGGTGCGACGCGCTTCGTGAGAAGACAGTCCTGCTGCGGGAAGCACACCCCGTACACCGCGCTCCGGTCGGGCCCATCCGGGCATTCTTCTGCGGCGGCGCAAGGCCGCCATCCTTCGTCAATTCATGAACATGCCGCCGTTGACGTGCAACTCGCTGCCCGTGATGTAGCCCGCCGCATCGGAGGCGAGGAACACGACGGCGTGGGCGACATCGTCCGGCGTGCCAAGCCGGCCCAGCGGGATCTGCGCGGTCAGGGACGAGACCTGGGCTTCGCTCAGGACCTTGGTCATGTCGGTGTCGATGAAGCCCGGCGCGACGCAGTTGACCGTGATGCCGCGGCTGCCCAGCTCGCGGGCGAGCGAGCGCGTGAGGCCCGCCACGCCGGCCTTGGCGGCGGCGTAGTTGGACTGGCCCGCGTTGCCGCTGGCGCCCACTACCGACGTGATGTTGATGATGCGGCCGTGGCGCTGCTTCATCATCGCCCGCATGACGGCGCGGCTGGTGCGGAAGACGGCCTTCAGGTTGGTGTCGACCACCGCGTCCCAGTCGTCGTCCTTCATCCGCATCGACAAGCCGTCACGGGTGATGCCGGCGTTGTTGACCAGGACGTGCAGCCCGCCGTGGGCCTTGACGATGGACTCGACGGCGGCCTCGACGCCTTGCGCGTCGTTCACGTTCAGGCACAAGCCACTGCCCCCGTGAGCGGCAAGCGCCTCGCCGATGGCCTGCGCGCCGGCTTCGCTGGTGGCGGTGCCGACGACGGTGTAGCCCTCGGCGGCCAGCGCGGCCGCGATAGCGCGGCCGATGCCGCGCGAGGCTCCGGTCACCAGGGCGACGCGGCCCTGCGCCGGGTTGGACGAATTGCTGCTCATGACAACAAACCTTTCGCTTCGTTCAGGGATTGCGGATCCTGCACCGTCGCCGAGACCACCTCGGCGTCCACGCGCTTGACGATGCCGGAGAGCACCTTGCCGGGGCCGCATTCGAGGATGTGGAGCAAGCCGCGGGCACGGATGGCCTGCACGGTCTCCACCCAGCGGACCGGCCCGTAGGCCTGACGAAACAAGGCGTCGGCGATGGCCTGGGGCTCGGTGGGCGACTGGACATCGATGTTGTTGACCACAGGAATCGAAGGGCTGCGCCAAGCCACTTCGGACAGGCGGGGCCGCAGCTTGTCGGCAGCGGGCCTCATCAGGCTGGAATGGAAGGGCGCAGACACCGGCAGCAGCAGCGCGCGCTTGGCACCCTTGGCCTTGAGAAGCTCGCAGGCCTTGTCGACGCCCGCCTTGCTGCCGGCGATCACGGTCTGCTTCGGGTCGTTGAAGTTGGCCGCGTCGACCACTTCGCCGCTGGCGGCCGCGGCTTCGGCGCAGCCTTCGCGCACCGTTTGCGCATCCAGGCCCAGGATGGCCGCCATGGCGCCGGCGCCGACGGGCACGGCCTCCTGCATCGCCTGCGCGCGCAAGCGCACCAGCGGCAAGGCCTGCGCGAATGGCAGGGCCTCGGCCGCCACGAGGGCGCTGTATTCGCCCAGAGAGTGCCCGGCCACGATCGCGGGCTTCAGGCCGGTTTCTTCGAGCCAGGCACGGTAGCAGGCGATGCCCGCGGTGAGCATGACGGGCTGGGTGTTGGTGGTGAGGTCCAACTGCTCTTTCGGGCCTTCGCGGATGAGCAGGGCCATGTCCTGGCTGAGCGCGTCGGACGCCTCTTCGAGCGTCCGGCGCACCGCGGGGTGGTCACCCCAGGCGTCCAGCATGCCGACGGATTGGGAACCTTGCCCGGGGAATACGAAAGCGAATGGGGTCATCTGCGCTTGCCTCTCGTGTGGTTTCTTGTTGTTCGCCGCGGCGGTGCGCCGCGCGGGCCGGCCGCCCGGTGCCGTCAAAAATCGAGCAGCACCGCGCCCCAGGTGAAGCCGCCGCCCACGCCTTCGAGCATGACGGTGTCGCCGGGCCTGACCTTGCCGCCGCGGACGGCCGCGTCGAGCGCCAGCGGGATCGAGGCGGCCGAAGTGTTGCCGTGCTGGTCTACCGTGACCACGACCTTGTCCATCGGCAGCTTCAGCTTCCTGGCGGTACCCTGCATGATCCGGATGTTGGCCTGGTGAGGGATCAGCCAGTCGATGTCGGCGTCCTGCCGGCCTGCTTTCACCAGCACCGAGCGCGCCACCTCTTCAAGGACGCCCACCGCCAGCTTGAAGACGGCTTGGCCGTCCATCTTGAGCAAAGGGTCGCCCAGCACTTGGCCGCCGGAGACCGTCCCCGGCGTGCACAGGATGCCGTGGTGCCGGCCGTCGGCGTGCAGTTCGCAGGCCAGGATGCCGGGTTCGCTGCTGGCCGCCAGCACCACGGCGCCGGCGCCGTCGCCGAAGAGCACGCAGGTTGTGCGGTCCTTGAAATCCAGGATGCGGGAAAAGACCTCTGAACCGACCACCAGGGCCTTGGAGGCCGCGCCGGTGCGGATCATGGAATCGGCCACCGTCAACGCATAGACGAAGCCGGAACACACCGCCTGCACGTCGAAAGCGGCGGCGCCGCGCACGCCCAGCTTGTCCTGCAACAAGCAGGCGGTGGAGGGGAAGACCATGTCCGGCGTGGAGGTCGCGACGATGATGAGGTCGATGTCGGACGCGGCGCAGCCCGCCGAGGCAAGCGCCTGGTTCGCCGCCTGCAGCGCCAGATCGCTGCAGGACTGCGAGGCGTCGGCGAAATGGCGGAAGCGGATGCCGGTGCGTTCGACGATCCATTCGTCGGACGTCTCGACGCCCTGCCGCGCCAACTGCGAGGCCAAGTCGGCGTTGCTCAGGCGTTTCTCGGGCAGGTAGCTGCCCGTGCCGATGATGCGGGCATGGCGGGTGTTCATAGGATCGGGGTGGTCATGCGGCGCACCCTTCACGCGATCATCTGGGGCGTGTCCGCCGATGGGTTGAGGGGCAGCGCCGCTTGTTCGGGCGAAGTTTGCAGGGTTCTGGCGATCTGGGTGTGGACACGGTCGAGCAGACGGTGCCGGGCCGCATCATAGGCGCGGTTCAAGGCCTGCTCGAACGCGAAGGCGTCCGCGGAGCCATGGCTCTTGAACACCAGTCCCCTCAACCCGAGCAGGGCCGCGCCGTTGTAGCGCCTGTGGTCGACTCGCGCCTTGAAGTGCTTGAGCACCGGAAGCGCGACCAGGGCTGCCATCTTGGTGAAGGGATTGCGCGTGAATTCCTGCTTGATGAACTGGGTCAGCATGAGGGCCAGGCCTTCCGCTGTCTTGAGGGCGACGTTGCCGACGAAGCCGTCGCAGACGACCAAGTCGGTGGTGCCCTTGAAGATGTCGTTGCCCTCGACATTGCCGTGGAAGTTGAGGTAGCCCTCGGCGGCGGCCCGCCTGAGCAGTTCGCCGGCCTGCTTGATGGTGTCGCTGCCCTTGATGACTTCCTCGCCGACGTTGAGCAGCCCGACGCTGGGGTTGTCCTTGCCGTGCACCGCGGAAACCAGGGCGCTGCCCATGACGGCGAACTGGAAAAGGTGCTCCGCAGTGCAGTCGACGTTGGCGCCCAGGTCCAGGATGGTCGTGTAGCCGTCCTTCTCGTTCGGCATCACCGACGCGATGGCGGGCCTGTCGATGCCGTCGACGGTCTTCAGGAGGTAGCGGGAGACGGCCATCAGCGCGCCGGTGTTGCCGGCCGACACGCAGGCGTGCGCGGCCGCGGGCTGTTGCTCGGCAGCCTTGACCTGCTGGATGGCCACACGCATCGACGAGTCTTTTTTTCGCCGCAGCGCCAACTCGACAGCGTCGTCCATCTCGACGATCTCGGTCGCCGGCTGGATGCGGCAGCGCGGCCAGTTCCTGGCCGCACCGAGTGCCTCCGCGCGGCCCACCAGGATCAATTCGGCTTCGGGGTGCTTGTCCAGGAAGGCCTGGCAAGCCGGCAACGTCACGGACGGGCCGTGGTCGCCGCCCATGCAATCAACGGACAGCCGCACCGGGCCGTCCAAGTCAAGAAAACCGGAACCCATCAGCCAGCTCCCGGGGTTTCTTCATTCGGCTCGCCGGCCTGCGGGCGGGGCGCCGTCAGGGCGAAGTTCGACCGAATCGGCATGAGAGTTGCCGAGACTCAAGCGAACACCAAAGGGAAAATCCGCGGATCAGGCGATCACGCGTCGACTTTGGATTTAAGGACCTTGCGACCGCGGTAAAAGCCGTTGGGGCTGATGTGGTGGCGCAGGTGGTTTTCGCCGGTGGTGGGCTCGACCGCGGTGCCCGGCACGTTCAATGCGTTGTGCGAGCGGTGCATGCCGCGCTTGGAGGGCGACTTCTTGTTTTGTTGAACAGCCATGGGATTCTCCTAAATAGCGTAGACCGGGCCGCTTGGAAGGCTTGGAAGCGGCAGGTCCATGAAAGCCAAGCAGATCCCAAAGCCCAGCCCACGCAACGACGATCGGCACCGACAACAAACCGGCCAGCCCCCGCCTGAATGGGAATTTTTCGGGAATTCCTGCAAAGCCGCAGATTCTAGCATGCAGGCTTGACGGCAGGCCAGATGCGCGTCACGTATCTGGCCTGGATTTCAGCTTCGCGAGGATGGCGAAAGGCTGCCTGCGCGCGTCTTGGCCCTCTTCAAAGCCGGCTGAATGCTGGGCCAGCGGCGCGGGGCAGCGGTCGTGGCGGGGCACCAGCGGCAAGGCGAGCAGCAGCTCGTCTTCGACCAGCGTTCGGGCATTCAACGACCGCGTGAGGGCCAACACGTCGTCGTCGCCCTCCGCGTCCAGCGCGGCGGCTTCGTCCTCACCGGCGACGAATTGCACGCTGTTGCGCACGTCCAGCTCGACAAGGACGGGTTGCAAGCAGCGTTGACAGGTCATCGACAGACTGGTTTTCGCCGACAAAGCCAGCCAGATTTCGGGATCTTTCCCGCGGGCGCCCCGCAGCTCGCCGGAGAGCGCCCACTGGACCAGGTCCCTGGGCTGGACGGGAGACTGGGCATCCGCACTCTGGCTGAGGCGCTCCAGTTCGTCCAGGGGCCATTCGCCGGCGAGCTGCCCGGCATCCTTCGCGAACATCTCCACGTCGAGGTGCAAGGGGTCGAAAGATCGGGTTCTCATGCCGGGAAGTGTACGTGCGCGACGCGGTGCGATGCGCCGACAATGCCCGGTTTCGAGCTTTAGACGAGCCGCAAGCCGATGCCTTCGCCACCTTCCTTGATCCTCGCTTCCACCTCCGCCTACCGCCGCGAATTGCTGCAGCGCCTCGGGATGCCTTTCACGGTCTGCGCGCCGGAGGTCGATGAAACCGCCCTGCCCCGCGAAGCTCCCGTGGAAACCGCCCGCCGACTGGCACTCTTGAAGGCGCGCTCGATCGCCCAAGGCCGTGCGGAAGCCGCCGTCATC
>CBJNAE010000091.1:0-12737 GCA_966433995.1 uncultured Ideonella sp. | reverse complement strand
GCCAGCAGGCGGATCATCATCCGCTCGTCCGTCTCGGACGGGTGCCGGGCCAGGGTGACCGGATGGTTGAGGTAGACGTTGCGGTCCATGTCCGCGATCTGGAGCTGCGCTTTGTAGATGGTGGCTTTGAGTGCCATGGTCCTGTGGGGCTGGAGCCGCGAGTCGCGGCCGGGGCGCCTATCTTGCCCGAATCCGCGCGCCGCGCCGACGCGGCACGCTGCCACAATCGCGGGCCCCATCCCAGGAAAGCCCGCCATGAACACCCCGCCGCCCGCCCCCGCCGCTTTCACTTCTCGCACGATTTCCTTCCACGGGCAAGAAGCCGTCCAGCTGCAGGCGGGCGACGGCAGCGAAGCCGTCATCCTGCTGCACGGCGCGCACTTGGTGTCCTGGAAGACGGCTGGCGGCGTCGAGCGCCTGTACCTGTCGGACCGGGCGGTCTACGCACCGGGCCAGGCCGTGCGGGGCGGCGTCCCGGTGGTGTTCCCCCAGTTCGCCGCGATGGGGCCGCTGGCCAAGCATGGTTTCGCCCGCGCGCTGCCGTGGACGTTGAAAAGCGTGGACGCCACGCCGACCGACGCCCTGGTCCTCCTGCAGCTTCGCAGTGGCGACGCCACCCGCGCGGCCTGGCCCTTCGAATTCGCGCTGGAGCTGAGCCTGCGCGTGTCCGCGCAACGGCTCGACATGGAACTGGAAGCGGCGAACACCGGCGACAAGCCGTGGGCATTCACCGCGGCGCTGCACACCTACTTGAGCGTGCCTGACATCGCCGCGGTGCGGCTGCACGGTTTGTCGCGGCTGCGCTACCGCGATTCGGTCACCGGGAAAGAGCAGGTCGACCCCACCCAAAGCCTGCAGGTGGACGACGAGCTGGACCGCATCTACTACGACGCCGCACGCCCACTGGTGCTGCAATCGGGCGGCGGCCCGAAAGATGCCGTGGCCATCTCGCAGACCGGTTTCACCGACGTGGTGGTGTGGAACCCCGGGCCCGCCAACGCCGCCAAACTCGCCGACATGCCGGACGACGGCTGGAAGCGGATGCTGTGCGTCGAAGCGGCCCTGGTCGGCGAAGCCCGGACGCTGCAGCCGGGGGAGGAATGGTGGGGTCGCCAGTCCATCGACTGCGCCGCGCATGCGGATTGATTGGGCGGACGAAAAAAAACCGCAGCGGTCGGCTGCGGTTTCCTTGCATGTGGCACGCACGCGGCGCGCTGCGTGCAATCAGAGGGGCTTGATGTTCGCGGCTTGCAGGCCCTTTTGGCCTTGCTTCACTTCGAACTGGACGCGCTGGTTCTCGACCAGGGTCTTGAAGCCCGTGCCTTCGATGTCACGGAAGTGGGCGAAGAGGTCAGCGCCACCCGCGTCTTGAGCAATGAAGCCGTAGCCCTTGCTGTCGTTGAACCACTTCACGGTACCGGTTTGAGTCGTCATGGACTAATTCCTAACTGTCTATCAAAACAAAAATATACGCAGCACATGCTGGCGCATGCAGCAACACTCAAGAAACGATGTGGGGAGTTCTGGCTGTTTCTGCTGACCCGGCCTGGATGAGCAAGCGGGGGCAGAGCGTTGGCAGATCACGAACAAACAAGGTCTTGCGTATAACTGTGCCCGCGAATGTACACGATGTTTGGAGGGGTGGACGCAAACTTGGCCCCCGGCCGCGCGGGTCCGACGAAATTGCGCCACAGTCACGCCATGAACCGAGAAATCCGATTCCCCCTCCGCGGCGACCACATCCCCCTGGACGCTTTGTTGAAAGCCACCGGCCTGGCGCCCAGCGGCGGCCTGGCCAAAGCCATGGTGGCCCAGGGGCTGGTGCGAGTGGACGGCCGCCAGGAGCTGCGCAAGACCTGCAAGATCAGGGCGGGCCAGGTGGTGGCGCTGGACGGAGCGCGGATCACCGTGTTCGCCGGCGGCACCGACGCTTCTTGAGCGGGTTCTGTTCACATTGAAAGGAAGCCCGAGCCTTTCGAGTGTGTACAGGCCCCTGCCCGCTGCCGCCACAATCCCGATCCTCCGATCCCGACGACCCGCTTCGCCATGACCGCCAGCCCACCGCCACCCCTGACGCCCCTGAACGACCTCAGCGAAGCGCTGCGCCACCCGGGTCGCGCGGTGCTGGAAGCCGCCGCGGTCTGTTCGATGCTCGGGGTGGAGCCTGCCGCCTTGCTGCGGCTTTCCCCGACCTGGGAAGACCTGCCGGCCGACGCCTACCTGCGGGACGGCGGCCGCTACCGCCGGCGCCGCCACGGCTGCTTCGTCGCCGAAGGCGGCGCGCTGCGCGCCGTGCCGCACCGCGCGCACTGGCAGCCGCTGGACTACAACGCGCTGCACGGCGGCCTGGAACGCTGGTTCGAACCGCTGTCCGGCGAGCTCGTCGACCAGGCGGTGTGGACGGCGCTGCTGCTGGCGCTCGCCGGCGAATGCTCCAAAGTCAAAGGCGACCGGCCCTGGTTCATCGAGGCGCACCAGTTCCGCATCGACACCACCGATGGCATAGGCCGCCCGACGCCGGAAGGCGCGCACCGGGACGGCGTCGATTTCGTTGTCGTCATGCTCGTCAAGCGCGAAGGCGTGAAGGGCGGCGAGACCCGCGTGTTCGAGGCCCACGGCAGCCAGGGCCTGCGCTTCACCTTGAGCGAACCCTGGAGCCTGCTGATGCTGGACGACGAGAAAGTCATCCACGAGACCACGCCGATCCAGCCGTTGACCGAAGGCGGCCACCGCGACACGCTGGTGCTGACCTTCCGCGCCGGCGGTTTCCAGGGCCCCGAGACCGCGCCGGCTCCTTGAATTTGAGCAAGCCTAAAAGGGCGCTGGGCTGAACCAGGCGGTTTCGCGCCCCGACGCGGGATGCGTCAAGGCCAGCCGCTGCGCATGCAGCATCAGGCGCGGCGCCTCTTCCCGCGCGGCCTCGGGCGCATAGAGCCGGTCGCCCAGGATGGGGTGGCCCAGCGCCAGCATGTGCACCCGCAATTGGTGCGAACGCCCGGTTACCGGTTCCAGCAGCACGCGCGTGCGCGGTCGCGCCGGGTCTCGTCCGAGCACGGTGTAGAGGGTGAGCGACGGCTTGCCGATGGCAGCGTCGACGTGCTGCCGGGGGCGGTTGGGCCAGTCGGTGATCAAGGGCAGGTCGACTTCGCCGCTGTCCCGCGCCATCCAGCCGTCCACGACGGCGACGTACTCCTTGTGCACGCCTCGCTCCGCGAAAAGCCGGCTGTAGGCGCGTTGCCAATCTGCACCCTTGGCCATCAACAGCAGCCCGGAAGTCGCCATGTCGAGCCGGTGCACCACCAGGGCCTCGGGCCGTGCGCGCTGCACGCGTTGCGCCAGGCTGTCGTGGCTGAGTTCGCCGCGGCCCGGCACCGAGAGCAGGCCCTCGGGCTTGTCCAGCACGAGGCAGGTGTCGTCCTCGTGGAGCCAGCGGTCGCGGGGCAGTTCCTGGGGGATGCCGGCGTTGCTTTCTTCTTCGCATTGCATGGCCCGAATTGTCGGTCGGCCCGGCGGCGAAAGGCCATCGCCACGCAATCGGCCACCGGGCCTGCTAGGCTTGCCGTTTCCTCCAATGCCGCATTTGCTTGCTTGCGACAGACATGGCCGACCTTCCCCTGAAGACTCCCCCGCGTGAAAAGACACCCGAAGCGCAGCCGATGGCCGTACGCGATGCGGGCCGCCGCCGGTTCGGCCGGGCAGCGTTCGGCGCCGGCTGGACGCTGCTCGGCGGCGGCCTGTTGTCCGGGTGCGCCAGCCTGGGCGGGGACGAGCCCGAACTGCAGACGCCGTCGAGACCGGTGTCGGCCCAGGAATGGCCGACGAGCCTGAAGCCTTTCTCCGCGCAGGATGGCGCCGCGGGCGGCCTGCCCGAAGGCTGGGAGCCTTACATCATCCGGCGCGGCTTGAAGCGTTCGCAGTACAGGCTGGCCAGCGTCGACGGCCGCAGTGTGTTGCATGCCCGCGCCGACACCGCCAGTTCCGGCCTGAATTGCCATGTCCGCATCGACCCCCTGGCCACGCCCTGGATGAAGTGGAGCTGGCGCGCGGACGCCATCCATGAAAAGGCCACCGTGTCGCTGGACGAGGCGGAAGACACGCCGGTGCGCATCATCCTGGCCTTCGAGGGCGACGTCTCCAGGCTGCCGCTGCGCGACCGCATCTTTTTCGAGCAGGTGGAGCTGTTCACCGGCAACAAGCTGCCCTACGCCACGCTGGCCTACGCCTGGGACGGCGGCCAGGTGCCCGTCGGCAGGACGGTGCCGTACGCGCGGTCCAAGCGCTTGCAGAACCATGTGGTCGAAAGCGGCCCGGCCCGGGTTGGCCAATGGCTGAGTTACGAGCGCAACGTGGTCGACGATTTCAGGCAGGTCTTCGGTGAGCCGCCGCCGGGCGTCATCCGCAGCGTCGGCGTGCTCACCGACAGCGACGACTTGAAGAACAGCGTCGAAGCCTGGTACGGCGACATCGGCTTCAGCGCGGCGCCCGCCGGCGCTTGACCGCGGGGCTCAGGCGCCGCCGGGGCGGCGCGCGTCGGCCCGGACCATGTCGGCCGCCTTCTCGGCCAACATGATGGTCGGCGCGTTGGTGTTGCCGCTGACGATGCGCGGCATGATCGACGCGTCCACCACGCGCAGGCCCTGCAGGCCGTGCACGCGCAGCCGCGTGTCGACCACGTCGAGTTCCCCGCCCGGGCCCATGCGGCAAGTGCCCACGGGGTGGTAGATGGTGTCGGCGCGCTCCCGGATGAAGCGCGCGATTTGTTCGTCGCTCCGGGCCGACGCGCTGGCCGCCAGTTCGCGGCCGCCCAGGCCCGCGAGCGCCGGCTGCGCGAGGATGTCGCGCATCTTCTTGAAACCCCGCACCAGGGTGTGCAGGTCGGCGTCGTCGCCGAGGAAGTTCGGATCGATCCGCGGCGGCGAGCGCGGGTCGGCGTCCCGCAGCGTCAGGCTGCCGCGGCTGCGCGGCTGCAGCAGGCAGACGTGGCAGGAATAGCCGTGGCCGAAGGCGACCTTGCGCCCGTGGTCGACCAGCTTGCCGATGACGAAGTGCAGCTGCAGGTCGGGCAGCAGCTGTCCGGGGTGGCTGCGGATGAAGCCGCCGGCCTCGGCGAAATTCGTCGTCAGGATGCCTTCGCGCCGCCGGTGCCAGTCGCGCACGCCGGCCAGCGCGTTCCACAGGCCGGCGGGCGAGATGCCGAAGAGATCCTTGAGGCCGGGCGCGTGCACCACTTGCACCACGTCGAGGTGGTCGTGCAGGTTTTGCCCGACGCCCGGCAGGTGGTGGAGGGCGCCGATGCCGTGCGCCTGCAGCTGCGGCCCCGGCCCGATGCCCGACAGCATCAGCAGCTGCGGCGACTGCAGCGCGCCGGCGCTGAGCAGCACCTCCCCGTGGGCCAGGACCCGCTTTTCGACGCCGCCTTGCAGGTAGGCGACGCCGGTCGCCCGCCGGCCCTCGGTCAGCACGCGCAGCGCCAGGGCTCCTGTGATGACGCGCAGGTTGGGGCGTGACGCGGGCGCCCTGCCGTCGGGGCCGGGCCGGGCCAGGTAGGCCTTGGCCGCGCTGCAGCGCTCGCCGGCCAGGTGGGTGACCTGGTAGAGCCCGACGCCTTCCTGGGCGGCGCCATTGAAATCGCTGTTCAGGGCGTGGCCGGCCTGGCGCGCCGCCTCGACGAAGGCCAGGCTCACGCGGTGGGGGCGGGGCAAGTCCTTGACGTTCAGCGGGCCGTCGGCGCCGTGCCATTCGTCGGCGCCGCGCTCGTTGCGCTCGGCCTTCTTGAAGTAGGGCAGCACCTCGTCGTGGCGCCAGCCGGGGTTGCCGAGCGCGGCCCAGTGGTCGTAGTCCTCGGGCTGCCCCCTGACGTACACCATGGCGTTGACCGAGCTGGAGCCGCCCAGCACCTTGCCCCGCGGCTGGTAGCCGCGCCGGCCGAGCAGGCCGGGCTGCGGCTCGGTCTCGAAGGCCCAGTTGAGCTGGCCGGTCTGCGCGAGCACCGCGATGCCGGCGGGGCAGTGCACCAGCGCGCTGGTGTCGGGCGGGCCGGCTTCGAGCAGGGCGACGCGGGTGCCCGGATCCTCGCTCAGGCGCGCCGCCAGCACGCAGCCGGCGGAGCCGCCGCCGGCGATGACGTAGTCGAAGCTGGGTTCTGTGGGCATGGGGGGCCGGCGCGTGGCGCCGGGTCGGCGAAGGGTGCGGGCCATCATAGCCACGGGCCGGGCCGCGCAGGCGATGAACACCGCCGCTAGTGGAAGGTGCCTACCCGGGAGGGCGGCGGCAATCGCGGACAATCCCAGCCTCCCAAAAAAGACAGCGAAACAACATGGACTACGAAAGGGTGCTGGCCGAGATCCACGAGGTCGTCAAACCGATGATCGGCCAGGGCAAGGTGGCCAGCTACATCCCCGAATTGGCGAAAGTGCCGGCCGACCGCTTCGGCATGGCGGTGGTCACGGTGGCGGGCGAGGTGTACAGCATCGGCCACGCGCAGGAGCTGTTCTCGATCCAGAGCATCTCCAAGCTTTTCGCGCTGGTGATGGCGCTGCAGCTGGAGGGCGAGGGCGTCTGGGACCGCGTCGGCCGCGAGCCTTCGGGCAACCCCTTCAATTCGCTGGTCCAGCTGGAGCACGAGTCGGGCAAGCCGCGCAACCCCTTCATCAACGCCGGCGCGCTGGTGGTGACCGACATCCTGTGCTCGCGCTTCGTCTCGCCCGAGAACGCCCTGGCCGAGTTCGTGCAGAAGCTGGCGAACAACCCCAGGCTGCACTACGACAGGCGCGTGGCCCGCTCCGAGCGCCAGACCTCCGACCGCAACGAGGCGATGGCGCATTTCATCAAGAGCTTCGGCAACCTGCGCAACCCGGTCGACGAGGTGCTGGATGCCTATTGCCGGCAGTGCGCGGTCGAGATGAGCTGCGTCGACCTGGCGCGCGCCGTCACCTTCCTGGCGCACAAGGGCCGCATCCCCTGGAGCGGCGAACAGCTGCTCAGCAGCAGCATGGCCAAGCGCCTGAACGCGATCATGCTCACCTGCGGCACCTACGACTCCGCGGGCGACTTCGCCTTCCGCGTCGGTCTGCCGGCCAAGAGCGGCGTCGGCGGCGGCATCGTGGCCCTCATCCCCGACGAGTGCGGGGTCTGCGTCTGGTCGCCCGGCCTGGAGCCTTCCGGCAACTCGCAGGTCGGTTCGCTGGCGCTGGAGATGTTCACCACCCTGACCGGACGGTCCATCTTCTGAGGGGCGCCGGCACATGGAACCCACCGCAGCCGCGCCGGCGGCGCATCGCCGATGCCGCGCTGCCGGCTGATCCCCTGGCGCGCCCGCGCGCGTTCGCCGCATTCGGGCGACGCGCGGATGGCGCCGTGGCTGCGTGCGCCCGGTTCGCTCACCGCCCACCTGTCGAAGTCTTTCGGGCCAGTGCGGGTGGATCGCTTGCGGCAGGGCGCAGGCTGTGCCTCGGCCGACGAGGCCGCCGCGCTCGGCCTGGCGCGCGGCCGGCGCGTGCACGTGCGCGAGGTGCTGCTGCGCTGCGGGGGCAGGGCGCTGGTGATGGCGCGCAGCGTCTGCGAGGCGCGTCACCTGCGGGGCGCCTGGCGGGCGCTGAAAGGGCTGGGCTCGCGGCCGCTGGCCTTGCTTTTGTTCTCCGACCGACGCGTTCGGCGGTTGCCGATGTCGTTCTCCAGGCTAGCCGCCCACCAGCCGCGCGGCCGCGAACGGATGGCCGCCTGGGAGCGCGCGACCGGCCGGGCCTGGCCCTCGGCGACGGGCGTGTCGGGCGTGTGGGCGCGCCGCTCGGTGTTCCAGCGCCGCGGTGCCGCGCTGCTGGTGGCCGAAATGTTTTCACCCGACGTGCAGGCGGAAGGGCCAATTGCCAATTTGTCGTCATTCAGGCGTTGCAGGCGCCCTTGACGCTGCCGCCCGGCTGTCGAAAACTCCTCCCATGCAAGCATTGAACGAGGTGTTGAGGCGCGGCGGCAGGAAGCTGACGCTGGACGAAGTGGTGCACCGTGTCGCGGACTACGCCCGGGACGCCATCGTGATCTGCGAAGCCGAGTCGGCGGCCGGCGGTTCGCCGCGGGTGGCCTACGTCAACGCCGCCTTCACCGCGATGACGGGTTACTCGGCGCAGGAGATCCTGGGCCGCCCGCCGAGCATGCTGCAGGGCCCCGGCACCAGCCCGGCCACGCGCCAGGCGATCCGCACCGCGCTGCGGGACTGGAAGCCCGTCACCGCCGAGATCCTCAACTACCGCAAGGACGGCACGGCCTTCTGGGTCGAGCTCAGCATCACGCCGGTGGCCGACGAGCGGGGCTGGTACCGCTACTGGATCTCGGTCCAGCGCGACCTGACCGAGCGCCACCGCGACGAGCAGGAACGGCTGATCCGCGACCAGGTGATGCAGTCCCTGGCCGACGCGGTGGTGCTGGTGGACGCGGTGCAGCCCGACCTGCCCATCGTCTACGTCAACGACGGCTTCACCCGCATGACGGGTTACGCCAGCGCCGAGGTGCTCGGCCGCAACTGCTCCTTCCTGCTCGGCGCCGACACCGACCCCGCGGCCATCGCCGCCATGCGCGAGGCGCTGGTGGCCCAGCGGCCCTTGACGCTGGAGCTGGCCAGCTACCGCAAGGACGGCTCGCGCTTCTGGAACCTGCTGACGCTGTCGCCGATGCTCGACCGCTGCGGCAAGGTGGTGCAGTTCATGGGCCTGTTGCGCGACGTCACCGAGGCCAAGGAGCGCGAGCAGCAGATGGTGATCTCCCAGCGCGTGAAGGCGGTGGGCGAGCTGGCCGGCGGCATCGCCCACGACTTCAACAACCTGCTCACCTCCATCCTCGGCTCGGCGCAGCTGCTGCAGGAGAGCCTGGACGACCGGGTGCTGGCCCAGGCCCGCGTCAAGACCATCATCGCTGCGGCGCAGCACGGGGCTTCGCAGGTCAAGCGACTGATGAGCCTGTCGCGCACGCCGCTGCTGGCGCGCGGCACCGTCGATCTGCGCGCGGTCGTCGACCAACTGCTGCAGCTGCTGATGCGCATCCTCCCCGAATCGATCGACGTGCGGGTGGACATCCCCGACGTCGCCCGCTGGGTGGAGGCGGAAACGGTGCAGATGGAAAGCGCGCTGCTCAACCTGGTGATCAACGCGCGCGACGCCATGCCGCAGGGCGGCACGATCCGGTTGCGCTCCAGGCCGTTCTCCGAGGCGGGGCGGCAATGGGTCCGCTTCAGCGTGGAGGACGACGGCACCGGCATGGACGAGCTGACGCAGCAGCGCCTGTTCGACCCCTTCTTCACGACCAAGCCGGCGGGCCAGGGTTCGGGGCTGGGGCTGGCGATGGTGCATTCCTTCATCACCCAGCTCGGCGGCCGGGTGGAGGTGCGCAGCCGGCTGGGCAAGGGCAGCTGCCTGGATCTGGTGCTGCTCTGCGCGGAACGCCCCGCGGCGCCGGCGCCGGCCACGCCCGCCGCGTTTTCGGCGCCCGTCTCCTCGCTCGGCGGCTGCGTGGTGCTGCTGGTGGAGGACGACCCCGTGGTGCGCCTGACCGCCAAGGCGATGCTGCAGAAGCTGGGCCACCACGCGCTGGACTGCGCCTCGGGCCAGGAGGCCCTGGAGGTGCTGCGTTCGCCCCAGGAGCTGGACCTGCTGCTCACCGACATGGTCATGCCCGGGGGCCTCAACGGCAGCCAGCTCGCGGCGCTGACCCGCAAGCTGCGCCCCGGCCTGCCCATCCTGCTGGCCTCCGGCTGGGCGGATCCCAGCCTGGACGACGCCCCCGGCAGCGGCGTTCCGAAGCTGCCCTTCCTCAGCAAACCCTATTCGCTGGACGAGCTTGCCAGCGCCATCGAGCAGGCGCTGGCGGTCCCGAAAGGGTGACGCCGGAACCTGCCCCCCGCCGACCGGCTCAACCCCGGCCGGGCGCTGCCGATATACGGATCACATGTCCACCGGTCAAAGCCACCACAGGGTTCCCGCATGAGCGCTCCCGAGCCTATCCCCGCCCCGAGCGCGACCAGCGGCGCGCCGCCGTTGTCCGTGACGTCCTCCACGGCCGACGCCCCGGGTGCCGACCGCTGGCACCGGCTCAGCCTGCGGCTGGAACCCTTGCTGCTGGACCCGATGGGCCAGCCCGGTTTCTTGCAGGCGATCTCCGACTGCGCCGCCGAGGTCGTCAAAGGCGTGTCCCGCGACCCCGACTGGGCGATCTTCCAGCTGGTGCACCCCAGCCCCGACAAGCTGGCGCGCTACGGCGTGCTGCACCCGCTTCAGACCGGCATCCTGATGTGCCTGGTCGGCCGCCGCAAGGATTGGCACGAGGCCCGAGTCGCCACCGGCGTGCGCGCGGCGTTGACGATGAACCTCTCGATCTCCGCCTTGCAGACGGAGCTGGCCCACCAGGAAGGCGCGCTCACCGACGAGCAGCGCGAACTCATCCGCCAGCATCCCCTGGCGTCGGTGGCGATGCTCCGGCAGCTTGGCGTGGCCGACAACGATTGGCTCACCGCGGTCGCGCAGCACCACGAGCAGGCCAACGGCAAAGGCTATCCGCTGGGCCTGACCGAGATCGGCATCCTGGCCGACGCGCTGCGTACCTGCGATGTTTTCGGCGCCAAGATGAGTTCCCGCGTCGGCCGCCGCGGCATGCTGTCGCCTCGCGCCGCGGCCGAGATCTTCCGCCAGCGCAGCGCCGGCTACTACGGCGCCACCATCATCGGCGTGATGGGGCTGTACCCGCCGGGGTGCCTGGTCCGGGTGTCCACCGGCGAGTCGGCCGTCGTGCTGAGGCGCACCCAGGATCCGAAATGCCCCGAAGTGGCCTTGCTCACCGACGCCGGCGACAACGCGCTGCCCCAGCCGGTGCCTTGCGCGACCGGGGCGGCCCATGGCCGGGAGGTCCTCGGCGCGCTCGCCGACACCCGGCTGGCCGGCCAGTTCACGGTGGCGCACCTGTTCGCCGCCTGAAGACCCGACGCGCACGCGCCCGGCCGGCCCGCGTCGACGGGGCCAGGGCCGCGTGGACGGCCGAGCCAAAGGCCGCACGTCGCGCCGGCCCAAGGCGCGTCCCGGCGTCCGACGTCCCGGCCGCGGTGTATGGTTCAGCCGACTACGGAGACACCCGCCTGTGCTGAACGCCTTGTTATCCCGCTTCGAACGCCTCGTCGACCCTTACCCCGAAACCGCTCCCCGTTCGCCGCCCCGCCGTTTTTCCGGCTTTCTCTGGGCCTGCACCGCCGGCCTTCGCCCTTACTTGCTGGGCATGACGCTGCTGACCGCGGTGATCGGCGCCTTCGAAGCGCTGCTGTTCGGCATGCTCGGCCAGGTGGTCGACTGGCTGGCCGGCGCGCCGCCGGCCGACTGGTGGGCGCAGCACCGCGGCAGCCTCTTGCTGCTGGCGGGCATCCTGTTGGCCAGCCCGCTGGCGGTGATGCTGCAGACGCTGCTCAAGCACCAGGCGATGGCCGCCAATTTCCCGATGCTGCTGCGCTGGAACTTCCACCGGCTGATGCTCAGCCAGAGCATGGATTTCTACCAGGACGAATTCGCCGGCCGCGTGGCCACCAAGGTGATGCAGACCGCGCTGGCGGTGCGCGACACCTGGATGATCCTCGGCGACATCCTGGTGTTCGTCGTGATCTATTTCGTGACGATGACCGCCTTGGCCGGCGGCTTCGACGCCTGGCTGCTGCTGCCCTTCTTCGTCTGGCTGGTGCTGTACGTGGCCGCTCTGGCCTATTTCGTGCCGCGGCTAGGGCGCGTGGCCAAGTCGCAGGCCGACGCCCGCTCCCTGATGACCGGCCGCATCACCGACGCCTACACCAACATCGCCACCGTCAAGCTGTTCTCCCACGCCCAGCGCGAATCGGCCTATGTGCGCGGCGCGATGCGGGAATTCATGAAGACCGCTCACGGCCAGATGCGGCTGGTCAGCGGCTTCGAGGTGGTCAACCACAGCCTGAGCATGGCGCTGGTGGCCGCCACGGCCGGCGGCGCGCTGTGGCTGTGGACGCAAGGGACGGTGGGCGTGGGCGCGGTGGCCGCCAGCGTCGCCATGGCGCTGCGGCTGAACGGCATCTCCCACTGGGTGATGTGGGAGTTCTCGTCGCTGTTCGAGCACATCGGCACCGTGCAGGACGGCATCAACACCCTGAGCCGCCCGCAGACCGTGCGCGACGCGCCCGGCGCGCCAGCGCTGCGCGTGGACCGTGGCGACATCCGCTTCGAGGACGTGACCTTCGCCTACGGCAGCGGCCAGCCGCCGGTGATCGAAGGCCTGAACCTGCACATCCGCCCCGGCGAGAAGATCGGCCTGGTGGGCCGGTCCGGCGCGGGAAAGTCCACCATCGTCAACCTGCTGCTGCGCTTCTACGACGTGAAGCAGGGCCGGGTGCTGGTCGACGGCCAGGACATCGCCCGGGTCACCCAGGACAGCCTGCGCGCCCAGGTGGGCATGGTCACGCAGGACACCTCGCTGCTGCACCGCTCGGTGCGCGACAACATCCTCTACGGCCGGCCCGGCGCGTCGGACGCCGACATGGAGGCGGCGGCGCGGCGCGCCGAGGCGCACGACTACATCCAGGGCCTGACCGACCCCGCCGGCCGCGCCGGCTACGACGCGCACGTGGGCGAGCGCGGCGTCAAGTTGTCGGGGGGGCAGCGACAGCGCATCGCCATCGCCCGGGTGATGCTCAAGGACGCGCCCATCCTGCTGCTGGACGAAGCCACCAGCGCCCTGGACAGCGAGGT
>CBJNAE010000090.1:0-12921 GCA_966433995.1 uncultured Ideonella sp. | reverse complement strand
CGTCCGCCATCGCCAGGACAGTCAGCGGGTAGTAGCGCCCCACCCTGTCGATGCTCGGCGCCACGACGCCGCAAGCGGGCTTGCCGGTGGCCAGCGCCGGTGAGACGAAGAACCACAGCGGCGACTGGACGAAGCGCTCCACCCATTGGTCGGGCGCCTCGTTGCGGACCTGCTCCAGCCCGCTGCGCAACCAATAGTCCCAATCGGAGCCGAACGCGTGCGGCATGCGCCGCCCCACGAAGTCGCCCAACCCGGGCAGCTTCCCGAACCACGCCACGCGCGGCGCAGGCAGGCCGGGCATCAGAGGTTGTTGGGGCACTCGAATTCCTCCATCGCCTTCAGTCTGAACGGGTTCTGCACGCTGCTGGTGGTGACTTCGAACCTCAAGCGCTTGCCGTCCACGTTGAACACCGCGATGAACCGCTCCGGCGCATTGCCGGGCGAAATCTGCGCGCGGTCGAACAGGCGGTGCAGCGCCCACGGGCCTTCGGTCACCATGCCGGTGTTCTCCGCGCCGGCGGACGTGATCTGCAGCCGCACCTGCCCGGTGCCGCGGGTGCCGGGCCAGGTCACGGACTTCGGGATCTGGGGGCCGTGCTGGTAACGCAGCACTTCGCCGTCGACGTCGAGCACCATCTGGGAAATGGCGGCGTCCATCTCGAGGGGCTTGATGTCGATCCGGATGCTCGGCGCCTTGCCGCCGGCGCGGAAGAAGACGTCGCGGATCGTCGCGGCACGCTGGAACGACACAAGCGATGCGGAGCCGCCGACCGGCGAGCCGTCAATGCCTTGCTTGAACGACCAAGGCGTGGTGGAGATGTCGACCATCGACTGCAGGTTGGTGCGGAAGAACTCGTCCATCCGGCCGCCGACGGAGAACAGCGTGGCGAAGTCGTCCGCGGTGACGTCGCGGCCGGCGCTGCGCGTGAAGGGATAGCGGCCGAGGATGGAGCGGCGGCAGAAATCGCCGATGGTGGCGTTGATGTTGCCGCCGATGGTGCCGCGCACCTCCCGGCCCACGTAGGCCGAGGTGGCGACGGCCAGGTCCTCGTACATCGTGTTCAGCGGCGGCGGCACGCGCTTGGCCTCGGAGCGCACCCTTTCGAGCGCGCCGGCCAGCGACGGCGGCACACTGCCGCCGGCCTTGATCTGCTGGCGCGCCGAGGCGATCACCGCGGCCGCCTCGTTCATGACCTGCAGGCTGGCGGTGATCGGCGAGGGGCCTGAGCCGTTGCTCGTGGCCAGGCGCCGGTACTCGCGGAAGCGGAAGTCGACGATGTCGTTCTCCAGCGTGCCGCTGGCCACCAGGCCGCCGACGTTGACCTGACGGCCGGTCAGGCGGCTGAGCTGCTCCTGTTCCTCCTTGATGCGGTTGATCTTCTCGCCGATCCAGCTGGTGCCGCTGCTGCTGGAAGTGCCGTCGCGGTTGGCGCCGGGCTTGACGCTCAGTGTGGTTTCCCGCGCCACGGCGCGGATGAACTGCTCCAGGCTGGAGTTGGCGGCGGAGTAAAGGCGCGCCTGCTCGCCCGCCTGTTCGAGCGAAGCGGTGCGCACCGGGCGGACGTCGGCGAGGAAGTCCTCCCAGAGTTTGGCGTACTCCATCAGGTACAGGCGCTTGACCTCGTTGGCCAGTTGGCCGGAGAGGATCTCGTTGGCCGCGCTGCGCTTGCCGTCGGCCTGGCCCAGCACCCAGCCCTCTTCGCGGGACAGCAGGGCCGTGACCTTGGGCAGCTCGTGCGTGAACAGGTTGTGGTAGCCGTCGTAAGTGAACAGGCCGGAGATGCCCTGGGTGAGCGGCCTGCCGCTGCGGCGGTTGAAGATCTGCGGCGCCTCGGGGCCGCTGGCCCGCACCACGGTGAAATCCGCGGGCAGGTTGCTGCCTGTCAACAACAACTGCTTGAGGCGGCTGTAGGCGCGCTGCGCCGGCGACATCTGGGCCAGGCGCTGGCGCACATCGGTCACCAACTCATTGTCGATGGGGATCGGCGAGACGACGACGCGGTCCTGCAGCAGCCGTTCGAGGTGGTGGCTGAGCCGGTCAACGATGCCCGCCTGCAGCAGCTCGGGCGGCAAGGTGCGGTCCCAGTCGTTGCGCACCCAGGCCGTCACCGCCTTGGCGTCGAAGCGCTCCGGGTCGTAGAGCATCAGGTAGACCTTCAGCGACTCGTAGCTGGCCTCGGGGTTGTTGGCCGCGACGTCCTGCAGCGAACGGCGGACCTGCCGGGCCAGGCGCGGCAGCCAGGCGTCTTCGAGCAGGCGCAGGTAGGTGGCGTCGGCCGCCGCCTGCACCTTGGGCACCTGCAGCAGCCCCAGGCGCCAGCTCACCGGCGCGTAGTCGCCTTCGTAGCGCTTGCTCACCGCCACCGATTCGGCGTGGTCGAGCAGCGGCAGCAGGGCCACCAGGTTCTCGGGATCGGCGCGCTTGGCTTCGTCGACCGCCTGCTTGAGCGTGCCCACGCCCTCGCCCACTTCGCCGAGGTAGCCGAGGTTGTTGTCGTAGCTGACCATCCAGGCGACGGTGATGCCCGCCAGCGCCAGCGCCATCGCGGCCAGGCCGGCGGCCTGGATGATGCGCAGCTGCCGCTCTTTCTTCGCGTTGCGACCGGTCAGGCCGGCTTCGTTGAAGACGACGCCCTTGAACAGGGTCTCGATGAAATAGCTCTTGCCCGCACCCTGCCCGCTCGGCGGCATCGACACCGCGGAAGGCGCCGAGAAACGGCGCGTCAGCGCCGACATGACGCGGTCGAAGGGCATGCCCTCCTGCGTGCCGCTGGTCAGGTAGACGCCGCGCAGCAGCGGCTTTTCCTTGAACCGCGACGACGCGAAGATGGCGCGCAGGGTCTCGTCGACCACGTCGCGCAGCCCCACGAACTGCTGCGGCAGCGCGTAGATCATGCCCCGCCGGGCCAGGTCGGGCTCGGCCAGAAGGCGCTGCGGCAGCAGGCGGTTGATCTGCTTGGACAGTGCGTCGAATTCGGCGGTGTAGCGCTCGATCGGGTCGGGCTGCGGGCCGGTGTCGGCGTAGGGGTGGGTGAAGCCCCAGACCTGCGCGCGTTCCTCGCGCGTCATCGGGCCGAAGAATTCGTTGAAGCCGGCGAGCAAGTCGGCCTTGGTGACCAGCACATAGACCGGGAACTTGATCGCCAACTCCTCGCAAAGCTCGCCCAGGCGCAGGCCGATCACCTGGGCCAGGTGGGCGCGCTCGCGCTCGCTGCTGCTGAGCAGTTCCTGGATGCTGAGCGTCACCAGCACGCCGTTGACCGGCTGGCGCCCGCGGAAGCGCCTGAGCAGCTGCAGGAAGCCGCTCCAGGCGGCCTTGTCCTGAACCGCGTCGCTTTCCTGGGTGGTGTAGCGGCCGGCGGTGTCCAGCAGCACCGCCTGGTCGGTGAACCACCAGTCGCAGTTGCGCGTGCCGCCCACGCCTTTGATCGAGCCCTTGCCGAACTTTTCGGCCAGCGGGAAGTTCAGGCCCGAGTTGACCAGTGCGGTGGTCTTGCCGGAGCCCGGCGAGCCGATGATCAAGTACCAGGGCAGCTGGTAGACGTAGCGCTTGGTGAGGCGGCCGAGGAAGCCGTTCTCGGTCTGGCCGAAGCGGGTCTTGCCCAGCACCTGGATCGCTTCCTTGAAGCGGCCTTCGAGTTCGCGGACCTCTTCGGCGCCCGCGCCCTCCTCCTGCTTGGCGCCGGCCGGCGCGGAGGTGAACCGCGCCATGGCGCCGAGCATGCGGCTGTTCATGCTGCGGGCGCGCCACCAGCGGATGAACAGCTTGAGGAACCACAGCGCGAAGATCGCGAAGATGATCCAGCCGCGCACCCGCTCGCTCTCCAGCGGCTGGTAGGGCTTGATGTAGACCAGCGGCCCGATGTACCAGATGACCAGGCTGAGCAGCACCAGCCCCACGAAGGCCAGCGTGATGCGGTTGAAGATTGCTTGGGCGAGTCGTCGGAACATGCTGCTCATCTCTCGTTCTTGCCGTTCGGCCCCGGTGCGGCAACCGGCGCGGCGGCGCCCGGCGCGGCGACGGCGGGGGTGCCCAGGCTCTGCAGTTCCGCGTCGCGCACCTGCGGGGGGACCATCAGGACGATCTCCACCCGCCGGTTGCGCGCCTTGCCTTCCGGCGTGGTGTTGGGCGCCACGGGGTCGGCGTCGGCCAGGCCCTCCGAGCGCACCCGGCTGGTGTCGCGCATGCTGCGCAGGAGCATGTCGGACACCGACTGCGCCCGCTCCTGGGAGAGGTGGTAGTTCGACGGGAAACGCGCGGTGCGGATCGGCGAGTTGTCGGTGTAGCCGTTGACGATCACCTTACCCGGCACTTCGTTCAGCGCCACGGCCACGCGTTCGATGACGCGCACGTAGCGCGGCTTGACGACGGTGGCGGCCGGGTCGAAGAGGCCGTCGCCGCGCAGGATGATGGTGCTGCGGTCGGCAGCGTCGTTGACCTCCACCAGGCCTTCGCGGATCTCGGGCTCCAGGAACTGCCGCAGGCGGGGCCGGGTGGGCGCCACCGTGGGCGCGGCCTGCGCCTTGGGGAAGCGCAGGCTGTTGATCGAAGAGAGCAGCTCGTCGGAGCGGTTGGCGAGCCGGTAGTTGAACCACAGGAAGATGAGGAAGGCCAGCAGCACCGTGACGGCGGCCGCCACCCACAGCGGGACCATCGTCCACGGCGGCGCGGCCTTGCGCTCCACGCCGCGCCAGTTCACCGACAGCGCGCCGGTGCGGTCGCCGCGCGCGCCTTCGATCACCTGCAGCAGCCGGGCCTTCAGGGTTTCGAGCTGGCTGCGGCCGTTCTCGATGACGCGGTAGCGCCCCTCCAGGCCGAGCATCAGGCAGTAGTACATCAGCTCGATCAGGTCGATGTGCTGCTGCGGCGTCTGCACCAGCTTGGCCAGTAGCTGGAAGAACTTCTCGCCGCCCCAGGTCTCGTTGTGCAGCGCCACCAGCAGGCTGTAGCGCGGCCACACACCGGAGCCGCCCCAGGGCGTCTGCGCCGCGGTCTCGTCGATCGCGGTGCAGATGCAGTAGCGCGCGCCGATGATGGTTTCCATCGGCACGCCGCCGGCGCCCGCCTTGCGCTCGAACTCGCGGATGGATTCGAGCAGGAATTTCTGGAACCCCGCCGGGTCGGGGTTGGTCGCCATCGCGCGGATCTGCGGGATCAGGTTGAGCAGCGTGTTGGCCGCCGCGACCAGGGGGTTGCCGCCGCTGACCACGTCGGGCAGGTCGGAGCGCTGCGGGCCGTTGCCGCCCCGCGCGGCCAGGGACGCGGCCATGAAGCTCGTGTCCGCCATCGGGTCCATGGGCGCGGTGGGGTTGGCACCCAGCAGGGCGTCGAAATTCGTTGTCGACATGGTCTTCCTCAGCGGCGGATCGCCCAGAACTCAAGCTGCAGCTCGGGGAACTCGCCGGAAATGTGCATCGCCAGGCCGCCGGAATTGTTCAGCTGGCGCCACAGGTCGTGGCTCGTGTCCAGCTCAAAGTAGGAATAGCCCGCGTGGTACGGGATCTCGCGCGGCGCCACCGGCAGCGAGCGCAGCGTGACGCCGGGCAAGTGCAGGTTGACCAGGTCGCGGATGCGCTCGACCGGCCCCATCTTGGTCTGGGTGGGGAAGTGCGCGCGCAGGAACTCCACCGTGGTCTGCGCGTGCACGGCCAGCACAAAGTCGCAGGTGGTCAGCAGCTCGGTGCTCGGGATCAGCGCGACGCGCACGCCGTACTGACGCTCCTGCAGCTCGATCTGGATGGCGTTCTGCTCCAGCACCGACGACAGGCTGCGCCGCAGCTCCAGCATGAGCGGCGGGAAGCACTTGCGCAGGTCGTCGTGGTCATAGGCCGGCATCTCGGCCGGCCGGCGCTGCTCGCGTGTGAAGGTGGACACCTCGCCCGCCATCTTCAGCAGCTCGTCGAACAGCCGCTCGGGGTGGATGGAACGCACCCGCACCCAGTGCTCGACCGCGCATTCCCAGCGGTTGATGAACTGCAGCATCAGGAAGTCGCCGACCTCTCCGACGCCGCCGCGGCCCGGCTGCGTCAGGCGGTCCTCCAGCGCGGCGCCGCGCTGCTTGAGCAGCCCGTGCAGCTCGCGGCAGAAGGCGAAAAGCGTCGAGATCTCGGAGTTGTTGACCACCGTCGGGATGAAATGCGGGTCGAGCATCACCGAACCGTCGGCGCGGCGCTCCACCACATGGGCCACCGGCAGGCTGACCCAGCCCTCGGTCACGTCGGGCGCGGCCCGCAGGCTCAGCCGGGCCTGGCCGAGCTGCACCTCGGCGGGCTGGGCCGCCACGTCGTTGACGTCCTGCACCTCGGCGACGTGGGCCGAATACCGCGCCATGCCACCGTCCTGCGCGCCGAAGGTCACTTCGGCGCCGGTGCGGCGGCGCAGCGGCAGCGACAGGTAGACCACCGTGTCCTTCAGATCCTTGCCGATCTCCAGGGGCGGCGGCGGGTCGTCGTCCAGGGGGAAGCGGAACGGCGTGCCGTCGGGCAGCACGCCCTGGGCGCTGACCAGCCCCACCTTCCCCAGGGGCAGCAGGTCGGTGTCGATCACCAGCTGGGAGAAGCCCCAGAAGAACGGCTGCGCGGCTTGCACGCGCGCCTGGACCAGGAAATCCAGGTACCGCTCCTGTTGCTGGAAATGCTGCGGCCTGAGGAACATGCCCTCGGCCCACACCACCTTGCGCTGCCAGACCATGGGTTACTTCGCCTCTTGCTGTTGGAGTTGGATCCGGACGCCGTCGCGGGCGACCACGATCAGGTAATTGATCGGCTTGAGCCTGGCGGTGGGGCCCAGCCCGAACCAGCGGCGGCGCAATTCGACCGAGTTGGGCGAATCGATCGTCGCGCGCCAGGTGCTGCGCTCCAGGTCGCGGTAGGCCGCGAACAGGCCGAAGGCGCGCACATCGGGATTGCCCTTGCGTTCGAGCATGCGCCGCTCGCCCGGGACGATGAGGAATTCGTCGCGCCGGACGAAGTCGCCGCCGAGCTGGGCCTCGTCCTTATCCTGCAAGTCGAGGAAACCGGCGCGCTCGAAGGCGGCGGTGGCTTTCAACTCGTAGAAGCGCAGCAGCACCGGCTTCGGGATACCGTTGATGTCCGGGTTCAGGCTGCGCTCGGCCACCACTTCGAAGTGGGCGGCCGGCACGGCGGTCGGCGCCGGCTCGTCGGGCCGGCTGATCGCGCTGACCATGCTGCAGCCGCCCAGCGGCGCCAGCAGGACCGGAGCCGCGGCCCCGGCGAACAGCCCGGCGGCGGCGGAACGCCTGGAAATGAGTTCTCGCGTCATGGAAACACCCTTGTCGAGATCGAACCTAAGCGGGCCCTACCGCGCCCGGACCAAAACCCCAGCTCCCTCGCCGCCCCCGGACGCGCCGGCCGGCGCGCCCCGTCATTGCGGCTCATCCGCGTTGTTCGACGAAACCCAGACCGCGAACGCGCTCAAATTATCTTGATTGGGTTTGCCCTTGGCCAGGGCGCACTGCGCCATGCTCTCCAGCCAGATGTCGGGCGACTCGCTGTCGGCAAGCAGCGTCTCCATCTCGGACTCCAGGACGTTCTCCCACAGGCCGTCGGTGCACAGCAGGAAGACATCGCCCTCCCGCATGTCCATGGCTTCCTGCAGAACCGTTGGAGGCACTTGCGACTCGGCGCCGATCGCGCCGGCCAGCACGCTGCGGTTGGGCAGGCCGCGCAGATCCTCGTCCTTGTAGACGCCCGCATGGCGCAGTTGCTGGACCACGCTGTGGTCCTCCGTGATGTGGTGCACCTTGCCCGCGCGGAAGCAGTAGAGGCGCGAATCTCCCCAGTGCGCCCAGAGCGCGCGACCGGTGGTCGGCTCGATGCACAGCAGCACGATGGTGGTGCTCATGTGCTTGCGCGACACGGACGTGGGCTGCTCGTGCGAGACGATGTGCTCGGCCAGGGAGATCAGCGAGGCCAGGCCCACCGGCGCGAACATCGGGTTGCCGTGGAAGCCGCCGAGCACGGCGTCGACCGCCAGGCGGGCCGCCAGGGCCCCGTTGCCGTGGCCGCCCGCGCCGTCGGCCAGGGCGCAGCAAAGGCCCTGCCTGCCCAGGTCGATCAGGCCGAGGTAGTCCTCGTTGGCGCTGCGCGCGCCGCGCTCGGACAGGTTGGACAGGACCAGCCTGAAACGGTGCTGCTCGCCGGCGATGTGCGCGATCACGAATGAGACCTCGCTGCTTCGGCCGCCGCCTCGTAGGCCTTGACGAAAGCTTCGCCGGAGAAGGCCACCAGGTCATCCTCGGCATGGCGCCGGATGGCGTTGTAGCTCTGCTTGTAGTCGTCCCAGACGGCGGCCTTCTTCGCCGTCGACGAGATCTTGCTGAGCAGGCCGCCCGAGGCCTCGCAGCGCTTTTCCAGCTCGGCCGGGTCGAAACGCGTCAACGCCTCGGAATAGGCCGCGCGGATACCGGCCATCAGCGCCAACTGGTGCACCTGGAGGTCGAAATAGGCTTCTTTCATCGACGGCACCGGCTTCATGAAGCCCGGGAAGTTCTGGCCCACCATCTGCATGATGACGCCGTCGGCGTTGGGCAGGAACTTCAGCGGGTTGTTGGCCCGCGGCGCGATGACGGTCACGTCCGCCCGGAACTCGCGCTTGATCTCCGAGCGGGCCGCCAGCAGGTCGATCGTGCCCTGGACGGCGACGCGGAAGGCTTCGCCGAAATTGCGCATGAATTCGGGCGTCATGACCGCTTCCACCCGGCCCGGGGCCAGGCCCGCGCCTTCGAGGAAGGCGTTGATCAAAGCCTGCGCGTCGGCGTTGCCGGGGCTGGCCGCGGCGGGCGCAGAGGTGGGGGCGGGCATGGACGCGGGCGCCGCCGCGCGGAAGGGGCCGGCCTGCCGGGGTTCGCCGAGATTCAGGTCGACGGGCTCCCGTGGCAGGGACACGGCAGCGGGCACCGCACCGGCCGCCGGTGCGAAGGCGGGGGCCGGTCCGTGGGGGGCCGCCCCCCACGCCCCGGGGACGGACGGTTGCCCAGCAGGTTTCGTGGCCGAGGGCTGCGCGCCGAACGAAGGCCCGGCCAGGCCCGGGGCGGGTCCGCCGTCGAGGACGCCGCCGTCGCCGAACATGTCCAGGTCGAGCCCCTGGGTGGCCTGCAGGCCGAGGTTCTGCATTTCCGGCGCCCGGGCCGGCTGCGCGGGCGCGCTCGGCGGCTGCGCGGCCGCGGAGGCGAGTGCCGCCGCGTCGCCGGGTGCGGCAGCTCCCCGCGGCAGGCTGAACACCTGCGCCAGCTCCTGGCCGCGGGCCGCTTCCGCGCTGCCCGCGTTGGTCAGCGTGGCCGACACTTCCGAGCTCTCGAAAAGGCGCATCGGGTCGATTTCGGTCTTGGGATCGAGCGCCTTGGGCAGACCGCTGTGCGCGGGGTTGTCCATCGAATGATCGAAACGGCCTTTCAGCGGCAGCGAGCGCAGCAGGTCGTCGCCCGGGATGTTGGCCACGGCGGCCAGACTTTGCTCGGGCAGGCCGCCCGACCAGGGATCGTGGTTTTCCGTCTCTTTCTTCGGATCGCGCGCGAACGGATCAAAGTCCGCCGGGATGATCAGCGGCCGGCTCACCGCGGGCGCGGCGGGCTGGGGCTTGGGCATCACGCCGTCGAACACGTTGGGCAAAGCGGAGGGCGAAGGCGCCGCCGCGGCGGGCAAGGGAGCCGCCACCGGGAGGTCGAAGCCCGCGAGCGAGGCGGTCGATGCCGGCGCGGCGGGCTGGCCCTGCGCCGTTTCGGGCACTGCCTGGGGCGCCCAAACCGCCGGGGCGGCGACCGGCGGCTGGGGAAAGCCGGCCGGCGGCGCGCCCGCCTCCACCCTGCCCAGCATCGCGAAGGGGTTGGCGGGGTCGTGCGCCTGCGCAGCGGCGTCGCCGCGCAAGACACCCAGAGAAGAAACCGCAGCACCACCGGGGCCGGTCACCTGGTCGGAGGGCAAGGCCGAGGTGGCCATCGCAGCCAAGGCGTCGTCCGTCGGCAGGACGCTGAAATTCTCGGTCTTCGGAAAGGCCGCCGTGTCGGCCCAGGGGTTCGCCGCGGCGACCTGGGGCGTCGCATCGGCGGGAGGGAAGCCGGCCGCGGGTTGCGCCACGGGGACGGGCGAGGGGGCGATCCGTGCGCCGGGGGCGTTCGCCGACGCGCCGGGTGCGACGGCGCGCAGGCTGTAAGGTCCTATCTGGACCTCATCGTCCAGGCGCAGCTGGGTTTCCTGGCCGGACAGCAGCTCCTTGCCCGCCACATGGATGGACCTGCGCTCGCACAGGTTGGCGATGTAGGCGGCATCGGACTCCAGCCTCACCATGGCGTGCACCCGCGCCACGCCGGCGTCGACGTCGGGCAGCACCAGCTTGTTCTGCCCGCCGCGGCCCACCGTGCCGCCGGCCACGCCGAACACGGCCGACCACTGCCGGTCCACGCCCGCGCCTCCCACTTTCTCGACCCTGAGTTCAATTTTTTCCATGGGCTTTGCCGGTTCAAATTCCAAACGCGCGGCCCGGTGCGCCGCGCGCCGAAGACATCATGGCCCCTTCTTGGCGGGGGGGCGCTTGTTGCGCGCCGCGACGCGGGCGTTGCTGAACTCCCGTCCCCAGACGGGATGGCCTTTCTCGGCCTCGGTCAACTGGAAAGTCGGGTCCAGTTCCAGGGCCATGTCGAAATGCTGGCGGCACGGCCGCAGGCGGGCCATCGCGCAATGGCTGAAGGCCATGAACTTCAGCACCTTGACCTGGGAGCTCAATGGCAGTTCCGGCGCGCCGATGAGGGGCGTGAGCCAGACGACGGCGTCGTCGTAGCGCCCGTCGGAGTACAAGGCGAGCGCCTCGCCCAAGGCCTGCTCCTTCTGCGCGGTGGGATCCAGCGGCTTGACTGGCTCCGCCGGCGGCGGTGGCGGGAGGGGAACGGCGGGAGCCGCCGGCTGCACGCCGCCCGGCGCATCCGGCGTGGTCTGGCAGGCCGCCAGCAACGAGGCCGCCAAGGCCCATCCCAAGTACCGCACGACTGTTCGCATCAATCTCTACCTTGAATCAAAGTCATGGGCGATCGTGGCGGTCTTGCCGTTGACCACCTGGATCACCCGCTTCACTGTTTCGAAACCCGGGTTCGACAACTCGATGGTGCGGGAACCCGCCGGGAGCGACAGCTGGGTCATGGGTGGGGTCACGCCCACGCGCTTGCCATCGACGTGGACGACCGCCCAGGGCGACACCCTGAGACGCACATTGGTGTCAGAGCGCTGCGAAGGTTCACTTAACGCCGACGGCAGCGCCGGGCGCATGACACCGGTCGCCGCAGCCAGGGCCAGGGGCGCCACCGACACGATCACCGCGCTGTTCAACGGGAACCCCGCCGTGGGGGCCGCCGCCGCGCCAGGCAGCCCGTGCCGGCCGCAGCGCGACGCCCAACGGTTCTGCGCGCGGAGGTAGGCGTCACGCCAGGGCGTGTTCTGCGTCTCGTAGGCCTCCAGCGAGAACGAGGGCCGCGCCGAGAAAGCGGCGTCGAACTCCGACTCGCAGCGCGCCCACTCCGAATTGCTGCAATAAACGAAAGCCAGGTACTTGTGCGCGGACGCGCGTTCCTGCCGGTCGGGCAACCCCGAGAAGAGCGCCGACTGCAGCGCGCGCTCGGCCATCTTGAAGTTCCTGGCGTCGAAAAGGGCGATGCCCTGGCCGAGCAGCTGCCGGCCCGGCGCCGCGGCGCCATCGGCGGCCGCGGCGGGGGCGCTGTCCAGGCAATCGCTGGCGGCGGAGGCGTGCGCCTGCGCGCTCCACCACAACGGGCACAGCAGGCCGAAGGCCATGAGCGAATCGCGCAGCCTCATGCCATGTCCTTCACTCGAACTTGTGGTTGATCACCACGGGTTCGCCCTTCTTCACTTGGACGACCCTCGTGACCGAAGGCGCCGCCGGGTTGGAGATCTCGATCTGGTGCTGGCCTTCCGGCAATTCGAGCTGGGTCAACGGCGGCGTGGTGCCCACCGGCGAGCGGTTGACGCGCACGTTGCCCCACGGCATCACTCGGAACACCACCTTGCCCGTCTCGGCCTGGGCCGCCGGCCGGATGGGGCTGGCTTCCGGCCGCGGGGTGGGTGCTTCGGGCCGGTTGGGCTCCGTCGAAACCGGGCGGTCCGACACTGGGCCCGCGGCTGTCGGCTGCCTGATCAGCGGTACCGTGCCTGGCGGATGGGCGGGCTGCGGGGCGGCCTGGGGTTGGGGCGCGGGAGCGGGCGCAGGCGGCGGGGGCGCCGCCGGCTGAGCGGGCGCGACGGCCACGGTCGCCGCTGGCGCGGGCGCCACGACACCCCCGCTGGCGCCGGGAACGGCCGGCACAGCCGCCGACGCAGCGGCCACCGCTTCAAGAGGCGGCGCAGAGGCCGCGTTGGCCTGCACCAAGGTAGCCAACAAGGCCCGCGCTTCCTGTTCGTGCTCGCCGCCGGGGAATTCGGTCAGATAGGCCTCCAGCGCCGGGATGGTCGCCGCCTGCCTGGCCGCCAGCCACCGGTCCGCCTCGGAGGGCTGGGCCAGCTGCGCGTCGGCCTTTCCGTCGCTGCCGGGCAGCATCCACCACACGAGGCTTGCGACGACCAGAACCGCGGCACAGGCCACGGCCACCCATTTCCAGGTGTCGACCCCGCCCTTCGCGGCGGCCTGGGGACGCGGACGCGGCGGCGCTGGCGAAAGGGGGACGTTCTGCGTGGTCGGCGCCCATTCCTCGTCGCCGTACGACAGGCTGTCCTGGTCGGCATCCGAATGATCCGGGAAGGCCGCCGATGCGCGCAGCGGGATGGTGGTCATCGGAGCCGCCAGGATCTCCGCGGGGGCGGGCGGCGCCGTGAAGGGCGCATGCGTCCGCCGCGCGATGTCGGCATGTTCGGCCGGGGCCGGCCCTGGTTGGCGCGCTTCGACATCGGCCGACGGCTGCG
>CBJNAE010000089.1:0-12926 GCA_966433995.1 uncultured Ideonella sp. | reverse complement strand
TGCCCTGCATCTTTTTCCAGATGCTGTAGAGGTGCTTGGGCCGCGCCTGCACTTCAGCGGGGACGCCGGCCGACGCCAGCCGCTCCTGCAGGCCCTTGCGGAACTGTTCGAGCTGCTGTTCCCGCTCGACGCGCTTCTCGTCGAGCCAGCCCGCCACCTGGCGGTACTGCTCGGGCTGGGAGAAGCGGAAGGCCAGGTCTTCCAGCTCCCATTTGATCTGCCAGATGCCGAGGCGATTGGCCAGCGGCGCGAACACCTGCATCGACTCCCGCGCCAGCTCGGCCGGGCAGCCGGACTTGGCGGCGGCGAAGTGGCGCAGGGTCTGCAGCCTGGACGCCAGCCGCAGCAGCACCACGCGCAGGTCGTGCGAGAAAGCCAGCAGCATCTTGCGCACGCGCTCGGTCTGCTGGGACCGCTTGTCGTCCTGCACCTGGGCGCGGCGCGCCGCGCGCTGGATGTGCACCAGGCGGCGTGTGTGGCTGACCAGGCTGGCGTAGGACGGGCCGAAGGCCTTGTTGACGACGTCTTCCGGCCGGGAAAGGTAGTCGCCCGCATAGACCAGGTAGGCCGCGCCGCACATCGACGGCGCGGCGCCGATGGCCTGGAGGATGGCTGCCACGCCCTGGGCGTGCGCCAGCGCCGGCTCGCCGGTGTCGAGCAACTGCCCGGCCAGCAGCGGCTCGGCGAAGGCCCGGGCGCGTTCCAGCTGCGCGAGTTCGCCGTCGCCGTCCGCATCGCCGCCCGGCCCCGGCGGCGCGGGCGCCGCCAGCGGCTCCAGCAACTGGACGATCGGCGCGGCTTCGAGCGGCGCCTGGGAGGCGGTCTTCATGCCTGGAGGAGGAAGTCCCTCACCGCCGCGACCTGCTCGGGTTGCACCAGCGTGGGGGCATGGCCGACGCCCGCGAACTCGACGAGCCGCGCCCTGGGGCCGCGCTGGGTCATGGCCGACGCGGTCTCGGCCGTGAGCAGGTCCGACAGCGCGCCGCGCAGCAAGAGCGTGGGGCAGCGGATCGCGTCGTAGCCCGCCCACAGCAGGGCCTGGCCCGCGGCCGCCGCATCGGGCGTAATGGCGCGGAAAGGCGCGGCGATGTTCGGGTCATAGTGCAGCTTGAATTTCACTTCGCCGCCCTGCCCCACCGGCTTGAGCATCGGCCGGCTCAACGCCAGCCACTGCTCAGGCGTGTGCGGGCCGAAGCCGACCGAGATCGTCGCCAGGTAGGCGGCCGCCGCCTCGACGCTGTCCCACTGCATCGGCAGGCCCAGGTAGTGGCCGATGCGCTGCAGCGCGGCGAACTCCAGCGCGGGCCCGACGTCGTTGATCACCAGCGCGGAGACCGGCGACTGCGGCAGGCTGGCCAGCCCCATGCCGATCAGCCCGCCCATCGAGGTGCCGACCCAGTGCACTTCCCGCGCGTCCAACCGCGCCAGCAGCGTGACCATATCGGCCACATAGTTCGGGATCTGGTAGCCGGAGGGGTCGCGCAGCCAGTCGGATTCGCCGCGGCCGACCACGTCGGGACAGACGACGCGGTATTCGCCTTGCATCGCCTGGGCGAAGGTGTCGAAATCGCGCCCCTGCCGCGACAGGCCGTGCACGCAGACCAGCACCTTGGGGTTGGCCGGGTCGCCCCACTGCCAGTAGGCCATGCGGTGCAGGCCCTGGGGGCCGAGGCATTGGACGTGGCGCAGGTCGGGGCTGGTGCTCATGGCGTGGTTCTTTTTGGCAGGGTGCGGGCGGGGCGATGTCGCGCGGCGCGGATGGTCATCCGCGGCTCTCCTATGATCCTAACCAAACCACCGGAGATCGATCATGCTCAAAGGAAAGACAGCGCTCGTCACAGGCTCTACCAGCGGCATCGGGCTGGGCATCGCACTCAGCCTGGCGCGGCAGGGCGCCGACATCGTCCTCAACGGCTTCGGCGACGCCGAGGGCCCCAAGGCGGAAGTGAAGGCCCTGGGCGTCAACGTGGGCTATCACGGCGCCGACATGAGCAAGCCGGCCGAGATCGAAGCCATGATGGCCTACGCCCAGGCCGAATTCGGCGGCGTGGACGTGCTCGTCAACAACGCCGGCATCCAGCACGTGGCGCCGGTGGAGTCGTTCCCGGTCGAGAAGTGGGACGCCATCCTCGCGATCAACCTGAGCTCGGCCTTCCACACCACGCGGCTGGCGGTGCCGGGCATGCGCGCGAAAGGCTGGGGCCGCGTGATCAACATCGCCTCGGTGCACGGTCTGGTGGCCTCGGCCCAGAAATCAGCCTACGTCGCCGCCAAACACGGCTTGATCGGTTTCACCAAAGCCTCGGCGCTGGAGTTGGCCACCAGCGGCGTGACGGTCAACGCGATCTGCCCAGGCTGGGTGCTGACGCCGCTGGTGCAGAAACAGGTCGACGCGAAAGCGGCCCAGGAAGGCCTCGACGATGCCGAGGCCAAGCGCCGGCTGCTCGCCGAGAAGCAGCCCTCGCTGACCTTCACCACGCCGGAAGAGCTCGGCGAACTGGCCGTCTTCCTGTGCTCGGCCGCCGCTGCCAACGTGCAAGGCGTGGCCTGGGCGATGGACGGTGGCTGGACGGCGCAGTGACCCCCTATGGAACGGGCGCCGCCCGCCGCGCCCTCACTTCAGCATCTGCACCGAGCCGCTGACATTCACCGTCAGCGTCGCCTTGCCGGCCTCGACCGGCAAAGGCGCCTCGGCCGCCATCGACGACATCGTCCTCATGCGCATCGACTCCTGCGCCATGAAGACCGGCTCGTTGGCGCCGACATTCACCTGCCGCACCATGTAGCCGGCATAGCCGAACTGCTTGGCGACCTCGCCGGCCTTGGCGCGGAAGCGGGCGATGGCTTGCGCGGTGAGTTCCGATTCCGCCTGCTCGCGCAGCTCGCGCGAGACGCTGCCGCCCACCCTGGAGACCGTCAGCGTGCCGATGCGCCCTGCCACCTGCCCGATGCCGGCCATGTCGCGCCCTTCCAGCAGCAGCTCGGCGCTGCCCTGCCAGCCGTTGATCTTCGAATCCTTGCCGTAGCGGGGCGAGAGCGAGAAATTGCCGGTCTTCACGTCGATTTGCCCCGGCTTGGCGGCCTTGCGCGCCTCTTGCAGCGCCGCATCGAGCGCCTGCTTCAAACCGGCCTGCACGCCGGCGGCGTCGCTCCCCTCTCGCGTGGTGGACAGGGCGATGCTGAGCACGTCCTTGGCCACCTCCATCTGGGCGCTCGCCTGCAGGTTGGCCACGCCTTGCGGCTCCGCAGGCCCGCGGGGCGAAGGCAGCGGCAGGCTGTTGTCTTGCGCGGCGGCGCCGAACGCCAGGCATGCCAACGCCGCGAAAGCGACGATCCGCCGGGAACCCGGAGCCGGCGCGCGCCTCCATGGAAGAGTCTTCGTTTCCAGAGTCATGTGTGTCCGCTCCTGTCTATGGGTGGGTAAAGGCGTTGATCGGGTAACTCTGCACCTGTTAGGCCCATCACAAGCGCAAAATCGCAAGATATGTAACAAGCAGTCAGGGTTGCCAAAAACGACCGAAAAAACTGCGCAAAATGCGTCTGTTACAAATAAGGGAAATCCATATGTCGAACAACCCCAATTCACGCGCTGACCGCATCGCCGTCGTCGACGACGATGCCCGGATCAGAGAACTATTGCGCCGCTACCTCACCCAGGAGGGCTTCGAGGTGTTGCTGGCTGAAGACTCCAAGGCCCTGAACCGGGTGCTCACCCGCGAAACCGTCGACCTGATCGTGCTCGACCTCATGCTGCCCGGCGAAGACGGCCTGTCGATCTGCCGCCGCCTGCGCGCCGCCAACGACACCACGCCCATCATCATGCTGACCGCCAAGGTGGAAGACGTCGACCGCATCGTCGGCCTGGAAGTCGGCGCCGACGACTACCTGCCCAAACCCTTCAACCCCCGCGAATTGCTGGCCCGCATCCACGCCGTGCTGCGCCGCCGCCCCTCCATCGAAGCCCCGGGCGCCCCCGCCAAGGAGGCCCAGACCGTCGTCTTCGGCCCCTTCGAGTTCGACCTGGCGCTGCGCCGCCTGTCGCGCGAAGGCGAGCAGATGTCGCTCACCACCGGCGAATACTCGATGCTCAAGGCCCTGGTGCGCCATCCGCGCCAGCCGCTGTCGCGCGACAAGCTCGCCCAACTCGCCCGCGGCCGCGACTTCGAGCCTTTCGACCGCAGCCTGGACGTGCAGATCTCCCGCCTGCGCAAGATGATCGAACCCGACCCCGCCCAGCCGCGCTACATTCAGACGGTGTGGGGCGTGGGCTACGTCTTCGTGCCGGACGGCGCGACCTGACCGGCGGGCGATGCCCGCCCCCTCCATGCGCAGCGGCCCCTTCCCGGGGCCGTTGTTCCATCCAGGCGACGGAACACCGCCGAGCGGTTAGATTCGGCGCTTCGCCGCTTCCCGCCCCACCGCACGCCCGCCCATGCGCCGCAAACAAGTCGCCCTCAGCCTTTTCTGGCGCACCTTCTTCTTCCTCGCGGTGCTGCTGGCCGGCGGCGTCTATGCCTGGGTGCAGACCTTTCGCGCGCTGGAGCTGGAGCCCAACGCCATCCAGGCCGCGCAGCGCATCGCCGCGCTGGTGAACCTTTCGCGCGACGCGCTGCGCAGCGTGGACGGCATCAACCGCATCACCCTGGTCAAGAGCATGTCCACGCCGGAATCGGTCAAGCTCTCGCCGCGCGAGCCCAAGGACAAATGGGTGCCCTACGAATCCGACCGCTTCACCCGGCTCATCGCCCAGGCGCTGCGCAGCGAACTGGGCGCCGACACCCTCGTGGCCAGCGAAGTGAACGGCGTGGCCGGCCTGTGGGTGGGCTTCGCGATCGAGCGCGACGGCTACTGGATCCAGGCCGACAGCAACCGCATGGTCACCATGGCCTGGAGCACCTTCGGCATCTGGGTCGGCATCGCGCTGCTGGCCACGGTGCTGGGGTCGGCGGCCATCGCCCGGCTGATCAACCGGCCGCTGCGAGAGCTGTCCTTCGCCGCCAGCCGCATCCGCGAGGGCGAGTTCGATTCGAGGCTGGACGAGAACACCATGACCAGCGAGATCCGCCAGGTGAACATGGGCTTCAACCGCATGGCCCGCGAGCTGGCCAAGGTCGAGGAGGATCGCGCCGTGATGCTCGCCGGCATCTCCCATGACCTGCGCACGCCGCTGGCACGGCTGCGGCTGGAAGCCGAGATGAGCGTGCAGGACGAGGAGGCCAAGGCCAACATGGCCCAGGACATCGACCAGCTCGACGCCATCATCGACAAGTTCATGGATTACGCCCGCCCGGGCGACGTGGAGCTGACCGCCGTGCACCTGTCCAGCGTGGTGGACCGCGAGATGGCCGCCTTCCGCGACCCGAGCCAGATCCGCATCACCTCGCGGGTTGCGATCGACACCAAGGTGCTGGCCGACGACACCGAACTCGGCCGGGTGCTGCAGAACCTCTTCGAGAACGCGCGGCGCTACGGCCGCTCCACCGACACCGGCATCGCACGCGTGCTGGTGACCTACGCCCGCACCGGCCCCTGGGTGGTCATCAACGTGCGCGACCACGGCCCGGGCGTGGACCCGGCCAAGATCAAACAGCTCACCACACCCTTCTTCCGCGGCGACGCCGCCCGAACCGCAGCCACCGGCGCCGGCCTGGGGCTGGCCATCGTCGAGAAGGCGGTGCAGCGCATGGGCGGCCAGTTCGAGATCGCCAACGCGGTCGATGGCGGACTGGTGTGCCATGTGAGGTTGAAGCGGGCGCCTTGATCGAGGTCGAACTCGCCCTGGCGCGAGTGGCCTGCCGGCGATCAACCGCCCCTTCGTGGGGCCGGGCAGCCCAATGCCTTGTTGAGCGCGTCGACATAGGACTTCATCGTCGTGCCTTTGCCGTCGGCCAATTCGTCCGGCAACACGACCCAGAAGGCGTCTTCGAGCTGCATCGTGAGATCGGCGAGGAGCTGGTCGCTCGCGCCCAAGTCCTCGACCAGCCGCAAGCCCGGTTGCAGCCTGGCCTTTCGAATCTTCAGGATCCTGACGACAGCCTGTTCGGTCACCTGGACGACCTGGCCGCATTTCGCAGCGCCTTCGGCATCGACCTGGGCCAGGGCGCAGGCGTGCTGCAAGCCCACGGCGCAACAGAGCCAAGGCAGCAGCGCGGCCACCGTCTCGCGCAAAGGGCGGGGAATCAGGTTCTCGGTGGGCATATCCTGGCGGCGGCAAGGGTGGTCGACGGTGGGGCGGCTGTTCGCGGGGGATGGCACCTGAAGCCGGGCGAGGTTTGGCAGCGGGCTGGTCAGTTCGTGTTCACGAAATAGACCTTCTCGCCGGAATCGGCGACCAGCAAGTACTGCGGCTGGTCATGGCCGTACTCGACACCGATGACGTGATACCCGGGAACGCTCATGACGTATTTGAAAGATTGCGATTCGCCGTCGCCCCGCTTCGTCGAGTAATTCCTCAGGGAAAGCACCCGCCCGCCGCCGCGCGACAAGATCAGGCGATCGCCGCGGCGCCTGACGCGCCTGTCGTGGATCTCTTCTTTCCCCTGCGTCCATTCGAACGACATCAGCGGCTCGAACAGCCTGGGAACGCCGGCGAGTTCCTCCGCCCGGTTGATGGAGACCCGCTCGACATAAGGCTGATCGAACACATAGCCGTGCCGGAACTCGTAGGACTGCGCCGAGGACACGGCGCAGTGGGCGCAAAGCTGGATCGCAAGTGCGACGAGGGTCGGTCCGTTCAAGCTGCGCTCCTGGCTGGGATCGGTGGAAGGGTCAGGCCCCATCGTAGCCTTCGAAGGCGGTGCCAGGATCGCAACCGTCGAGCAGGCAAAACACCGTGTATGAGATTTGATCGATCCATGACTGGAGGCGCTGGATGTCCTCGAGCGGGATCAATTCGTTGGCGGGAAGCATTCCACCCGGCTCGACACCCCATGCCCTGCCGAGGTGGCAGATGCCCCAGACATCCGCGATCAATTCGCGGTCCAAGGGACCATGCGCCCCCAGCTCCGGCGCGAGAACCACGAGACAACGCATGACCTCGTGGAAGTTCCGGGGATCGAGCCCCCGGTAGGGGCGCAAGCTGCCCAGGAAGCCGCCCGTCCACTTGGCGTGGCCGACGTCCTCGTGCCGCCCCGAGTGGAATCGAAGGAGTTCGCGCGCTTGCGCGGGGGAAAGGTCGTTCATGGGTTGCGCTGCTCTGGCGTCCAATGCTCACATGCGCGGACATCCAGCGCCCGCCGGGGAGTACGCGGCGACGGACGGGTCAACCCCCACCCGAGATGCCGAAGCGGCCGAAAGCCGCCCCTCCAGTGGCCGCCAGCGGCGCCCTCGTCGCGAACTCGACCGGGAAGACCTCGCGTTCGGCGAGGCCCAGGCGCTTCAACGCGCCGCGCCTGTCGGTCGAAGGGTCGCTCTCATGGAAAAGGACCCGCCCCTTGGTCGTAAGCAGCGCCAGACCGTTGATCGAGAAACCGTCAAAGGTATCGCCGAACAGGACGGCCGGATAGACGGCACCCGAGGGAAGGCGTGCGACGCCAGCCAGGCAAAGCGCAAGGGCCGCAGATGGGATGACCCGGGACGGGACGGGCTTGACCCATGTCTCATCTTCACCGTCGCCCCCTCCATCATCGGATAGGAACTCCCAGACAGGAAAGGCCTCGAGGTCAGAGGTGTCGAGATCCCCGACAGGTTTGCGGGTCTGGGCGGTGGGGTTCATCTTGCGATCCGGCGTCAGGAGTGGGAAAGGCGTGCCCGGCTCGCCGGCGCGCCCACCACGGAAGGATCAGGTTTCGGCCTTGGCCAGCAGCAGCCGGACACCGAATGCCCCCAGGAGCGCCCCCGCGACACGGTTGAAGACTGCTTGTCGCCTCAGGAATTCCTGCTGCACGCGAGGCCGGGAAAGCACCAGCGCCACGAGGCCATACCAGGCCGCGGTGTTCAACGCCACCACGGCGACGGCCGATGACTGCAGCGCCATCGAGCTGCCCTTGGGCAGGAAGACGGTGAAGACGCTGCTGAAATAGATCAGGGACTTGGGATTGGCCATGCCGACGAACCAGCCGCGCAAGAACGCGCTGGCATGGGAAAGGCCCCCCAGGCGGGGAGCCGCGGCCGCAGCGGCGCCCGACGGCCGCGGCGCCTTCCACAAACCGACGGCCAGATAGATGAGATAGGCGGCACCGGCGACCTGGGCGGTCGAATGCAGGAACGGAGAGGCATTGAAAACGGCCGACAGGCCGAGGAACACCGCCGCGCACCAGGTGAGATTCGAGGCCAGTATCCCGCCGACGACCGAAAGCGCGCATGCCCGCGAGGTGCCCGTGGCGGCCTGGGACACGACCATGAAGTTGGGGCCGGGGGTGGCCACCGCGACGAAGTCGACGACCGCCAGGGTCAGGAGGATCGAGGTGTATTCCATGGGGACGCCTGCGGTTTGGGGAAGAGGGAAATCATAGTGCCACGATCCAGGCGCAGCCCATCCGATCGATGTTCGGCAGCGTTGCGCGCGGCTACCTGGGCCGGAACGCGATAACCAGAACCGGAGGAACGGCGCCAGAGATGTCCGATGGAATACGCCCCGTCTTCTCAACCGCGTGCAAGACAGCAGTGTCCCATGCAGGGTTGCCGCTACTCCTGCTGAGCGTGACAGATGCAATGACTCCATCGGGTTTTGTTCGCACTTCGACCTCGGCTGCCGGATTGCCCTCGATCGGTTCCAGCGGCGCAAGGTTGGGGCGAATCGCGTCCCGTATGCGCTGCGGGTATGCGCTTGAATAGGCAGGCGCCGACGCAGAAACGGCGCCTGTCGCGGAAGTGGCGCTCATCCTCTTCAGCGCCTCTTCCCGGGACTGTTGCTGGGGTGAAGTTTGGGCGCACGCACTGCCAACGGCAAACGAGAGCGCAGCGATGGTTGCCTGCCCGGCGCTGACTTGAAGGCGATGACGCATGGCGATTGACATGAGGGGCTTCTTGAGGCGTGCTCTTTCGATGGAAAGCTCAAGCGTCGGATTTTGCGCGCCCGATCGAGCCAAGATGGGTGAAGCCAAAGCCGACCGCGTATTTGAGCCCATAGCCCAGCGCCCGGTCCATGCCGATGTGGGCGCACCAAATGAGTCCGGCGGCTACGAAGGCATGAACACCTGAAACGGCGCCGATGGCCAGAACCGACACGGCCCCGATATAGGAGTGCGTGGCGTTGTAGCAGACGGCTCCGGCCCGGGCGCCGGCGAGATACCCGAAGAAAGCGAGGTCCGGGGCTAAAAAAGACCAGGCGAAAACCGACCAGCCGAGTCCGAACTTTCCATAAGCGACGAGGGCCGCGAGGAGCACGACAGCCCCCTCGGCCCGCAGCAGGATCTTCACGCCGCCGGTGGTTGCGCCTGGCATTTTTTCTTCCGACATCTGAGGTTTGACTTGGGAGCGGTTGGCGGATGGACAAACCACGCTAGCGCACGCCTTGAGGGCATGGCTTCGACAGGCCCGCTTTGAGGACGATGACGGGCTCAGCGGTGAACGCCGACGCGCTCGTGTGAGCGGTGCTGAAAGTCTCGAAGCCTTCCTTCCGGGCGCACCAGTTCCAGAAGTACTCTTCCCACCCGTGCACGGCGAGAACCTCCGTCCTCCACTCGCGGCGCAGCGGAAAGGCCGCGACGCCGTCGCCCGCGGTCACCTGCGTTTCGCGCGACTTCTCGCGGCCGTAGGGATGGGCGCTCGCCACCAGCGTGACCGAGGCACCGGGAACCGGCTTTCCTTCGTCATCGCGAATCGTCGCCTTGGCAGCCGGCTGGAGCGTCTTGTAGACGGGGTACGGCACGCAGCCGCAAGCCAGGACGGAAAGCAAGGCGGCGAGCACGCTCAGCTTCACGGCGCCGCCAGAGGGTCGACTCAACCCGACCATTCGCCGGGCCCGCAGAACACGAAACCTGGGATGCCGCTGGCCTCGATCGCCACCTTGACGCGTTCATGCACCACGATCGCGCTGACGTTCTCGGCCATGCGGAAAAGCAGCGCGCCACCGACACGCGATTCGTCGAGCACCAGGCCGTCGAAGTCGGCGTCGAGGCGGTTCGAATCCGATGTGCCCATCATCGTCGAGGCCCCCATGTCGGCGCACGAGACGAGCCCGACGATGTTGTAGGCCTTGTAATTGGTGTAGTCGCGACCCGCCGCGGCATCCCGCAGCACCGCGTCGAAATACTGGATGTTGTCGACGCCGGCCGCGTCGAGCGCGGCGACCACATCGTCGCGCATGACCGGTATAGCCTCGGCGTAATACATCGGCTGCAGATGGCCTTCATAGGCATTGCTCAAGATGTAGACGAGCGGTTGCGGAACCGGCCCGGTGATGGGTTCCCCAACGCGCCAGTTCCCCCGGACGCCGGGGCCGCGGGCAATCGGCTTGATCGGGTGCTTTCCTCTGCCGACCATCACGAAATAGCTTGATGGGACCATGGGGTGCGCGCTTTGTTGGATTGAGGCATCTCAACGTTTGACATGGGAGGTTCGGTTCCGTTTGCCAAGGCACATCCTCCCATCAGGTTGGATGGATGACGCGACACTCATGGAATGGTGCCCGTAACGCCTTCACGAGTGAACATTCGGCACGCCCGCGCCATTTGAACCGACACTTTTTCTGGATCAAATCCATCATGGTCGGCGAAGGCCGTGACGGCACCGCAAACGGACTCAAAGTGCTTTGACGCGACAGTGCGGCGGGAATACTGCGCGTAGTACTCCTCCAGGAATGCCGCAGCGCTCTTGGAGTTCGATGCAACCTCGTTGAGGTACAAGCGGTAGGCTTCCGCCACGGGCTCGTCGGCCTTGTGCTCCGTCCAGAGGCGAAAGCCAACAAGCGCAAAGACGGCAAATGCGGCGAAAGCGATGAGAACGCCCCACTCGCGAAGAAACGATTTGCTTTGGGATTCTGGCATTGCGATGAGCGTGATTGAGAGGAGGCCAACGTTTGACGTGAGAGCAGCGCGCCCTTAGACGTGGATCTTTTTCAGCGAATCCTTAATCCTCAACTTGACCCCGTGAGAGCCTGCATACGCGCAGCCAACATCTTCCCGTCAATGAGTTCCAGCCTGTATGGAACGAAGGGCTGGATTGTTGGGTCTTCCGCCACGCGCGGCGCGAAGGACGAAGTAGTGGTCACCACTCCCTTGGATGCGGCTCGATCTCCCTGAAGCACGCCCAGCAGCGACCGAATGTCGTTCGCCGTGACTAGATGGCCTGGACTGAACGCCTTGACCTGATCCAGGATTCGAATCGATCCCCAGCCCTTCTTCATGGCAATGACATCTCGACCATAGTCACCGCTGTGGGGCGTAAGGATCACTTCGTCATAGCCAGCTTTGTCGTAGCTGGCGGCGACCAGCTCTTCGAGTTGGCGGGGGCTCAGCGCAAGGAGCGCGTGTGGATCAGTCGCCAGACGCGCCGCGATTGCGTTCCACGCAGGCTCAAGAAACTGGATCAGGTTGCCGTCTGGCACGATGGCGATAGGCTCTACTATGGCCTGAATCAGAGCAGTCGATGTGGTAGAGCCCTGAGGTGCCGGGCGGCGCCAGATGATGGAGCCACCGCTTCCACCAACGATGAAATTGCCAGACGAACCGAAGACTTTCGCCATGTTGAACGCCTCGAATGGATCTATTGAGGCCTAACTTTGGAATTCAGCGGCGCCGTCAGGCGTCCGCTGGAATGGAAAGTTAGCTGTCATTCGCGCACACCTTGCCTAAAGTTCTCGTACGTCAACCATTCGGGATCAGGCGCAGCGTGAATCTCAATAGGGAAACGCGGCTGATTGGCGAGCGCGGTGTTGAGAGCCCGGAGGAACTCCTCTTCCGATCTCGCGTAGTAAGTCCACTCCCGCAGGTTCTCGCCTGTGGATACAAGGGGAAGAACAGCCAACTGCGACTTTTCAATGACTGGTCCCAATAGATCTTCGAGTCGATCCATGGCTTCGCGTTCGGCTTTTGCCGGCATCCCCGATTGGGAGTCGTAGCGCCAGACCAGAATGACGCGAATAGGAAGACTGGACTTCTGGAAAGTTGTGCGGAAATCTTTGGCATACCTGAAGACGATCACGCGCCCGTTGGTGGCGTGCGTCGACGTTGCCGTTGCCCACGTAACCACATCGTCGCTTGGAGCACTAGCCGCAGTGGCCGCGAAGACAGCAATGGCGACGGCAATGATGATCTGTCTCATGTGAGAGCTAACGTTGGAATTCAGCGGCCGCCAAAAGCGGCCCGCTGGAATAACGGGTTGGGCAGATGGTGACCGATGCGCGAGGCAGCCGCAAGGTAGCGAACCCGCGAGCCGCCCAGGCCACCGCTGCAGCCTGCCAGCCACGAACCGCCGGTGCGCTGGCCGCCAACGGATGGACAGCCCGCCTGAACCTCACGCGTGAGCCCGCTCGATTCGCTCGAGCGATCGGCCCGATAGCTCAACCCCGCCCCACCAGCAAACAAACCGCGCTCGCCTCCATCGCCGCCCCCTCGCCCACCGGCCCCATCTTCTCGGCCGTCTTGGCTTTCACGTTGACCTGGTTGAGAGCCAAACCCAGCGCCAAGGACAGCCGCTGGCGCATCGCGGGGATGTGGGGGGCGAGCTTGGGGGCCTGGGCGACGACGGTGCTGTCGATGTTGTTGATCTCCCAGCCCTCGGCGCGCACGCGGCGCGCGGCTTCGGCGAGCAGGGCGATCGAGTCGGCGCCTTTGAAGCGCTCGTCGGTGTCGGGGAAGTGCTGGCCGATGTCGCCCATCGCGGCGGCGCCGAAGAGTGCGTCGGTGATCGCGTGACACAGGGCGTCGGCATCGGAGTGGCCGAGCAGGCCGTGGGTATGGGGGATGTTCACGCCGCCGAGGACCAGCGGGCGGCCCGTCACCAGGGCGTGGACGTCCCAGCCTTCGCCGATCCGCATCTTCTGC